>JAIXLE010000125.1 GCA_026931725.1 Bacteroidales bacterium
GTTGTGAGGTGCGTATAGACCTGGGTGGTCGCCAGACTCTTGTGCCCGAGCAGTTCCTGAACACCTCGAATGTCTGCGCCAGCATCGAGTAGATGCGTGGCAAAACTATGTCGCAGGGTATGGGGGCTGGTCCGAGGATCCAGACCCGCGAGAGCCAGATACTTTTCCAGCAGTCGACCCACGCTCCGTGTACTCAATCGGGTGCCACCCTGATTCAGGAACACCGCTGAGATCGGTTTCTTGCGCAGGCCGGGGACCATTTCTCGATCGGCGAGCCAGGCGCGCAGAGCCACCGTTGCCGGTTCTCCCAGCAGTGCCAATCGTTCCTTTTTCCCTTTCCCACGGATAATGGCGATTCCATCGGTGAAATCGAGATCCTCGATGTTCAACCCACACAGTTCCGAAACCCGCAACCCGGCTGAGTACAGCACCTCCAACATCGCGCGATCCCGGCGGCCAAAAGGATCAGCGGCGGCGGGGGCTTCGAGGAGTTTTTGCATCTCAGCCAGCGTCAGAAAGTGGGGGAGTTTCCGATCCTGCCGCGGGCCACGCAACGCTTCGGCCGGGTTGGAAGCGATCACACCCTGACGACAAAGGAATTTACCGAACGAGCGGATGGCGGCCAAACGTCGGGCAATGGTGGTCTTGGCGTAGCCCTGCTCGTGCAGCCAAGCAATAAACGTGCGCAAGGACCGGATCGACCAGTCTCGCGGTTCCACGGATGATTTCTGAGTGGATTCTCGGATGAACGTGAGAATCTGTGTGAGATCCTCACGGTAGGATTTCACGGTTTGCGTGGAGGCGTTCTTTTCCAGGCCGAGATGGCTGAGAAAGTCGGCAAGTCCCTGTTCGAGCGTCACGGGAAGGCACCCCCATCAGTAGGAATGCGGTTCGGGATGGATTCGGCGGCAGTATCCGGCTGCTCTGCGACTTGTTGCCGGACTCGTTCCGTAAGAATGGCCGCGTCGGACCAGTTCAATTTCCGCGCCGGGTCCGCCGCATGATTGTACACCGTGGAAATCACTTCATCGCGGCTCGCATCATCATATACAAAGATGAACCGTTCCGTGCCTTTGATTAGGGCAATGACATTGAGATCACACGTCATGGCGTCATCCCCCCGGCTGTGCGTGGTTACACAGGTTCTCATCGACCTTGGGATGGGGAAGGCTTGACCCAAAACCCGGTCACTCGACAGCCACGTTTGCGCGTGAGCCAGTGATTCCGGTTGGGTGAATCGAGATAGTTGACCCGATGGGAGCTTTTTCGTGGAATGGGGAGAACTTCCCCGTTACCATCTTCGCACATGCGCAATTTTCTGTGTCTTTCTCTTTCCGTTTGGAGCGAATATGGGCGGATCCGAGCCTTCAACCAGCACAGCAACCCAACCGGGCCGAAACGAGATGGTCCTGTTCTGGGCAAGTTTCCTGACGTTGATCGCGGCGGGGATCGGTTTCTCCGTGCGGGGCGCGATTCTGGATGACTGGGGGAATCAATTCGGGTTCACGCAATCCGAACTCGGCACCATTACGGGTGGCGGATTGATCGGCTTCGGTATCACGATTATCGTGCTGAGCTTCTTTGCGGATTACATCGGTTACGGGAATCTGATGCGGTTGGCCTTTGTGTTGCACGCCGCCTCCGCGGTGGTCACTTTTTTGGCCACGCCGCTGTTTAACACAGGCGGCCTGTTCGGATGGAATCCCCGAGATACCGCGTATTATTGTCTGAACATCGGCATGTGGTTGTTTGCCTTCGGGAACGGCACCTGTGAGGCCGTGATTAACCCGCTCACGGCGACGCTTTTTCCCAACAACAAGACAAAGTGGTTGAACATCCTTCATGCAGGCTGGCCAGCGGGGTTGATCCTGGGGGCGCTGATTGGCCTGGGTTTTGAGCAACTGGCCCAATCCGGTACGGTGGTGCGTTGGGAATACAAACTCGCGGTGTTCCTGTTGCCGGTCTGCCTGTACGGATTCTTCACACTCAACCGTGCTTTCCCGCGTTCGGAGGCCAGTGCTTCGGGTGTCTCTCTGGCCACAATGGTGGTTTCGTTGCTATCCCCGATTCTGCTGTTCCTGTTCCTGATTCATGCGATGGTGGGATATGTCGAACTCGGCACGGATAGTTGGATCATCAACATCACGAACACGGTTCTGGACAACAAGACCGCGGCCTTGCTGGCGTTTATCTGGACGAACTTGCTGATGTTCAGTTTGCGATTCTTCGCCGGTTCGATCGCCCATGCGATTAACCCACTCGGTCTGTTGCTGATGAGTGCGATTCTGGGATGTGTGGGGCTGGTATTGCTCGGTATCCCGGCCACGAAAGGGGTCTGGCTCTGGCTGGGTGCGGTGACGATTTACGGCCTTGGGAAGACTTTCTACTGGGGAACGATGCTCGGTGTCATTTCGGAACGCTTCCCGAAAAGCGGGGCGTTAGCTCTCGGGATCAGTGGCGGGATTGGGATGCTCTCGGCTGGTATTCTGGGCGGTCCTGGTATCGGGTACAAACAAGATTACTTCACCGTGAACAAACTCACGGAGAGTGGACACGCCGACACTTATGCCCGCTATCAAGCCCCGGAGGCGAGTCGGTTCCCGGTGTTCACCCCAATCGTCAACAGCGTAGCTGGAAAAGAGTTACTACCGCCCATCGCGGGACTGGACAACGCCAAGGTCGGCATCCTCGAAAACTTCAACGGACTGAAAACCGCCGCGACAGCGCATGGGACCGCGATTGACGAAACAGAGATGAAGTTGGAAAAAGAATACCGGCTACTCACGGAAGAAAACCGAGTGACACCCCAGTTCACGGACTTGCGTAATTGGTGGCAAACCACGGGGCGACCGCACGAAGCCGAGGACACGCCGCCGATCGCGGAAGCGAAACTGCACGGGAGCAAAATGGCTCTGCTTGCCACTGCGGCTGTTCCCGCCACCATGGCAATCTGTTATCTGTTACTCTTGCTCTACTTCCTGGCTCGGGGTGGCTATAAGCAAGTTCACCTGTAATTGGACTTTCCCTCAACTGACCCTCATACCGTGCGTGGGGGTGGGTGTCCGCGTGAGGTTCGATATATTAGGGAAATGGAAGCAGAATTGGACGATAGCCGGACGTTGATTGTCCTGGGGTGTGGCACCTCAATGGGGGTGCCGATGATTGGCTGTGAATGTGGGGTTTGCACGTCCACCAATCCGCGTAATCATCGTACCCGTTCCTCGGTGTTGCTCCGATTGCCGCAAGGCAACCTGCTGATTGACACCACTCCTGAAATGCGCTTACAGCTCGTTCGGGAAAAAATTCCGCTGGCTCATGCGGTTCTTTACACGCACTACCATTCCGATCATCTCCTCGGGTTGGATGATGCCCGACTCTTTAGCCGGGGTCTGGAAGGTCCGGTGCCGATCTTCTGTTGCGCGGACACGGAAGAAGTGATTCGTCAGACGTTTTCCTATGCCTTTCACCCGGCCAACGAGAAACTGCCACCCGGAATGGTGCCCAGTCTGGAATTCCACCGCATTTCCAATGCACCCATCGAGATTCTCGGTCAGACGATTACCCCGATTCCACTGGTACATGGCCGATTTACCGTGTTCGGCTTTCGGTTTGACAATGTGGCTTACTGCACCGACGTGAGCCTCATTCCCGATACAAGCTGGCCCTTGTTGGAAGGACTCGATGTCCTCATCATTGATGCCCTACGACCGGGACCACCGCATCCATCGCATTTCAACCTGGCGAAGGCGTTGGAAGCCATTGCACGGCTGCAACCCAAGCAAGCCTACCTGACGCATATGTCTCATGAATTCGACTATGATGCGATGTCGGAGCTTTTGCCCGACAATGTCGCTTTTGCGTATGATGGCCTCCGTTTCGATTTCTGAGGTCGATTTGCCATGATGCAGGCTCCCGAAGATTTGCTTCACCGCCTCCGCCGTTACCGGCAAGAGCATATTCTGATAGGTTGGGACCGTCTCCAGCCCCGTGAGCGGGATCATCTCGTTCAGCAACTCGCGGGGATCGACTTTGCCGAACTCGAACAACTTTTTGCACGTCGGAACGAACCGCACACTCTACTACCTACGCGGGAGCAGATCACGCCGTTACCCGTCGAGGCGGCGAGTCAGATTTCCGCAGAAACGGTTGCGCGCGGTGATGCGGCCTTGCGGGCGGGGGAAGTGGCGGTTCTGCTGGTGGCGGGCGGCCAGGGAAGCCGCTTGGGGTTTGATCGTCCGAAGGGGGTGTTTCCGGTTGGTCCTATCTCCACGGCCAGCCTGTTTCGGGTTCATGCCGAAAAGGTTCGGGCTCTTTCGCTGCGGTATGGGCGGGCCATCCCGTTTCTGGTGATGACCAGCGCCGCGACCCACGCGGATACGGAAGCCTATTTTGCCGATCATCACTTCTTCGGGTTGGCACCCGGACAGGTGACGTTCTTCCAGCAAGGCACGATGCCCGCGCTCGATCGGGAAACCGGCCGGGTACTGCTCGAAAAGCCAGGTTCGGTGTTCGTCAGCCCGAATGGCCACGGTGGGACACTGACCGCCCTCGCGGATTGCGGATTACTGACGGAACTGAAATCGCGTGGTGTTCGGCACATCTTTTACTTGCAAGTCGATAACCCGCTTGTGCAGATCGCGGAACCGGCGTATATCGGTCGCCACATTGAGACGTACGCGGAAGTTTCGTCGAAGGTGGTCTTCAAAGAGTGCCCCGATGAGAAGGTGGGCGTGCTGGCCATGATCGCGGGACGCTGTGGTATTATCGAATACTCGGACATGCCCCCGGAAATGGCTGCGGAACGCGATGGGACAGGAACGCTCGTTTTCCGAGCGGGCAACCCGGCCATTCATCTGTTCACGGTCGAGTTCCTCGAACGCATCACCGCCGGTGCCGATCGCCTTGCTTACCACGTGGCCCGGAAGAAGGTGCCCTACTTCGACCCCGCTACGGATCAAACCGTTTTGCCGACGTTGGAAAACGCCTTGAAATTCGAGTTGTTCGTCTTCGATGCCTTGCCATTAGCGGATCGGACTCTTGCCATTAGTGTCGATCGAGAAGAAGAATTTGCCCCGGTGAAGAACGCCGTTGGTGTCGATTCTCCAGAAACGTGTCGGCAACTCCAGATCAACCGGGCCGCGCGCTGGTTGCAGGCCGCCGGGGCAGATGTCCCGATGACGACCGAGGGCCATAGCGTTTATCCCCTGGAAATTAGCCCACTGTTCGCCTATGACGTAGCCGAACTTCGGGCGAAACTCCCACCAGGCTTCCGGGTAACGGGCCCGACCTTGTTGGAGTGACCGTGCCCTTGTATCGGAAGGATCGCGATGCTTCATGCGATGATTATGGCTGGTGGTGGCGGAACCCGGTTCTGGCCGCGGAGCCGCAACCGGCGACCCAAGCAATTCCTGACGTTTTCCGGTAATCGGACACTGCTGCAAGGGACGTTTGACCGCATTGCCGCGCAAATCCCAATGGAACGCATCTGGGTCATCACCAGTGCGGCACACCTCGACGAAGCCCGGCAGCAACTTCCTGAGATTCCCCCAGATCAGATCGTGGGTGAGCCGGTGGGCCGAGACACCGCCGCTTGCGTTGGCCTCGGGGCCGCACTCATTGCCCGCGCCGACTCGGATGCCACGATTGCCGTGATGTCCGCTGACCATGTGATCGAACCTGTGCGTGAGTTCCAACGTGCTCTCCATGCCGCGGAACAAGTGGCCAATGAGTTTCCCGATTCTCTGTTGACATTCGGCATTCCTCCGACGTATCCGGCTGTCGGTTACGGTTACATCCATCGGGGGGAATCCCTCGGAGAGCGGCAGAACATCCCGGTGTATCGCGTCAGCCAGTTTGAAGAAAAACCCGATGCGGATCGTGCCGAACGGTTCGTCGTTTCTGGTGAATACTACTGGAATAGTGGCATCTTCGTTTGGAAGGCTCAGACCATTCTCGGGGAACTAAAACGGAGCAAACCCGCTTTGCATGCCGTCGTCGATCGGATTGCCCATGCCTGGGGGACGCCCAGTGCCGCGGCGTATCTGCAATCCGAATACGAGATGATCGAGAAGATCAGCATCGACTTTGCCGTCATGCAGGATGCCGGGAAAGCGGGGCGCGTCATCGTTCTGCGGGCTCCGTACCAATGGGACGATGTCGGTTCCTGGCTAGCCCTGGAACGACGCAACCCACAGGATACCCACGGGAACACCGTACAGGGAGAACATCTCGGTATCAATACTTCCCATTGCGTTGTGGTGTCCGATCCGGGCCATCTGATCGCCACGATTGGCGTGAGTAACCTGCTCATCGTGCAAGAGGGCGATGCCACACTCGTTGCGGATCGGCGGGATGAAGCCGTTGTGAAGCAACTGGTCGAACAACTCAAAAAGACTGGCCGGGATCAATACCTGTGAGTGAACCGGACCCGAAACCGCTACCATCCACGGGCCGACTCCTCGGTGTCGATTATGGGACCGTTCGAGTCGGGTTGGCCGTCTGCGACCCGGAGCGACGCATCGCGTCCCCCGTCGATACCTACATACGCCGAGGAATCGCTGCCGATGCTGCGTATTTCCAAAAGTTGGCACGCGAGGAACGGGCGGTGGGGTGGGTGGTCGGGTTGGCCGTTCACATGAACGGTGATGAAGGCACGAAAGCCAAAGAGTGCCGAGCCTTCGGAGACTGGCTAACGACCGAGACAGGGTTGCCCGCGGTTTTCGTGGATGAACGGTGTACGTCCGCAGCCGCGGAAGCGTTCTTGTTGGATGCAGGGCTCACGAAAAAGAAACGGAAAGAACGTCTCGATCGCGTGGCGGCTCAAATCATCCTGCAAACATTTCTGGATGCAGGATGTCCAACGGAAACCTGAATGATTACACTTCATCCACGACCGTGACCGGCGGCGGCTTCGGCGCATCGAGATCGGATGTGTCGAGCGTTCCTGCCGCGATCTGCTGGCGGAACATTGTCACGGTTTCGCGGATTCCATCTTCGAGGCTCGTCTTCGGCATGGCCCCGAGATCGGCTTGAATACCATCGTCTGACAGATCGTAAGCAATAGCAATTTGTGAAGTGCCGAACGTCACCAGTTTCTCAGCTTCGGGTAGGACACGAGCCAAGGTGCGATGGAATTCGGCCATCTGCACGACCGCGCCGCGGAGGTTGTAGCTTTTCGCGCCGGTGTAAGGCCGTGAGCAAGAGAGGATGAACGCATTCGCCACGTCGGCGACATACTGAAAATCGGTCCAACCGCCGAAGTTGATCGCATACGGTCGCCCCAGCAGAGCGGCTTTGATCGCTTTGGTCGGTTCACTGGTCATGCCGAGATCGCGGCCCACGCCATAAACGGTCCACGGTCGCAAACCGACACTGTTGATGCCGTGATCCTGGAAATAGATGCGGGCATTCCCTTCATTGCAGCACTTGAAAACGCCGTAGTGTGTGCTGGGAATCAGCGGCGCATCATCCGGTTGCGGGCCAGCGGGGTACAATTCCGGTCCACCATACACCGCGGCGGAACTGGCGTAGACGACCCGCTTCACGGAATCGCCGACCGCCTTCACGGCTTCAAAGACGGCCAGAGTACCGAGGACGTTTACCGTGGCTCCGAGGATCGGATTGGCTCGGCAAGTCGGCACCTGCAACCCGGCCAGATGGATGATGTGGGAGATGTCATGTTCCCGAATCGCCGCCGTGAGCCGGGGTAAGTCGGTGACATCACCTTGGACAAATTGGACTTGGCGGATCTGTTCTTCCGGGAGGATCAACCGCAATCGGCGGGGGTCTTCTTTCAGATCGTAGGAAAAGACCGTATCACCCGCGGCGAGCAGGTTTTTCGCAATCCAGGCACCGATAAACCCGTAGCCGCCGGTAATCAAAACACGCATTCCGAACCTCTTGAAAATGGAGAGTGACAACCAGGTGTCATTCGTCTGTGGGGGAAGTCACGTTTTCCTGAGCGAGTTTCGCCAACGCCACGATGCGATCACCTTCATTGAGGTTCATCAAACGTACACCTTGGGTGTTCCGTCCAACGATTCGGACATCGTCCACCCGGCTGCGTGTGACCATCCCTTGCAAGGTAATGAACATGACCTCATCGCCATCTCGCACGGCGGTGATGCCGACGACCGGGCCATTGCGTTCGGATGTCCGCACATCTTTGACCCCTTTCCCGCCCCGACGTTGCAGACGGTATCGCATCGCGGAACGATCCACGCTGCCTTCTTCGCCTGTTGTGGTATCTCCTTCGCTATCCGTGGGTTCAACCGGAGGAGCAGCGGTTTCGAGGGCGGTATCCTCTTCCGTCTCAGAGATGGTTGCGGGATCGGTGTTGGCTCCGAAGGGGGTGCGTTTGCCGTACCCATGCTCGCAGACGGTGAGCAAAAACCCATCCGGGTCCGCGACAACCATGCCAACCAGATGATCGTTTGCGCTAAGGTTGATTCCTTTGACACCCTTGGTATTGCGGCCCATTTCGCGGGCATCGGATTCGCTGAAGCGAATGGCCATGCCGGTACGAGTGCTGAGGACCACTTCATCACCCGGTCGAGTCAGCGCCACATCAATGAGGGCATCCCCATCTTCCAGGGCAATGCCGATAATGCCACCCGCACGAGGACGGCTGTAGTCTTGCAGGGAAGATTTTTTCACCAGTCCGTTGCGGGTGGCCATCAAGAGATGGTGCCCTTCTTCAAATCGTCGTACCGGAATGACGCTGGCGATTTTTTCATCGGGCTTCAGTGACAGCACGTTGGCAATCGACCGTCCCGCCGAGGTGCGGGTGGCTGTGGGAATGTTGAAGACCCGGAGCCAATACAATTGCCCACGATCCGTGAAGCAGAGCAGGTAGGCATGGGTGCTAGCCACGAAAAAGTGTTCAACGAAGTCGTTATCGCGCAATCCGCCGGAGACACCTTTGCCGCCGCGATTCTGGACGCGGTAGGTGTCGATGGGCATGCGCTTCAAAAAACCTTCATGGCTGATGGCAACGACGTTCGGTTCATCCGGGATTAGGTCTTCCAGATCAACATCCGCGCCATCGTCCGTGATTTCGGTCTTGCGCGCATCACCGTATTTGTCGCGGAGGGTTTCGAGGTCCGCCCGAATGACGTTGTAAATGTTGGCATCATCGGATAGCAGCACTTCGTAGGAACGAATCTTCCCACGCAGGTCGTTGTATTCTTTGAGAATCTCATCCGATTCGAGAGCCGCCAGTTGCCCCAGTTGGAGGCGGACGACCGCTTCGGCCTGGGCTTCGGTCATCCGGTAAGCGGCACTGAGTCCGAGTTCCGTTGCCAGAGCGGTGAACGCCGCTTCTCCGATGGCACGCTGCATCACGGACGCGGCCACTTCCATGCCTTGTAGCCGTTGCTTGGCCTCGGCTCGACTTGGTGAGGAACGGCAAATCTGGATAACTTCCTCAATCGAGGAAATGGCGATGAGCTGACCTTCGAGGATGTGCGCTCGTCGTTTCGCCTCGCGGAGCAGGAATTGCGTGCGACGGCGGATGACCTGGACCCGGTGATCCAGGAATTTCTGCATCATCTCCTTGAGCGTCAGCAATAACGGTCGGCCGTCGACTAGAGCGAGCATACCGATGCTGACCGTCTTTTGCAGTGGCGTGAACTGATAGAGTTGATTCAGCACCATGTGTGGGTCGACACCGCGTTTCAGATCCACGACGATCCGCACGGGTTCGCCCTGGCGGGCACTGGATTCATCGGTGACGGCGGAGATACCGGAGACACGGGCCGGGGCATCACGCCCCCCATCTTTCGCGGCGGCGGAAATGTCTTCGAGGAGTTTCTTCTTAGTGACTTGGTAGGGCACTTCCCGAATGAGGATGTACGGCGATTTCCCCTCGTCCATGATCTCAGCGCGAGCGCGTAACGTGATACGGCTGCGCTCGCCGAGGTAGCCACGAACGATGCCGTGCCGGCCCATAATGATCCCGCCCGTGGGGAAATCCGGGCCGGGGATGATTTGGAGCAAGTCGTGCAAGCCGAGGTCTGGTTCTTCGATCAGGCGAATCAGTCCGTTACAGACCTCGGTCATGTTGTGCGGAGGAATGTCAGTGGCCATCCCGACCGCGATACCATCGGAGCCGTTAATCAGCAGGTTGGGAACCTTGCACGGTAAGACGAGCGGTTCCTGATATTTACCGTCGTAGTTGTCGATGAAGTCAACGGTATCATGATCGAGATCGGCGAGCATCTCCGCGGCGAGCGGGGAAAGTTTGGCTTCCGTGTAACGGTGGGCCGCCGGGGGAAGGCCGTGAACGGAACCGAAGTTCCCCTGACCTTGAATGAGCTTGTAGCGCATGACCCAGTCTTGCGCCATGCGTACCAGCGTATCATAGATCGACTGGTCGCCGTGCGGGTGATACCGCTTCATCGTTTCGCCGATGATCCCGGCGCACTTGCTGGTTGAGGACGTTGGCCCCAATCCCAGATCATGCATGGCCACGAGAATCCGCCGTTGCGACGGTTTCAAGCCATCGCGCACGTCTGGCAACGCCCGGCTCACCATGACGGACTGGGCATATGTCAGATAGCTATCGCGGAGTTCTTCGACAATGTCCAGTGAACCGAGTGGACCATCACCAGGCCCACCGGAACCGGAAGCAGGAGGATCAACCGGCCCAGCTGGAGGGATAGCGACTTCTGACAATCCAGTCTCCTTCGTTCACGGGCTTCCGCACAGTTCCCACAAGTTGGTACTCTGCCGTGAGGTGCAGAGCAGGGCAACTGCGTAATTTTACTGATGGGAGAGCATTTAGACCACGAAAGTCGGAACTCTTCTCTTTTCTGATGGCGGGATGAGTGGGGTTCTTTAGATTAAAGTTGGTGCGATTTGCGGGAGTAAGGCCTTGAACGAACCGAATGCAATACCACCGTGGATTCCCCCGGCGATGGCTGAGCCAGAAGGTTTTGTGGGCCTCGGTGGGGATCTGAAACCCGACACACTCTATCAAGCCTATTCGGATGGTGTCTTCCCCTGGTTCAATGAAGGGGATCCGATCTTGTGGTGGTCGCCGGATCCACGGGCGATCATCGAGCTGGACAGTCTGCACGTTTCGCGATCGCTAACGCGGACTATCCGTTCCGGGCGATTCACGATTACGCGGGATCGGGCGTTTCGGGATGTCGTGACAGCCTGCGCGGAAACCCGTGCCGAGGGCACCTGGATCACCCCGGCGATGATTGCGGCGTATCACACTCTGCATCAACGTGGAATCGCGCATAGCCTGGAAACCTGGATACCGACCGATGCACCGAATCGGACGGATGCGCCACCGGGTGCGGGGTGGAAGCTCGCGGGCGGCATTTATGGTGTCGCTATCGGTGCCTTCTTTGCAGGTGAATCCATGTTCCATTTTGAGCGAGATGCGTCGAAAGTGGCCCTGGTGGCCCTGGTGGAGCATCTCCGCCAAAAGGGTTTTCTACTATTCGATGTCCAGATGCGGACAGACCATACGACACGAATGGGAGCCGTCGAGATTTCCCGTGCCGCGTATCTCCGGCGACTCCGGGCGGCGATCAAACAGACACACATCCTGTTTGCGTGATGCCGTTTCTGCGATCCGAATGATCCGCGGTTCGGCGCGGGTTTTCGGATTTTTGAACTTCACACTCGCATCGTGTGCCAGAGTTGTTATGATCAATCCTGGTATGTCCTGAATGGTGTGGATCGGGTTTTGATCCACAACAATGGCTGATTGCTCAGACTTGTCCAATTTGACGAACTGTCCGAGAATGTTGGAATCTCACGCAGTTTGCTCATTACCGACCCCACAGGGTCCGCGGCATTCCGAATCGGTTTGCCGGCAGCTTAGCGAATTTTCCCCGGAGCCTTGACAGTGTTCGAGAAGCGTAACCTCTCCAGCGTGATGCTGGCGGTTGGGTGCCTGATTCTCTATTCCCATAACCTGACCGCTGCCGACAAACCGACCGCACCTGCCGAAAAGCCGGTCAGTTTCCACAACGATATTCGACCCATCTTTCAAGCACAATGTATCGGCTGCCACCAGCCCGCCAAAGATAGCGGCGGGTATGTGATGACCGAGTTTGCCCGACTGTTCGCCGCCGGGGATTCGGGCCATGCTGCACTCGTGCCTGGGCAACCCCAAGCCAGTGAACTCATTCGGCAAATCCGCCCGAAAGACGGTAAGGCCCGGATGCCGAAGAATGCGAAGCCATTGCATGAAACGGAAATCGAACTCATCACCCGTTGGGTCGCCCAAGGCGCGAAGAACGATACTCCACCTTCCACGAAGACCCCGATTGACGCGGATCACCCGCCCATCTACACCCGTCCGCCGGTCATCACCGCGCTAGACTATTCGCCAGATGGAAAACTTCTGGCCGTGGCGGGTTTCCATGAAGTGCTGCTCACGAACCCCGAACAGGGGAAAGGAGTGGGTCGCCTCATTGGCATGTCGGAACGCGTGCAATCGGTGAAGTTCTCACCCAATGGCCAGCTGCTGGCGGTTGCGGGTGGAAACCCTGGTCGTCTCGGGGAAATTCAGGTTTGGAATGTCGATAAGCAACGCCTGACGCTCTCCATTCCGGTTGGCTACGACACCCTTTATGGGGTGAGTTGGTCCCCCGATGGGAAATACCTGGCGGTGGGCTGCCCCGATAACAGTATTCGCGCTTTTGATGCGCAATCGGGACAGCAGGTTCTGCAGCAAGCCGCTCACTCCGATTGGGTACTCGGAACGGCCTTCAATGCCGATGGTTCGCATGTCATCTCGGTTGGGCGGGATATGACGGCGAAACTGACCGAATTCGCCACACAGCGATTTGTCGACAATATCACGTCCATTACACCGAACGCGCTGAAAGGCGGCATTCAAGCGGTCGTGCGTCACCCGACTAAGAATGAGGTGATCGTCGGGGGATCGGATGGTACGCCCAAGGTTTACCAGATTTTCCGAACCACGGCTCGCCGAATTGGTGATGATGCCAACCTCATCAAACAATTCCCAGAACTGAAAGGCCGTATTTTCGCGGTCGCCGTGTCAGCCGATGGTACCCGATTCGCTGCGGGGGCCGCGCTGGATGATCAGGGGCAAGTGGCGGTGATGCCATACCCCGTCGCCATCGACGCGAAAGTTGTGGATCGCATCAAAGAGATTGAATCGAAAGTGGTTTCGCAACGCACCGCGGCGGAGAAAGCCGAACTGGAAAAACTCCGTGCGTCCCAACCCAGTGAGGCGAGTGTCACCGTGGCACTACCCACGGCCATTTATGCGGTTGCGCTGCGGTCGGATCACAAAATCGTAGCGGCTGCCGGGGGAGATGGGCTGGTCCGACTCCTGGATACCCAGAGCGGAAAAGTCGTGCGAGAGTATACCCCTGTTCCCATGACAATTGCGTCTTCCCCATCGGGGCCATCTCAAAAGACTCCTGATTTCATTCAAGATGTTGCGCCGATACTGTCTCGCATCGGTTGCAATCAAGGCACCTGTCACGGTGCGGCTTCTGGGAAAAATGGCTTCAAACTCTCATTGCGGGGTTACGATCCGATCTTCGATGTCCGGGCACTCACCGATGATCTTGCTGGTCGGCGGGTGAATGTCGCGGCACCGGATGAGAGCTTGATGCTCCTGAAAACCACCGGCGCGGCTCCGCACGGTGGCGGCGGGATTATCAAGACGAGTGACCCCTATTACAAAATTCTTCGTAACTGGATCGCGGGCGGAGCCAAGCTCAACCTGTCCGCGCCGCGGGTCACCAGCATCGCCCTGAGCCCGGAAAACCCGGTCATCGACAAACCCGGCCAGAAACAGCAGTTCCAGGTGATTGCCACCTACTCAGATGGGATGAAACGCGATGTCACCAACGATGCGTTCATCGAAACCGGGAACGGTGAAGTAGCAACCGCCTCACCGCGTGGCGGACTGCTCACGGCCGTTCGGCGCGGAGAAGCCCCGATCCTGGCACGCTATGAAGGTGCCTATGCTGCCACCACACTGACCGTGATGGGCGATCGCACGGGCTTCGTCTGGCAAACACCCCCGGCCTTCAACCGCGTGGACACACTGACCGCCGCGAAATGGCAACGGCTGAAGATTCAACCATCCGGTATTTGCTCGGATGAGGATTTCCTCCGCCGGGTCACACTCGATCTCACCGGCTTACCACCAACGGCCGAGCAAGTCGTGCAGTTCCTCGCCGACAAACGGCCAACCCAACAGAAACGAGAAGCGCTCGTCGATCAACTCGTTGGCAGTCCATCGTATGTCGAATATTGGACGAATAAATGGGCGGACCTTCTGCAAGTGAATCGAAAATTCCTCGGTGTGGAAGGGTCCGTGGCTTTCCGCAAGTGGATCCGAGCCGAGGTGGCCGCGAACACACCCTACGATGAGTTCGTCCGCAAGATTCTGACGGCGGATGGCTCCACGAAAGACCACCCGGCCGCGTCATACTACAAGATTCTCCGCGAACCCACCGGGACGATGGAGAATACCACGCACCTGTTCCTCGCGGTGCGTTTCAATTGCAACAAGTGCCACGATCACCCGTTCGAGAAGTGGACCCAGGATCAGTATTACAATCTGGCCGCGTACTTTGCCCAGGTGGGGCTGAAACCGGACCCGCAATCCGGCAACAAAAAGATCGGCGGTACGGCAGTCGAGGGGGCCAAACCGCTCTACGAGATTGTCTTCGATCAAAAGACTGGCGAAGTCAAACACGATCGGACTGGCGCAGTCGCTCCACCCAAATTCCCCTATGAGGCTCCCGTTTCTCTCCAGAAAGGGGAACGCCGCGATCTGCTCGCCGCTTGGTTGACATCAGCGGAAAACCCCTACTTCGCCAAGAGTTACGTCAACCGCCTGTGGGGGTACATGTTCGGCATCGGGATCATCGACCCGATCGACGACATCCGGGCGGGGAACCCACCGACGAACCCGGAATTGCTCGATTATTTGACCGATGAGTTCGTTAAATCGAAGTTCGATGCCCGGCACATTCTGCGGATCATCTGCAAGAGCCGGACGTATCAGCTTTCCGTCGCAACGAACAAATGGAACGAAGACGACAAGACGAACTTCTCGCACGCACTGGCTCGCCGTCTCCCGGCCGAAGTGCTGTACGATTCCGTTCACCGTGTCGTTGGGGCCACATCCCGTATTCCGGGTGTACCGGCTGGGACACGGGCGGCGGAACTTCCCGATTCCGGCATCGACTTACCCACCGGCTTTCTGGGGGAATTTGGTCGACCCGTCCGCGAAAGTGCCTGTGAATGCGAACGATCCGGCGAACTGCAACTCGGCCCGGTCATGGCTCTCGTCAATGGGCAGACCATCGCGGATGCCATCAACGACCCCAGCAATGAACTGGCCAAACTCGCCACGCGTGAGAAAGATGATACCAAACTCGTGAAAGAATTGTTCCTCCGCATCCTCAACCGCGCTCCGACTGATGCGGAAGTCAAACATTGCCTGCAAGCTCTCCAAGCCGCGCCCGGCGATCATACCGCGTTGGTAACAGCCCTCAAACAGTGTGAGACTGAGATCGCGCCGGTTCGGGTCCAGCAAGCCAAAGCGCGGGAACAAGCCATACACGCCGCCCAATCTGCTCTGGCTGCCCACGAAAAGGCCATCGCACCAAAAATCGCCGCGGAAGAAAAGGCGCGTCAAGCCCGCATCGCCGCTGCCGAAAAAGCGATTCAGCACTTTAATACGCAGATTCCTACGAAATTGACTGCACTGGAGAAAAAACAGGCCCGCGAGGTGGAGTGGGTTACGCTTCAACCTACAGCCTTTAAGGCCACAAACGGGGCAACCCTCAAACGAGAGGCCGATGGTTCCGTACTGGCTTCCGGCAAATCCGGGAAGGGGAGTTATACTGTCACGGCAACATCAGACCTGACCGGCATTACCGCGATTCGGCTAGAGGTTCTGACCGATGGTAAACTCCCCGCCAAAGGACCGGGCCGCGCCAAGAACGGGAATTTTGTCTTAAACCAATTCCTCGTGACGGCGCAGGCTACGTCGGATCCCCAATCCGCGAAACCCGTGTCCTTTACGAATGGTCGGGCCGATTTTAGTCAGGCGATGTTCCAGCCGAAAGAAACCATCGACGGTTCCCCTCATGGTGGCAAGGGCTGGGCGATTCATCCCCAAACTGGCCAGACGCACTGGGTGATCTACGATGTCAAAACCCCGATTGGGTTCGCGGGTGGCACCACGCTTTCTTTCACCCTGACTCAAAATTTTGACGATCAGCACCAGATCGGGAAATTCCGTATTTCCGTGACCACGGCAAAACCACCCGTGCCTTTGGGGTTGGCGGAAGAGTATCGCACCGCGTTGAAAACGGCTCACGAGAAACGGACACCGGCTCAAAAAACCGTGTTGACCAAACTGATTCAGTCGACGGACCCGGAATACGCGCAACTCGCAAAAGCCTTGGCGGAGGCTCGACAACCGCTGCCGACCGATCCGAAACTTCTGGAACTGCGGGCAGCCGTCACCGAGGCGAGTCAACCCGTTCCTGAAGATCCGCTACTTGTGCAGCTGAAAAAAGATGTGGAATTCAGCCAAAAACAAGCCGCGAACGCGCGCCTGACGGGGGTGCAAGATATTGCGTGGGCACTCATCAACAGTCCCGCGTTCCTGTTCAATCGCTAACCGAACCCAAAACATTCACAGATTCAGGAGGTCGTATCATGCTGATTGTTCCTGGAATGCCTGGTAACGATACTTGTGACCCACGACTCAATTACGCACGCCGGGATCTGCTTCGTATCGGTGGTTCGGGGCTTTTGGGAGCCACCCTCGGGGGGATGCTCACTCTCCAAGCCCAGGCCGCCACGAAAACAACGGTGGGCTTCTCGAAGGCACCCGGTTGGGGGAAGGCCAAGAGTATCATCATGGTCTACCTGCAAGGTGGACCTAGCCACCTCGATTTGTGGGATCCGAAAGACAATGTTCCCGACAATGTGCGCAGTGAATTCAAGGCCATTGATACGAAGTTGCCCGGTGTCAAAGTCACGGAGATTCTGCCGAAAATCGCGGGGATTCTCGATAAAACAACCTTGATCCGTGCGATGAGTTACACACCGAACGGATTATTCAATCACACCGCCGCCATCTATCAAATGATGACCGGCTATACGACGGATAAAGTCTCACCGTCCGGTCAGTTGGAACCGCCCGATCCAAAGGATTTTCCGAACTTCGGTTCGCAAATCATCCGGCTCAAACCGCTCGAAGAACCGATGCTCCCGTTCGTTATGCTGCCCCGACCGCTACAGGAAAGCAACGTCGTCGGGAAAGGCGGCGCGGCCGGGTTTCTCGGCAAGTCGTATGATCCGTACACGCTCTACCCACCGGGCGATGATATGGACATGTCCAAAATGGAGAAAATCAAGGTCGATGACCTGAAATTGCGCCCGGAAGTCTTTGCTCAGCGGCTCGAACGGCGTGCCAAACTCCGTGATGTCATCTCGGCAGGAATGCCCACCATTGACAAAGCGGTGGCAGAGTATAACCTCGATACCTATTACGATCGTGCCCTGAGTCTTGTGCTGTCTGGTAAGGCACGGGAGGCGTTCGATTTGTCTCGGGAATCGAGCAAAACCCGTGCGATGTACGGCAAGAATACTTTTGGTCAAAGTTGCCTACTGGCTCGGCGGTTGGTCGAAGCGGGGACACGGGTGGTGGAAGTGATCTGGCCCAAGGTTGCCAATTCAGACAATCATTCCTGGGACCATCATGCCGGGCTCACGAAGCGTATGAAGGATCAATCCGGCCCGATGTTTGATAGTGGACTCTCGGCACTCATCACGGACCTGGATGAACGCGGTCTGCTCGCGGAAACGCTTGTCGTTGCCGTGGGAGAATTTGGCCGCAGCCCTCAAAAAGGGGTCAGCACTTCGGGGAATGGAAACACCGCGGATGGCCGCGATCACTGGCCGTACTGTTATACCGCGCTCGCCGCCGGGGCCGGGATCAAACGCGGTTTCGTGTACGGTGAATCCGACAAGACGGCCTCCAGCCCAAAACGCGATCCGGTCCATCCGGGGGAATTGCTGGCGAGTATTTATCACTCGTTCGGCATTGATCCGCATACGATCGTGCTGAACCACCTCAAGCAACCCCGCGAACTGGTGGCCGCGACTGCCGTGAGCAAACTTTTCGGCTAACGCGGTATTGGATTCCTGTTTGAGGTATCGTGGACATCGCAACCGTGAATCGTGGTATGATAGCCACGATTCACGGTTGATTGCATTGTGGGTCTACCGATGTTTGGATTCCGTCACATTCTGATTCTGGCTTGGGTGATATTCTGTGTTCCCACGTTGTTCGCCGCTGAACCACCACGGAATGTGGTGATGCTTCTGGCGGATGACTGGCGTTGGGACACGCTGGGATGTGCCCCCAACCCGATTGTGCAGACACCGCACCTCGACGCACTGGCTCGCGATGGTATCCGCTTCACACAATGTCGTGTGACTACATCCATCTGTATGGTCAGCCGAGCTTCGATTCTGACTGGACAACATATGGCCCGTCATGGAATTGATCGCTTCGGCAAACCGATCACACCCGAAGCCTGGGCCGAGACTTACCCCGCGCAACTGCGAGCGGCAGGCTATCATATCGGGTTCGTCGGCAAATTCGGTGTCGGCAAACCGCGTGAAACGGATTTCGATTTCCTGCGTTCCTACGAGGGGCGGCACTGGTTGCCAGACCGTGCGGGAGGACAGATTCACATCACGGAAAAGAATGCCCGCGATGCCTTGGACTACCTGAAGGTTCGCCCGAAGAATCGCCCATTTTGCCTGTCGGTGTCTTTCTTCGCCACACATGCCGAGGATCGAGCTAAGCTCCAGTATTTGCCGCAGGATTGGAGCGAAAAATTCTACAAAGATGTGCGTGTTCCCGTGCCGGCGTTGGCAACTGCGACCGCGTTGCAGGCATTGCCGCCGTTCCTGCAATCGGAAAAGAATGAAGGACGTATCCGTTGGCATTGGCGGTTCGACACACCGGAACGGTTTCAGGAATACATGATCCGCTACTATCGCATGGCCACGGAAGTCGATGAGGCTGTTGGTCGGATGGTGGCGGAACTCAAAAAGCAGGGTGTGTATGAGAATACATTGATCGTCTTTGCCGGAGATAATGGATACTTTCACGCCGAACGGGGGCTGGCGGATAAGTGGTATCCGTATGAAGAAGCACTGCGGGTGCCGCTGATTGTGCATGATCCTCGGCTTTCGGCAAATCGTCGGGGACGCACTCATGAAGCGTTGGCGTTGAATATCGACATTGCCCCGACCCTGCTCGCCGCGGCTGGGGTCACTGTCCCGACGCGGATGCAAGGTGCCGATTTGGCTCCGCTCTACTTGGCCGATTCCTCGCCGAACTGGCGACAAGAGTTTTACTATCAGCATCCCACCATCACATCGCAAGAACGCATCCCCGCTACAGAGGGGGTGATTCGTCGAGATTGGAAGTATATTCTCTATCCCGAATGGAAGTACGAACAGCTATTGGATCTCTCAACTGATCCACAGGAATTGAAAAATCTCGTGGCGAACGATTCCTCACGCGCCCAGTTGGCCCATGCACGCCAGCAATTATCCGCATGGCGGACACGAGTACGATGAATGGGTCAGGGCGTGTTCGCCTTCAGGTACAGCGACAGTTCGACACGGGAGACGTTGCCATTCTGCACCGAAACGGTGGCGGTGGCTACCCGTGGTGGGGTCACTTTCGCGGCGGAAAGCTGATAAGTCCCCGCGCTCAGGTCATCGAAACGGAAACGACCGTTCGGGTCTGTGGTCGCATTCTTCAACACCTTTCCGCGTGCATCGGACAGATTGACCGTCAGGCTCGCTTGCGGCGTGGACCCTAACAACAATTGACCCGCAATCGCTCCGGGTTGCACGGGGAGTTTATCGACGAGATCAACCGTGGCCGTGGCATACGTTATCAATCCGGCGTGGTTGATGACTTTGGCAATGAAATCGGTTGGTCCCTGTGCCGTGGGCGGTAGAGGAACTGCGGCTGTCCAGGTGGCCGTGTCCCCCGGAGAGGCGATTCCCGGTGTGAATACCGCCGTGGTTGGCGGTTTCCCATCCATCAACTTCCCCAAACAGAAGGCGATGGAAGCGATGCCGGATTCCGGGTCAGACCCCGTTGCAGACAGCATCAGAGGTTGACCACGTTTGGCCGTCCGAGGCGGATCACGAAATGCTACACGGATCGGTGGGGAATCATCCAAGACGACCGGGAGGTTGCGTGTGGCCAGCACTTGCCCGGTCGCGGAGAGTAGGCGGGCTTGGAGCGTGCGTTGGCCGAGGAGTTGTGCGACATCCCAGGAACCGCTCCAATCAGCAATCGTGGCCAGGATTTGTAACCCACCGGATGCGGAACCCATGGCGATGCGGGTTTGTTCACTGCGTGCTGCTGGAAACGTCTCGGTGCGTTCCACGGATGGGACATCGGATTCTGACCGCAGCAGTTGAACAGCAATTGTGGCTCCGGGTGGAGCATGATCGGCTCCGACTGCGAACGCAATGGATTGACCCGGAATCGGCGGTGGAGTCAGACGGAGATGCAAATGCGGTGTGGGATCGAGTCGCGGCATCGTGGGCGTGCCGGTGCGGGCCAAGTCCACATTGAGTCGAAAGACCTGAGCGACTCCATCAATCGTTAAGGTCACTTCACCCTGGGTTTTCGCTTCCGGGTCGAGTTGTAAGCCGGTGGCATCCAGCACCAACGGCGCACCACCGGAGGGAATCGTGCCCGCCAGTCGGCCTTGACGCACTCCACGCAGACCGGGGATATTCTGCGGATCGAGAATCAATTCCGCGACACTGGGATTCGCCCCGAGATCTCGCTTGGCTCGCAGGGCCACGGTGAGCTGGTTTTGCGGTCGTGTCGGTGGGGACACCGGCTCAAACGTCGATTGAATCAACTGAACATATTCATACGGATGAACCACGCGGAGTGGAAATGTGCGTTGAGCCAGGATCGTTTTTGGAGCTTTGGGATCAACGGCCGTGAGTGTGATTGACGTGGGTAACGCCAGAGTTGGCCGACGATCAGGATGGGATGTCCCGCTGTCCGTGGCGGGATTCGTGGTCGAAGGCGTGGTTGTCGGTTGCCCCGTAAATGGAACGGGCACGGTTTGACCCGGCGGGATCGTGACGATGGCTTCTCCGCCGGGAAAGGGGCTGCCGGCTTGGGAGAGTGTCACCTGAACTTGCTGAGGTTTGTTCGTATTGTTGCGGGCGAAGACATACACGGACTGCGGGGAACCGGGACGCACCCGCACGGAATCTCCGAGTGATTCCGGTCTGTCGGCGCTGGCACTGAGAATCCAATCCATGGGCTGGCTGAGACGACTCATATCCAACGGAACACGCGCGAAGGTACTGCGACCCGCGTACGACAGTTCGATGAGGAACCCCGGCGGTGCGGACGCGACCGCGGTTCGGGTCGAAAGTTCGGCATGAATCGGAACGATGCCTGTCTGACCAGATGAATCTAACAGAGAAGGATTCATTTGTTCTGCGACCTGAACCTGAACCGTGGTTCCGGGCACCCATGCGCGGATCCGCGGGAGCGTGGACGAGTGTGCGTTGGGGACTTGGACGGAAAAACGTGTGGAACCCGCTAAGCGTTGCGGTTCCAGCCTGATCGGCGGAACCGGGCCTGAGATGGTCATCAGGTTCATCATGGGTGGTAGGCTGGTCGCGGGAGTGACCAATTGCGCCAGATCATGGAAGTATGCCGAGTCAATCCCGGAGTGAGCCGCGTAGAGATACCAACCGGCGTTCCACTCGGCAAACTGCTGAAGGAGATTGAACCGAACCGGGATTCGTGGTCCGCCATTGGGTGTGTCGAGTTGAGGAACGGGCAACAAGCCGGGTACGACTCCCGCGATGAGGTCACGCAGTGGCGGTGAGGCCGTGGAGTAACGGGCCGCGATCCCTGTGGACCACGCCTGGGAGAGTCCGGCGGCGAGGTCCAACCAGACGCGTGCCGTGGAATCGTTTTGTCGTGTGGCTTGGGCTAAATCATCTTCGAGTGGTTTGAGCGTAGCCTCCGGCAATCCACACAAACGCAGAGTGTCAATGTGACAGCGAACCCGTATCTGCATGGCGCGAATTTCGTGGGTTGTTTCTTGACCCGTCATGGAAAATTGATACGGTATCGCATCTGTTTTTATTTTATTGTCGTTGTCGGAATTATCATTCGTTATTGTCTTTGCATTCAGGCTCTGTGCGAGGTGAGTGTGGGCGGCTTGAAATGCGGCTCGGCGTGCGAGTGGCATCGCGGGGAGAGTCAAAACCGCATTGATACGCTTCCAGACATCTGCTCCCGTGTTGGATTGATCGGCTGCGGTCAACATCCAATCCGCGGCGGTGCCGTAGGCCGTGTTGTTCAACAGGTTCACGCGGTCCTGGAGAATGGCGGCCTCGTACCGGAGGCGTGAGGTGAGCGATTGCAGATTCGCGGCAGTCTGGGGTTGCGGGGAAGGTTGCAGGAGCGGGGCAATGGCTTGCACAGCTTGCAACTCATCCTGCCACAGGGAATAACGGTCAGGGTTGGCCGTGAGCCAAGCCACTTGTGGGAGCAAGTTCGCAAGCGTGAGGTCCGTGGCGGTACGGGCGGCCTGAAAGGTGTCCGAAAAGGTGATCAGGATTCCGGCCAGGCGGGAACATTCCGCGAATCGCCGCTCGATTTCAGTCAGGGGAACATAATTCCAATTGTTGACGAGGATCTCACCTTCCCAACGATTGCGGACACATTCGTCCAATATGTCCTTGGCCCACATGATAAGTTCCGGCCGTGCGCAAACCTCTTCCGTTTTGGTAACGGCGGCGAGCGCGGCGCGTGTGAGTCGGGGGTTCCACTGTTCGCTGGGGAGCTGGGTGATGAAGGTGATCCATCGTTCCAGAAAGCGGGTTTCCATGTAAGCCAATCGCGTATTGCGGGCGGTTATCACGGAACCGAGTAATGCCAGTTGTTCTGGGTTGTCAGCACAGGCCCAGGCTTGCTCCATCAGAGCCGATTCCACGGCAAATGCAGATTTGCCCGCCGCTGCTTTTACGAATGCTTGAATTCCCTTCTCCCGAGCGGCGGTTCGTGCGGAAGGGTTATTCGCGGGGATTTCACGATCCGCTTGGAAGAGTGCTTGCAGCGCCGTCATGACATCCGCATCGGTTTTGTCTCCCGTGCGTGTAGCACGGGCTAACGATGAGGGGAAATCAAGATTGGGGAGTTGGCTCTCCCATTGGGCTTTGGATTGCAGGATGTTGTCGATGAGGCTGTCGAGCAGACTTTTATAATCCTTCCCCGCTTTGATGCCGAATCGCCCGGAGCGCTCTTCCATCTTAATAATATGTGCCGCTGTTTGAATTTTTTGATACCAGCGTGGTGAGAGCGAGAGCGTGCCGTCTGTGCGCCAAGTGTGCAATAAGGTTTCCGCATGTGTGAGCGGGTCGACGGTGGATGGGGTATCCGGCGGGTTCGGCACAGGACGTTTCGCCTGTCCGGCGACGGAGAGATCGAAATCGGCACCATCGCCCAAGAGGATCGGAGTTTGCCGCTCTCCGTGATTTTCCCGTACCCAACGATCGACCCGCGCTCGGAGAAACGCGGCCAGTGATCGCACGGAGATACGATGATTCCAGGCGTTCTGCGAGGTTTCCCACGGCAGCGCTCCGCCCTGCAATCCTTGCTCGAAATAGTAACCGAACACGGTGCGGCCCAGGATTTGCGAATTGTTGGGCCGTTGACCACGGCTGCAAGAAAGCAGAACGAATAATTCTCCGGTGTTGTTCGATGCAGAATCTTGCGCACGTTCGGTTAATAATTGCTCATACAATGCTGGGATGTCGGCTACCGTATCGTGTCGGAGGAAACCGAGAAACGGATTCGGCGGGGGTGGAGAGAGATCGAGAACGAGCAGTTTCCGGCGTGGCGGGGCTAGCATCATTTCCCGCATGATGTGCTGAATCGAGATGCCCAGTTGAAGAAGTGGCGGTTCCGCATCCGCGGGGATCAGTTGAATATCTTCATCAGGTGTGGTGATCGCATATCCGCTGAGGTAAATGACAACGGCTTGATGGGCTGGGAGAGATTGGAGTTCTTGAAATTCACTGATCAGAAGTGCGGATTCTTGGGTTGTTTCTGTGTCCGCCATCTGAGGAAAGAACCCGGCTGCCAGCAACGCGGCGCGATCCTCTTTGGCTTCTCCACGATCCGGGATCACAGAGCTCCGGTAATCGGTCACCCACAGAGGGACAAAATACGGCGCTTGGAACGGGCGGAACCAAGTGGCGACTCCCAGCGCCGCGCTGAACAGAATCAGAGCCAACAATGCGATGCAGAACCGCTCCCGATGGCGAGAGGAGCCAACGGTGGGCCGCTGTGGGGCCGTCGGTGTCATCATCCAGTGCGGTGTGGCGGGGGTCGGCTGGGGCATGGCTCAGGCACTTCCGAATCAAGGGAGGGGAAGTGGGGGAGGCGGTCGCTCATCCGCCGGATCAGGTGTGGGTAAATTTGTCAGTTTCACATGGAAACCGCGTTGTTCCGCGTGACGGCGCATAGCGCGTAGGGAAATCAGCTCCAACGCCGAGAGATCATCCCAAGAATGCTCGGTTGCGGGCCAGAACAACGCGGTCGACACGCCTGCTGGGCCATACTGCCACAGCGAGTGACCCGTGAAGGAGGTTCCCCGCACCCGCACGGCTACCGGGTGAGTCGGCCCGTGTTGCACGCGGACAACCAAGCACTTCTGACGTGAGCGGTTGGTCGGCGAGGTGGCAACAATGTGATCTTCCAGGCCCGCAAATCGAATCGTAATCGGGGTGCCGTCGAGGAACAGTTTCTTGCCGGGCAACTCATCGAGTTTGCGGAAGTCGATCCCTTTGTCGAGTCGACCGGCGATGCTCGGCTCCTGATCAGGGTTCCACCATACCGAGATTTTGGGGCGAGCCGGTCCTGATGGCGTTTCCTCCCAGTCTGGACAGGACAGGGACCACGCAGCCGCTGGGTAACCCGGAGTGGCGTGCCATTCCATCGCCAAGGGGGCGGCATTCTCTTGTGGAGTTGCGAGATCAAACCAGACTGCATCAGGATGTGGCACCTGTAAGACGGTTTCATCAGGATCATAGCGACGTTCGAGGGCAACCAATCCCCGATAACCGGCACCCTCGCGTTGATTTTGAATCAGCGACAATCGCCAGTCTCGCGCGGTGGCCCACGGGGCGAATGGGAAGTCTCGTTCCGCCCATGCCGAACGGCGAAGCGTCCAACCCGTCAACCCCTGATCGAGTTCCAGTAAGAGACGATCCGCCGGGGCAAGGTAGGTTTCGCGCACCAAATGCGGAGCGGGGTGGAATCGGACTTTCCAGGCACCCGGTTTGAGCCCGGCGGAAAACCAGCGTTCGCCGCCATCGGTGGTGCCAACTTCGGCACCGGAGCGACTCATACCCGGTGCCGGGATATTCGCGGACGTTTCGATCCCATAACGAATCGATTTCCGCAGGGCTTTCCGAATCGCGACCGCCAGATTGTCCGCGTCATCGGTGTCGGTATAGCTCCCCGGAGGGTCAAAAGTCTCGACAATCTCAAACTGTTTCTTCGCCTCAGCTTCTTCCTGTTGGGGCAATTTGAACCCTACGATATGCACGGCAATGCCGGTTTGCGCGAACTCCGTGCGGAGTAGGGCGGGAATCGCTAACCCGTTCGGATTCAGTTCCTTGTCCTGTTGGTAACGATTGTCCATTCCATCCGTAACGACGATCATGGTCTTGTAACCGACCGCCGCTTGGAAATCCCGCTGTGCGGCGAGCATGGTCCGCAGGATGGGGGATTCGTTCCACGGCGTGAGAGCGGGATAGCGGATCTTCGCCATGACACCGGGCAGTTGCAGGGGGGCTTTGGGGTTCCACACCGTGGGTGCGATGACACGGGAGATGGTCTTTTCGGCATCGTCCGCAGTCAGGGCTGACGGGAGAGATTGACCAAATGCCCAGACGGAAAGTGTCGTGCCTTCCGGCAAATCACGCAGTACGTCTTCCAGTACCTTCACGGCTTGGGCGAACTTCGCGGTAGGGCCGAACGGTTCACCCGAGGGAACGCCCATGCTGCCAGAACAATCCAAAACCACGACCACCGTGCCGCTGGCTATGCCGATCTTTTGGAAGACATCGGGCGTGGCGCGGATCGCCAAACTGGCCCGCTGCGGACTGGGGAATGTATTCACCGTGACGAACGGTCGGGGATAGATCGACACCGGCAACCGAGCCGTGATACGCTGACCTCGGAATAAGGCTTGGAACAAGAGATCACTGGTGATGGGTGTCGGACGCGACGGCGGGTTCACCTCGGAAGGGGTGAGCCGATCGTTCAGGACCGTCAGGGCGAAGGCCGCCGGTTTGTCTCCTGTGGGAATGCTCTGGGTGAGGGTGTTCGCTGGCGGCAGGCTGAGTCCGGTATTCGGTTGAACGCGCCAGGTTACCTGCCCGGTCGGAATGCGTGATCCTGGTGCCGCCGCGAGGTTGCCGATGACGGAAGTGGTCGATTCCGTCGTGATGGTCAAGGAGGCATCCGCGAAGCGGAATTGGAGTTGTCCAGGGTTTTGGAGTC
This sequence comes from Bacteroidales bacterium, assembly GCA_026931725.1. Taxonomy (GTDB): domain Bacteria; phylum Planctomycetota; class Planctomycetia; order Gemmatales; family Gemmataceae; genus JAIXLE01. The sequence goes on from JAIXLE010000125.1 coordinate 26,633, forward strand.
GGCGTTGAACGGCTGCGATGCTGGCGGGATCACCCCCTTGGGCGGCATCATCTAGGAATAAGACACCGGCTCGTGAGAAATAGGGTTCATCATCTGGGGAATAAGCGTACCAGTGTTCTTGCCAGGTACGTTGCGCCAGTATGGTCAGAAACCGTCCCAGCCAAGCTGCGCGACAGGAGGCCGTGGGGTGCGGGCCGATGGCTTGCAGTATTCCCGTGGGTAAAACGCGCACACATGAGTCGATGATGGAGAGCGGTTGTAATGGAGCGATCCCCGTGGTGGCATGCGCCTGTTCTTGCAGCGTGGCAACGGCTGGGGAAACCGCGTGGAACCGTTTGGCAATGCTGTCCGCGGCTTGCAACAAGACTTGCCAACCGTGGGGCGTGGCTTGGAACGTCTCCAAACGGGTGCGTGTCAAGAGCCAGTCCGCATCGGCAGGGCCACCTAGCGCCGTGAACCCCGCTTGACCGAGCAAGGCCATAGCCAGTCTTCCTTGACGAGAGGCTTCATCGTCCGATCGTTCTTGGACGAGTTGGAGTGGCAAAGGCGTGGGCGTTTTCCCTCGGGAATCGACAAAGAATTGCCAGGACGCTTTGCGATAGTTTTCGAGGAGGCGTAAACGTAATTCGGCGGGAATATCCGGGACATGGAGAGCTTCTTCCACATCGTGCCAAACCCGCGGCAGTGCGACCGCGGTGGATTGAACCACATGGATCTGGAACTGTCGTTCCATCTGGTCCAACGCGGTTTTCGCGGCTGCGGTGCGGTTCAACGTATCGGGAATATTCAGATGGGGTTCCGCCGCAATGGCCGCGTTTTGGATCATCGCATCGAGTGCGTACACATCGGCCCAGAGTTTTTCCAGCTTGGAGACAGTGGCTTCCAGATTCTTCCGCGTTTGGGTTTCATCGGGCCGGAGACGATTGGCAGCCCACCGGCTCAACGCGGGAAGTTCGGAAAAGGCACGATCCCGCAGCGCGAGTACATCGGCTATGGCGGCCGCATCCGTGAGAACCTGGCGATACAAGCCGGTTGCCGTTTGGAACCCGGTGCGTGCATGTGCCCATTGTTGCGGATCATTGGTGAAGAGGAGATCCTGGGCACGCAACCGTTCACTGTCGGCTTGCACGAGGCGGGCCTGAGTAAACGGCCAGACACGCTCGGTGTAGACCGCACCGCCTGTCGTCGTGCCGAGTGCGGCCTGTTCGGCGAGGATGCGGGTTTCGAGTGCGTAACGGATGAGGTCTTCCGGCGGTGCCGGGGAAGGTAAATCCCGTTCGAGCATCAATAAAAATTGGGCTTCCGCGCTACGAGGCCGTCCGGGATTGTCGAGGAGTTGTAATAACGGAATGAGTCTTTCCTTGCGGAATATCGGATCGGTCGCCGCCAGATCGAGGCTCAATCGGGTGAGTTGTAACCGGAGAAGAGTGACAGATGTAGGATCGGTGGCGAGCGATGCCTGAGCCTGTTTCCAGATTTTCACGGCATCGGTGGGGGAGGCATCCCAGAGTTGTGCGGCCAATTGCCGCGTGGCCGCGTCCGGCACAAGAGATAGCCCCGATACGGCTGGCATGGTGAGCGTGTTGCCCAGCGAACTGAGTTTGAGTTCGGAACTCGAACGCAGCGTGACTTCGAGTTCCCGGATCACACTCCGCATTCGACTTGCATTTTCCTGGTCGTCCGCTTCCACGAGCGATTCATAACGCAGCAGGGCATCTTGAAAGTGCCGCCAAGCCGTTGGTGAATAAGTTTGCGGAGGGGGAATCAAGGCACGCAATTGATCGGCCACATCCCACAGGGTGCGTACCTCTTTGGGGAGAGGGTTGGGTGGAGCCACCGACTCGCTTGGGAGTCGGACGCGATGTCCGAGAGAGATTTGATGCGCGCGTTGGAGGCCGACATCACCCAACGGCAGCAGGATCGGGCGCTGTTGGCTTCCCCGGTTGACGCGGGCCCAATGTTCCGTCTTCTCCGCCGTTGTGCGAAACGCTTCATCCAGGCAGATCATCGAATCACCGTCGTGATCCTGACTTTCGCCCTGAATGGCTCGGCGAAATTCACGGCCAAATACCGATTCCCCGTATTGCGGAGATGACCAGGACCGCTCATCTGGGCCGCTCGCACTGATGACGATGAGATTGGGAATGGCCTGGATCCGGTCATTCAGCTGAATCAGTGACCGAGCGAATTCATTGCGGAGGGAACCGCGCACCCAATCTGCACCATGCTGGGTGGCATCCAGAACGAGGATTTTGTGCTGAGTGGTTCGCAGTTCCGCGAGACGGTCGAGCATGTCTGTCAGGCGGAGTTTATTATCTTCGGTCTGGCGATAATCCGCGTTGTCGCGCAGGAAGTACACTCCCTGTAAATCCGCATTCCCGTGGAGAGCGCAATAGATCAATACGGCGGGTTGGGAGGCTGTTTCCGCAAGGTCACGATCCCAGGAATCGTGGATCCGCAATCGTGAGGGGGGGGTTATCGGTTGAAGAATCGACGATTCCACCGCAGCCAATCGGTCGCCGGAGCGGTGGCCGTAGACATTGTGCGGAACCGCGAGATTGGTTTCGTACCCCGCGGAAAGGACACACACGGCAATCGGACGTGGTGGATCAAACCATAAGGCGGTCCAGATGAAAGTGGCCCACAGTCCAAATAACGCACAAAAGATCACGGTGGCCGTGGCGATCCGCCTCCACCCCTGACGCCGGAAATTTCGCGGAGTCTGGAGCCACTGGTGCCGCTCATCAGCGGATCGGGAACCCAGGTTTGCCCCCGACCACAGCGGAGCCGGAACCTGTTCGGTTGAGGCCATCGCCATCTGCCTCGGGTCGGTTCGGATCAGAAGGATTATTGGGGTCGTACTTGACCGATGTGTGCCCGCGAGGCCATCCTGGCCCCATCCCTACTATATTCTGGACCGAACATGATACAACTTGAGAGGAAACCCATTGCCCAACCGCAATGGTGCCACTTCCTGAGTGGTACAGCGGAACAACCGGGATCATCATCAGGGTCCACCCGATGTCAGCTGAACCCATCCTCGACATTCCCGCATTGCTGGCCCCGATTCCGGGAGAGGATCCCGCGGGAAAACCGACCCCATTCGATGTTCGCCAAAAACTGGATGAGGCCCGCAAGGAAATTGATCCTGCGACCTACTCGGCAGATGACCCCATGCGGCCCACCGAGTTTCAGCGTGCGGACTGGCCAACTGTAGTCAAAGTGGCCTCAACGGCTTTGCGGACGCAATCCAAAGATTTACTTCTGGCTGTACGTTTGCTCGAAGCATTGGTGAAACTCCACGGGTTCGTGGGTCTGCGGGATGGGTTTCACCTCCTCACGGAGATGTTGAACACCTGTTGGGATCGCCTCGTTCCCACCGTCGATGATCCCTCGGATTTGGACATCCGCGCTGGCCCGTTCGAGTGGCTGGATGACCCCGATCGTGGGGGACGCTTTCCTTCCACGATTCGGCTCATTCCGTTGATCTTTTTCGATGGCGGTTCCTTGTCCTGGGCCGACTGGAAACATAGTCAGGATACTCAGGATCGTGAATCGGTCGAAAATTGGGAAAAAGCGATCGCCCAAACTTCCTTAGAGTTGTGTCATACCCTGGCAGAACAGATCAATGAGTGCCGTACCGCGTTAGAAGAGATGGTCGCCGCTTTGAATACCCGTTTGGCGGACCTGGCACCGGGGATGACACAACTCCGTCAAGCGATGGAAGATTGTCGCTCGCTCATGGGATTGATTCTGCAACGCAAGCCGGAATCTTCACCCGCACCCGCTGCACCGGATTCCGTGGGGAATCCCGCGTCGGAAGCCCGTGCATCCGCGACGATTCCCGAAATGCCCGGCCCCACCCGCGATGCCCTTTATCGGCAAATCAGCATGATTGCCCAAAAACTCGAACAACTGGAACCGCACAGCCCGATTCCCTTCCTCCTCCGCCGTGCCGTGACACTTGGGGCACTGCCGTTCCCTGAAATGATTCGGAGTTTTGTGCGCGATGACGGTATCCTCCAGGAAATGAGCCGTGAACTCGGCATCCTTCCGCGAGAATGATGCGGAATTTCGATCAATTCCGCGTGATGCACCACGCGCCTACTGATACACTAGCGGCGGGTTCTTCAGAGAATCCATGTCATCCGGCCAGGGATCGGCTTACACAATTTTGTGGCTTGGGCGGCACGCGTTCCGCCACAACCAGATCACTCTTTCGGAGGGCCGCACCTTGGCCGAGAGCCTCCAACATAAACTGGATCGTGTTCGTCGCCCCCGTGTGCAAATTACATACGATGTGGAAACGAACGGAGCCCTGCAACAAGTGGAACTTCCATTCGTTGTTGGCGTGATGGCCGATCTGTCCGGCCAGCCCCGCGAAGCCCTCAAACCGCTCAAAGAACGGAAATTCGTTCAGATTGATCGTGACAATTTCGATGATGTTCTGGCCAAGTCCGCGCCGCGATTGACCATGCGTGTTCCGAACAAATTGACCGACGAGAACTCGCAATTGAATGTCGAACTGAACTTCCAATCCATGAGCGACTTCGACCCCGCACAAGTGGCCGAACAGGTTGGGCCGTTGAAAGAACTTTTGGAAATGCGTCAGAAACTGTCGCAATTGCTGACGAAGATGGAAGGCAACGACAAACTCGAACAACTCTTGGCTGATGTCCTGGCCAACACCAACCAAGCCGCAGCGCTGGCTCAGGAACTTACCAGCGCTGCCACCGAGTCCACGAAACCCGCGGGTGAGGGGCAGTAAGATGAGTGCAGCCGAACAGAGTCAGGCCACGAATACTTCCGAAGCGACCACGTTATCCGCCGGTCTGCTCGATCAGGTGATCGCCGCGACACGCCCCCAGGATCAATCCGAGGCGGCCCGTGCGAAATCCTATTTCAAGCAGTTCCTGGATCAGGTCGTTCAACCGGGACAGGTTGTCTCGAAAGATGTCGAACAGAATATCAAATTCTGGATCGCACAAATCGATCAGAAGCTGTCGGCTCAGTTGAACGAGGTGATGCACCACCCGGATTTCCAAAAGCTGGAAAGCACTTGGCGGGGACTGAAATATCTCACATCCAACTCGGAAACCGGAGAACTGCTGAAAATCCGGGTGTTGAACGTCACCAAAAAAGACCTTCTCAAGGATATGGAGAAGGCTTCGGAGTTCGACCAGTCCGCGTTGTTCAAAAAGGTCTATGAAGAAGAGTACGGCCAGTTGGGCGGCTCACCGTATGGAATGCTCGTCGGGGATTATGAGTTTGGCCGGGGGCCGGAAGATGTGGCCTTGCTGAAGAACATTTCTCAGGTGGCGGCCGCGGCTCATGCCCCGTTCGTCGCGGCGACTAGCCCGAAAATGTTCAACATGGATCGGTTTACGGAACTCTCGGCTCCCCGCGATCTGGCCAAAATCTTCGATGGAGTTGAGTACGCCCAGTGGAAGTCGTTCCGCGATTCCGAAGATTCTCGGTATGTGGCTCTGACTATGCCCCGCGTGCTGTCACGGCTGCCCTACGGTGCGAACTTCACGCAGGTCGAAGCCTTCAATTTTGAAGAGATGGTCGATGGCCGTGACCACGACAAATACCTCTGGATGAACGCGGCGTGGGCCTACGCCGTGCGTGTGACCGATGCCTACAGCCACGATGGCTGGTTCATGCGGACACGCGGTGTGGAGGGGGGCGGGAAAGTCGAAGGATTGCCCGTTCACACTTTCCCCACCGATGACGGCGACGTGGCGATGAAAACCCCAACCGAGATTGCCATTTCGGATCGTCGGGAGTTTGAACTCTCGAATCTGGGCTTCATGCCGCTCTTGCACAGCAAGAACCGCGATTTTGCCGTCTTCATGGGGGCACAATCCGCGCAGAAGCCAAAAACCTATTTCGACCCCGCCGCCAATGCGAACGCGGAACTGTCCACCAAGTTCAACTACATGCTCTCGATCTCGCGGTTCGCCCATTATTTGAAGGTGATGGCCCGCGACAAGATCGGTTCCATGATGGAAGTCGATGATGTCCAACGCTGGTTGAATAACTGGATTATGAACTATGTGGTCGGCAATCCCGAGACGGCGAGCGAGGATGTGAAAGCGAAGAAACCGCTCGCCGCCGCCGAGATTCGCGTGCAGGAAGTGAAGGGGAAACCCGGTTGGTACGAAGCGGTTGCGTACTTGCGACCGCATTATCAGTTGGAAACCCTGGCGACTTCCATGCGGTTGGTCGCGGAGATTCCGAAGAAGGCGTAACCCCCACTGCCCAGAAATCGGTTCGCGCGATAACAGACGATAGGAACAGACGATTGGGATCCACTATTCTTGTCCCGCATCCCGGAAAGGTAGGCCACCAATGGCAGTCGATGTCTTTCTCAAACTCGGCGATGGTTCCAAGGCAAAGGGTGAGTCCACGGATAGTAAGCACAAGGGTGAGATTGAACTGAAGAGTTTCTCGATCGGAGCCAGCAACCCGTCGAGCATCGGTTCCGCAACAGGCGGTGGTGGCACCGGCAAAGTCAATATGTCGGCTTTCAACTGCACCAAACGGATTGACAAAGCCTCAGCGGTTCTTCTGCAAATGTGCGCGGCAGGCGATCACTTCAACAATGCGACAGTGACCGTACGCAAAGCTGGGAAAGATGCTCTCGAATACGCGGTCTACACCTTCACGGAAGTCTACGTCGACGCGATTCATCAGCATCTCAATGATACGAAGAGTGAAGAGGCGGAAGAAACTCTCAGCCTGTCCTACGCTTCTGTTCATCTCAAGTACACGCCACAGAAACCAGACGGTACTGGAGATAGCCCGGTGGAAGGTGGCTGGGATACGACCACCAATCAACCGAAGTAAACAAACTGTGCCCGTCAACAGTGCTGCCGGGGGGCGGAGGTATGACCGCGACGGAAGCGTTCCAAGCTGGCCGCCTTACCGAGGCCATTGCATCGCAACTTCAGGAAGTCCGCAGTCACCCGGCGGACGAAGGTCGCCGCGTTTTCCTGTTTGAGCTGTTCCTGTTCGCTGGGGAATGGGAACGTGCCGCAAAACAATTGGATGCCGTGCGTGCGGAAACGCCCGAGATGATCGCCGCGGTGGCGAACTACAAAGGCGTGATCGCGGCGGCACAGATTCGGCAAACGCTCCTCACGGGTGGGGCTCCCGAATTCATCGGTGAACCACCGACTCATGTTCGGTTACGCCTTGAAGCGCTGCGGACTCGGCTCACAGACCCTGGCCGGGCTGTGGAACTCTTGTCCCAGGCGGATGAAGTCACCCCTCTCGTAGCCGGGACGTGGAATGGAACACCATTTGTCGGGTTGCGGGACGCGGATGATTATTTTGCCTCCGTTCTCGAAGTCTTCGCGCAAGGTCGGTATCTGTGGGTGGCTACCGAGCAGATTAGCACCTTGGCAATGAATCCGCCCCGCTATCCCCGTGATACGATTGCCGTACCAGCCCGGTTGACACTCCAAGATGGAACCACGGGCGAGGTCTTTTTGCCCGCACTGTATCTGAACTCGCACACTCATGCCGATGAGGCGGTACGGCTAGGACGGCTCACGGTCTGGGATGGGCCAACCGGGGCGATTCACGGCCAGGGCCAACGGGTCTACTTGACGGGCGAAGAAGACCATGCGTTGCTCGAATGGCGGCAAGTGGAGATTCTCTCCGGCTCAACCGCAGAACCTGCCGGATAAGGGGTGGACTTCAGGAATCGCCGGGCTTGCAACCGTGATCGGCGGTGGCCATACAATCGATTCTCACCAGAGGACGAGAGAGAGGATTTGATGCCGTCCGCTGATAGCACACTGCTGAATTTACTACCTTCATTGATGGATCGGTTGACCCAACCGGGGGCATTGGGTGCCAGTGGACACGGGAATACGCTGACGCTCATCATTGAATCCGTGAGGCGGGATGTCGAAGCATTGTTGAACACACGCCGGAACGAAGATTCTGAACTGGCACGGTATCCCGAACTCGCACGCTCCGTATTCGGGTTGGGTATGCCCGAACTCATCTCACGCCCGGCACTGACTTCCACGGATCGCCAGGCAATTGGTCGAGCCATTGCGGAAACCATCACCCGGTACGAACCCCGTTTACGAGATGTTCGCACGATCCTAATTTCCCCTGCGGATAGTTTGGAACGTCGACTCAAGTTTCGGATCGAGGGCACCCTGCGTGTCGAACCGTCTCCCGGTGTGGAATTTGAAACGATTTTAGAACTTTCGTCCGGGCAAACTTCGGTCACAACAGGGCCGTCATGAGTCGGACACTGTATCCGTATTACGAAAAAGAACTGTATTTCCTCCGGCAAGCGGCTCAGGAGTTCGCCCGGCAATACCCCGCGACTGCCGGGAGGCTCTTGCTGGAACCGAACCGCAGTGTCGATCCGCATGTGGAACGACTTCTGGAAGGGTTCGCGCTGCTCGCGGGGCGGATTCATCACAAGATTGACGATGAATTTCCCGAACTGACAACGGCCTTGCTGGGGTTGTTGTACCCGCATTATCTCGCGCCGATCCCATCGTGTGCGATTCTGGAAATGGAACCGGACCCAGCGGGGGTGACCGCTCCGACTGGATTTCTGCTGCCAGCGCAGTCACGTTTGCATACCCAGCCCATCGCCGGGACACCCTGCCGTTATCGCACGGTGTATCCCGTAACTTTGTGGCCGATCCAGGTGGCCACGGCTGAGTGGCTGGCCCCACCGTTTCCCCGTCGGATTGCCCCGCCCGCTGGGACCGCGGTCGTGTTGCGACTTGTGTTGGAACTGGCTCCAGGGTCACGGTTCGCCGAACTCCAGATGAATCGTTTGCGATTCTATTTGAATGGTTATCCTGAACTGGTGGCGGACTTGTACGAAGCGATGCTCAACCGCACGGTGAGTGTGGCTTTTGGCGACCCGGACAGCACCACACCGGAAGGGAACCGCCGGATCGTCCTGGCACCATCGGAATGTATCTTCCCTGTCGGATTCACGGAACAGGAAGGATTGGTTCCGACTCCGGCTCCGGCGCTGCCGGGGTATCGCCTTCTCACGGACTATTTCGCCTATCCCCAGAAGTTGAATTTTTTGGATCTCGGTGGTTTTCCGGCGGCACGGCGTGTCGTTCCCGGACGGCGACTCGAAATCCTGTTCTTCATGAATCGCGCCGCGGATCGGGGGTTGCTCGAACAAGGGGTTGATACAACGACTTTCCGACTCGGTTGCACTCCGGTTGTGAATCTGTTTGAACAAACAGCGGAACCGATTCGTTTGAGTTATGCCAAGAGTGAATATCGGATCATCCCAGATGTGGCAGCGACCGGGGCGATGGAAGTTTATTCCGTGGATGCTGTACGGTCGGTTTCCGGGGCCGGGTCGGAAACCGATTTCGCGCCGTTTTTTGGTCGGCGGGCGAGTGGAGAACCCGCCCGCGCCTACTGGCACGCGACTCGACGTGTTGCGGAAGGACCGGATGACACCGGGACGGAAATGGATCTGAGTCTGGTGGATTTGGACTTCCGACCATCTCGCCCTGCGGATGGTGTGGTGGTCGTCCGCACAACTTGCACAAATCGGGATCGACCAGCGGCGCTGCGGCAATCGGGCGAACGGGCGTTGTTCACGTTGGAACTGGCGGGGCCGGTCAGGCGTGTCCGTTGTTTGCACGGCCCGACTTCGCCATTGCGTCCGTTCTCGACCCGCGATGCCTACTGGCGGCTCATCTCGCACTTACATCTCAATCATTTCTCGCTGCATGGTGGTGAACGGGCTACGGAAGCGGTGCGGGGCATTTTGAGTCTGTACGATTTCACGGGTGAAGATCGAGAACGGCGAGCGACCGCGACTCAGGCGATTGAAGGATTGGTTGCGGTATCGTGCCAACCGGCAGTGCGTCGCATCGGTAAGCTGTCCGCGGGAGGGTTTACGCGCGGACTGGCCGTCGAGATCACACTTGATGAAGACAAGTACATCGGCCAGGAAGCCTATCGCTTCGCCAGTGTGCTGGAACGCTTTTTTGCGCTCCATGCCACGATCAATTCTTTCATCCAACTCACGGCGACTTCCAAAGCGACGGGTGAAGTTCTTGGCCGTTGGTCGCCGCGTGCCGGGGAACTGCCACTTTTATGAGAACTTCGGAAGAACCAGAGGACTCGGTGGCGGATCGGCTTTGGCGTGAGCCGTTCGCGTTTGATTTCTTCCAGGCGGTACGGCTACTGGAATGGATGCAGGCAGCATCATCGCCCACGGGGACTGGGACGAAGACTGTTGCGGAAGCGGTACAATTTACGGTGGCCGACACGGATGCATTCCCAGCGAGTTCGATTGCGGATCTTGTTCCACCCCAGGAGAACGCTCCCGCCCAGCTCAAGGTCAACTTCTTCGGACTGACTGGCCCGTTGGGCGTGCTGCCCCAGCACTACACCCATCTGCTGATGGCGCAAGCGCGGATCGCGGATAACCCCGAACGACGGGCCGCCTCGGCTTGGTTTGATCTGTTCAATCACCGCCTGATCGCATTGTTTTACGAAGCCTGGGCCAAATATCGGTTACCGATCGCGTTTGAGCGATCGCACGGTGATGATCGCCACGATCCGATCACGCACGCGGTACTGTGTCTCATGGGGTTGGGCACACCTGGATTGCGCGAACGGATCACGATTGATGCAGACGTTGCTGGGGATGCTCACGCACAGCCAGAATCCACACAATCATCCACACAATCCTCTGAACCGCGTTCCATCCGGGATCTTTCCTTGGTGCGGTACGCGGGGCTGTTCGCGCACGCGGCCCGTTCCGCAGCGGGGTTGGCTCGACTCCTTTCCGATTATTTTGCCACGCCGGTTGTCGTGGAGCAGTTTCGCGGCTATTGGGTGCCGTTGGATCGAGTGAACCAGACTCAGATCGGGAATCGCGGTCGCAATCAGATTTTGGGTGAAAGTGTTGTGGTGGGGAAACGATACTGGGATGCTCAGGGACGCTTTCAGTTGAAGTTGGGGCCATTGGAATATGGAGAGTTTACCCGCTGGTTACCGGATTATGAGGCGGGGCAGAATCGGATTCTGTTTTTGGTGGAACTGACCCGTTTCTACATTCGGGATGGTTTGGATTTCGATATTTGTCTCATTTTGCAGCAATCACAGGTTCCCGCTTGTCGGCTGACCCGTGAACGCCCCGGTTCTCGGCTTGGGTGGAATAGTTGGTTGGGGCATCGTCACTCAGACCATCATGCGGATGATACGGTCTTTTCCTCATGGGATATTGTCCGTCGCTATGGTTCCCCGCGTTGTTCCGAATCGGAGTTGTAGCCATGCCGCAACCGGCCGCGTGCATTACGTTTCCGCAGGTGTGCCCGATGTTTACCGGGCCGGTGCCGCATGTCGGCGGGCCAATCGTGGGGCCGGGGGCACCAACCGTCATCATTGCGGCTCTCCCGGCTTCTTGCATGGATGATGTTTGCGTGTGCGTGGGGCCGCCGAGTACGATCATCTTCGGCAGCCCAACCGTCCTGTTTGAAGATCGCCCCGCAGCGCGGATGGGTGATCCGACCGATCATGGCGGATTGATTACGTTGGGAGTCCCCACCGTGTTGATTGGACCGTGACCGTCGCACCATGTTGGCAGAACTCGTATCTGAGGAATTGTAGACATCATGGCAAGACAATCATGAACACGATCCCTGAAATCCTTACGCCGCCGCCCGCTCCGAGGAAACGGAACGCGGCGGATATTTGTGAGTGGTTTCCCCTGCAACCCGCTGCACGGTTACTGCTGGAGGCCCACCTGACTCCGCGGCAATTTTGGGATCGACTAGTGGAGGCTGGCCATCTGGCGGATGCTCGGCGGTTGCTGGCTCACACACTCCGCCCGGAATCCGCGATCTGGTGGGCGATGTTGTGCCTGGAACAGAGCCTGCAATGCAAACCGTTGGAGCGACCAGAAGAATCCGCTGCGTGGGCGGCGGTGGGTCACTGGTTGATGGCCCCATCGGAGTCCCATCGTCGCCGGGCCGAAGCGATGAGTCGGGGTGCTGGGATTACTTCGGCGGCCGGGATACTGGCTTCCGCGGTCTTTCTCTCAGGCGGCAGTATTTCTCGGCCGGGATTGCCGGGAGTGTATCCCGCGCCGTATCTGTGTGGCCGGTTGTGCGGAGTGGTCGTTTATCTGGCTGCGGTGCGAATCGATCCCGCACGGTATCGGGTGCGACTGCGGCAATATCTGCAACTGGGCTTGGAAGTGGCTCACGGGTGGAATCCGCCGCCTGTGTACCTGCCCGAGCCGTCACTAGCGGAACCACGAACTCCGGTTGTCCCTGTTCCCCTGCCAGAGCTTCCGCCCGAGGTCCGCTCTCTGTTTGAAGCCGGGTTCATGGCGTGTGAAGGACGGATGGATGGTGTCTGGACTCGGCAAGCGGTCGAGACGGAATCTTCAGCGGAGAACGGATCGTGACCACACCGCCAACATCGGCTCCGAAACCGCCCTTGGCGGCGGATTTGGTCCAGGAAGTCAAATTGTCGGATGCCGCGCAGCAGTGGCTACAACCGCATTTAACAATCGAACAATATTTCGATGTTTTGAACCGTGAGCAATTGTATTCCGATGGCATTCGGTTTTTGACGCAGTTACTGCCGCCAAAACGGGCGATCTGGTGGGGGTGTTTGTGTGTCTGGGCGGCGGCGGATGCTCGGACATGCGTTGCCGTGGAGCCTGTCTTGGCATCAGTGTTGCTGTGGCTTCGAGAACCGCAAGACACCCATCGTCGGGCGGTGGCGGCGGTGGCCCAGACGGTTGGGAACATGACCGCGGCTGGGATGCTGGGAAAAGCGGTGTTCCTGTCTGAAGGCAGCATTTCGTTCCCAGGTCAACCGGAAGTGCGAGCCGATGGGAAGGTGGCTTTGCAGTTGGTCGCGTCGTCGATCCTCATGGCGGCTCGTTCCGCTGGTGCGACAGCGGCGAGCGGGTCCATGCGTCAATTTCTGGCTATTGGGGTGGATGTTTACCAGGGCAAGAACAGCTGGGAGCGACCGAAACCGTTTCGGGAGGGGTGAGCGTAACCGACGCATGTTCTTCTGGTGGGGTGTCGGAATCCGTGCAGTTGAGCCGGACGGTGGCTCCGTTGAGATGAATCGACTGTTCCGTGCGGACACGCAATTCTTCGCCGGTGATGCGGACAGGACCAGCCGAACGCAGGGCGATTCCCGCACTCGCATCCAGGGTGAGTTGCTGGCTACGCAGGGACATTTCCTCAGTCGCGGCGATTTCGAGCCGGGCCGCTCGGACACGCACGATTGGGCCATCTGCTGTAATCATCATGTCGATTTCAATCTGACCATCAGGAGACAAAACCCGCAGGTAATCGGCGGTCCCATCCGATTCCAACACGAGACGACGGCCATTATTCAAATGTGTGGCCAATTCGGTGACAGTCTGTGTGGAGATGAGCGCCACGGATTCGCACCTCGGAAGTATCAATTCAACAGTTCATTCGGCGACAAACTCTTACGCGGGACCACATACAGGGTGAACCGAAGCGTGCTGGTTTGCCCGCCAATCTGTACGGTGAGATCACGCAGCCCCTGGATGGTGCCGGCAATCCGATTCTCGTTGAGCCGAATCGCCAGCGAGAGAGATTTTTGCACGGTAGCCCATTCGGTCGTGGCATCAATGGCCAACTGGAAATAGGTCATGTTGCCAGGGTGAGGCAAGATGTGCGGGGGATTCCGAACCGGGAGGAAGCGGAGCCCTTCGCGGCCATAGCGAAAGATCGCATCGACTCGTTCGGAACTACCGACTTTCATATCCAGTACGCCCGGTTGCGTGAGAACGCGGATCAGTTCATCGGTGGTCAGGTCGCTTTGCACGCCGATATACATTTGCCAGCCTGCCTCGACCCAGGCCGGTTCGAGTGCGACTTCCATACGGAGGCCCGCGCCGATGAACGGCCGATCTTTGTAGTCTGGTTCCAAAAAGAGATCGAGTAAACCGTCGATGATGACTTTGAGTTTGAACAGGCATCCCCCCAGGTCGTCGTGATCGTACCGGGGAAGCGCAGGTGGGCGGTTGTAGTCCGAATACGGCCAGTTCGCCTACAGCGCGGCACAGTTCGAGATACGCCAGCAGCGGATGCAGCCCCGGCGTGAAGGTGAGAGGGCCGAGTGTGGTATACAGTTCATTCAGCGCCCGTAACTGGACCACGGCCAGGGCATCGGCTTGAGAAGTGGTATCGAACACCAACCCGTGTGATTGCACCTGACTGGCCAGGATGTCGATTTTCCGGCCAACCCGGTCATAGCTGGTTTGTAGGATGTCGTTGAGCAACGCCGGGCAGGCATCACAAGCCAGGATGGGAGGAATATAACCCGGTTCCAGTTCGGGTCGGCCATCCGCGCGGGTCGAACGGCGGATGCGGGCAAGTGGCACTACGGAGTACCCCGCCAGATCCTGACCCGAGGCGAGAAGTTGGACATTCAATCGGCGAACTACGATCTGCTCGCGGTCCTCGGTGGTATTCTCATCCTCGATTTCGTAGGTATCCAGCGAGAATCGCACCAGTGCGGCTCCCTCGCTCCCGACTTCCGAGACGTTGGGTCGTCCGGTTTGCAACTGCGGCACGGCCAGGAAAATCGTGGCTCGCGGTTCTCGATCAAGAACCGGCTTCAGATCCAATGCCGTGAGAGTGACATCGTCTGGCACCGAAACGATGGTTCCATCAGGCAGGCGTGCCAATAACCGGCGGATGACGAATCGAAAATTGGCGAGAGCGTCCGGGTCAATGTCGAGAATGCGGCAACCCCAAGGGTAGGGCAGCAGCGCATGGATGAGCAGTTGAGAACGATAATCCTCATGCCGCCGTGCCGCCTGGAGGTGGTGAGGGCGGAGGAACATCCCCTCGTGCCAGTGGACTGCGGGTATCGTCATATTCGATAGAACCTTTCACCCACAACGGGAACAAGGGGTGATCCGGGTTGCAATAGGGTGATGCTACAATTTTTGATAGGCTGATGCCACACCGGATCAAGACCGATTGGCGGAACGGGGGGCCGATGAACGCAGAAACCGCGTCCTATGTGTATCCGGTTCTGGAGCAGGGACTCCGCGTGCGTGCCGGGTTGGCTAGCGGGCGTTCATTCCTGCTGGAGCGAGAACATGCCCGCCTGCAAGAACTGATCCAAGCGCGCACGGAGAGCGTGAGCATCGCGGAGGCATCCCCCCCAGGACGGGTGAAGCCCAACGATTTCCTGGGGGTTCGTTACATCCTGGCTTGCTGGGTCGATGAACTGTTCATCACTGGCACACCGTGGCGGGATCGGTGGAATGAACGGAAACTCGAAGTCGAGCTGTTCGGGTCGAACGATCGTGCCTGGAAATTTTGGGAGCAAGCACGGCTAGCCGAGCAGTTGCCAGGCGATGATGCCTTGGAAGTCATCTTCTTGTGCGTGCAACTCGGGTTTCGCGGCACCATGCTCGAAGACCCGACGGCGCTCAAAACCTGGTTGACCGCCACTCGCGATCGTTTACGAGAACTTCCGGTCGAAGAGTCGCCTTATGAATTGGAACCGGACCCACCCTTTGAGGCCGCCCCACGTCATGCGACTCATGCGTATGAACGGATGCTGGCCGTAGTGGGGATTGTGGCTCTGATGTTGGTGCCGTGTGCCGCGTTTATGCTCATTTCCGAAGCCGGTGGACGTTAATACCGGGAGAAGGGCCGTATGTTCGCGCTGATGCGGTGGATTTGGGGGCGTGTGCGCGCGTTGGCCACGCTCGTTCTCCCGATGCTCGGGCGAGCGGCTGGTGGGGTGCGTTCCTGGTTGTTCTGGGGAATCCACTTCCTGCTAGTCGTCGGTATTCTCGCCGGATTATTTTGGTTGAATCGCTACTGGGATTTGCCACGCGATCTCGAAGCACCAACCGAATGGCTGGCGCAGGCCTGGTTGCCCATTCTGTTTCTCCTATTCTACATGGTTTTGTGGGTCGGGTTTTGGCTCTGGCGTACCCTGCGACCGGAGGCCCGGTCTTCCCCCTATCCTGATCTCGACGCAGCCTGGACCGCCGGGGTGGCAGCATTGCAGGCAGCCGGTTTCGATTTGCAACGTCTCCCACTTTTTCTGGTTCTTGGGCAGCCCCGCAACGGTGCAGCGACGCTATTTGATGTCGCGGGCTTGCGGGCGACACCTTTGGGGAACTCACGGGAAGCCCCGATTCAACTCTTTCTCACACGCGAGGCGGTCTATCTGGTTTGCCGCGATTGCTCCCTGACTGGCGGGCTGTCGGCTTGGGCGGAACGGATGGATGCCCAACCCGCTGCATCATCGGTGTTATCCTCAGTGAGCCGTGAGGATAAAGATTCTCATGCGTTGCCGTCTCTTGTGATGGATGTCCCCGCGGAACCCGAAGAGACACCCACGAGCGAACAGATTCCCCTGGCACGCGATGCCGAGGAACTGGCCCGGTTGACAGATCGGTTGCGATACTTGTGTTATCATATTCGCCAAGCCCGCCTACCTTATGCACCCATTAACGGTGTCATGATTGCCACACCTGAAGCCTGTACCCGTACTCCCGCGCAGGGGAACCAGGCTGGTTACTTTGCCGCTGAGGATTTGCGGACGGTGACGGATGCCTTGCAAGTTCGTGTGCCTGCCGTGGCGGTCATTGTGGACGGGGAGCAGATTCCCGGATTGGCAGAGTTTTTGGATTTGATCCCACGCGGGAAACGCGGACAGCGACTGGGGCGCAAATTACCATATGTTCCTCGGTTGGCTCAAGAAGAACGGTTGCAACTCGTGCAACAGGCCGTCCACTGGATCACCGGGTCGCTCGTGCCACGGTTGGTGTATCGTGTGATGCCGTTGGGGGAAGAAACTGGGCAGAATACGCGATTATTCCAATTCATCGCAGCGATTTCGGGGAGGCGGGAATCCTGGATCCGCTTTTATAGTCGGGCGTTGGCGGTGGATGCGAATGTGGCGATCTTGCCCGGCGGTTGTTACCTAGCCGCCACTGGCGCGGCTCCCGGCGAGCAAGGATTCTTGGCCGATGTGTTCGTACAACTGCTGGAAAGCCAAAATTTTCTGGCCTGGACCCCCGCCGGGCTGGCTGAAGAACGGTCCCTCCGACGCGGGACAATTGTAGGATATATACTGGTTAGCTTGTTCACCGCGATTGTCATAGCCGGTGCGGTGGTGTATTACACAACATATCGAGTGTCATGATATGATTGTGTGACATGGAGTGGGGCCGTGTTATGATGGCATTGGCATTCCGATCTTCCTTCGGTAAGGAACCGGAATGCCAAGCGTGTCTCTGATGGTCAGGTGTACCGATCGGAACGATGTTCGGAGTCAAAAAAGACGGGGAGATGCCGGTCGATTTGCAGATAGCCATCGGTTGTCAGTTCGATGGCGGCTGGTTTCACATGCAACCAACCCTCGGATTCGAGTTGTTTGTACTTCTCCGCAAATTCTCGGGTCACATCGACGTGGAATTTTTGCTGGAAATACTGGGTATCCAGTCGTCCGGTTTTCAGTTGCAGGATCATTTCCCGGATCAGTCGTTGGCGATCGTTGGTAGGAAACGCTCGGCCCAGTGGGAGTTCGTTGTTGTTGAGTTTCTCGACGTACTGTTCCCAGGTGTCGACATTCTGGATGTGAACACCATTGACGTGACCGAACGAGGCCACGCCTGTGCCGAACATATCCGCGCCGCGCCAGAGGGCATCCCGGTAGATGAACTGGGTTTTGCTCTTGTCTTTGACGACGGTATAGGCACTGGAAATGTCGTAACCCGCTTTCTGGAACTCGGCGAAGGCGTATGCGACCCAAGCCCGTTTTGTCGGCCAGTCCGCGATCAACTCTTGCGGTGCGGATTCCTGACCCAGTACGGTCAGTTCTTTCGAGATACGGGTATTGTACGGCAACTCCATCTGGTAGACCGTGACGGATTCCGGCGCGAGTTCGATGGTCTTGCGGACACAGGAACGCCAGTTGTCCCAGGTTTCGCCGACCATCCCGGAGATCAGGTCGATGTTGATTTGATCGAAGCCAACTTCCCGTGCCCAACCGAACGCCCGGTAGATTTCGGCGGAGAGGTGCGCGCGACCGTTCGTTTCGAGAATGTGATCGTCAAAGTTTTCGATCCCGAGGCTCAGGCGGGTGACACCCAATTTCTTCAGGGTTTCGAGTTTGTGCAGTTGCAGTGTGCCGGGTTCACACTCAAAGGCGACTTCTCGGGTTTGATCCCAAGGTAAGATCGCCTGCACTCGCTCCATCAAAGATTGTAATTGGCTGGCGCTCAGGTACGACGGGGTTCCGCCGCCGAAATAGACATAATCGAGGTGTCGCCCACCCATGCACGGCATCTGGCTGAGCAGTTCAATTTCCTTCGTGATCGCGCCGAGATAGGTTTCGACATCACGGGCGTTCTTGTCGGTGTACACCCGGAAGTAGCAGAATTTACACCGCTTACGGCAAAATGGGATGTGGAGATACAACCCCAACGGCGTACCCGGTTGCGGTGGGGTGTTCAGCGCTGTCAGAGCATCGGGAACGAAACTCGGTTTCCAGTAGGAAAAAGGCGGGTAATTCGCAATGAAGTAGTTGCCGAGGCCCGTTTTTTCTTGCTCTGACACAGTCATTTCATCATCCCCGCACGGAAAATCGCATCCCAGTCAGACTTTATTTGCTCGAAAGAGCTGCCCCGAAACAGTACAACGTACCCTTTTCCGTTCCCACGAGTAAATACTCGCCCGCAACGGCAACGGAACCGCTGATGGCACTGTCGAGGAGCAGCTGTTGAATTTGACGACCTGTTTTGAGATCCAGAACGTAAAACTCGCCATCACGCGAGAGCGCTCCCACATACACCCGATTACCGACCACAACCGGCGAGGCATCGACCTGACCGCCTGTGAGGAAGTTCCACTTTTCCTGCCCGGTTTTGCGGTCCAATGCATAGATTTTCTTGTCTCGGCTCCCGGCGATGACGAGCTCCTCCGTCACAGCCGCTGAAGCGTAAAACGGTTGTTGCCGTCGGCGGGCCTCGAACTGCCAGAGTTTCGCGGGCTTGTCGATGCGCACACTCACAACCTGGTTCGACATCGTGCCGACGTAGGCTTGGCCGTCGAGAACCGCAGCCGTTGCGCCCGCTTGCCCACTGAGTTCCACTGTGCCGGTAGCTTGGCCGGTCTGGATGTCGACCGCGTGCAAGATACTGTCGCACCCCGCAACAATGGCGACATTACCGGAAATCGCGGGGGAACCGTTGACCGGGCCGTCAATCGCATACGACCAAAGTTTGTGGCCATCCGCTTGATTCAGACAGTACAAGGTCGAATCGTGCGAACCAACCAGCACACGATCACCGTGAAAATTCGCCCCGGAGGTAATTTCCCCGCCAGTCTCAAACATCCACAATTTCTTACCCGTCTTGGCATCCACGCAATAAAACTTGCCGTCGATGTCTCCGACGAAGACTCGACCATTGGCCACGGCGGGGGCTGCTTTCATCGGTGCGAGGCGAATTCGCCATTTCTCCCGGCCGGTGGCTAGTTCCAGTGCATAAAGATGTTCCCCCAGTGAGGCGAGATAGACGGTATCTCCCACGATGGCGGGGGCACCTTCCAACCCATTCTTGCATGTGAACGTCCACCGCTCGGTGAGTTGATCCGGCAAGTGGGCGGTCGTGGTTCCGGTCATCTGGGGATTACCACGGAACACGGGCCAATCTTTCGCCTGAACGGCGATTCCACTGGTGAAACCGACCCAACAGGAAAGTACGAATCGGGAGATCATCACGCTGCTCCGCATCGGGCGTTTACCACGCTTCTTGATAGATGGTGAGAATCTCTGCTTCCCCAACGGGGCGGGGGTTGAACCGCGCGGTCCACTGTTCGTTGGCTTCATGCGCGAGGAGCGGCAAAATACTTTCCGCTATGCCCACATCGCGGAGGCGGGCCGGTAAACCCGCGATTCGGGCGAGTTCCGTCACGCGGCGAGCCAGGATTTCTGATGCGGGTTCGCCGTTCTGTTCTCCGCAGATGTCGACCAACTCCGCATACAACGGTTCCACACAGGCGGCATTGAAGCGGATGACGTGCGGCAACATCAAGGCGATGGCGACACCGTGCGTGATGCCGTAATGGGCCGTCAACGGATTTGCGGAACTGTGGCACACCCCAAGCATGGAACTTTCGATGGCCATGCCTGCGAAGTGCGAACCGAGTTGCATTCCCGCACGGGCGGCTAAATCGTGGGGGTGTGTGAGCGTGCGTTCAAAATTCGGTTCCAGATATTTCCAGGCTGTCTGCGATGCCGATTGTGAGATGGGATTGCGTTTCAGACAGACTGCCGATTCCAGCGCATGGGCGACCGCATCAATCCCCGTTACAGCCGTGACCATGCGGGGCTGCGAAACCGTGAGTTCCGGGTCGAGAATGGCGATGCGGAAAGCCGCCTTCTTGTCGCCGCAGGCCATCTTCAGATGCGTGGATTCATCGGTAATGAGGGCGTAACATTGGGCCTCGCTGCCGGTTCCGGTTGTGGTGGGAATCCCAACAGAAGGAAGCATGGGTTTGGTCGCTTTGCCAAACCCCTTGTAATCGATCATTCGCCCGCCATTGGTCAGCAGGAAGTTGATCCCCTTCGCGCAATCCATCGACGAGCCGCCTCCGACCGCGACGATGGTATTCACCTGATGTTTGCGGGCGAAAACAACCCCATGTGAGACTTCCAATTCCGTCGGGTTTTCTTTCACACCATCAAATGTGAAGACATTTAACCCGGCTTCCTGCATCCGCGTGGCCGCACGTTGAGGGTGGCCGGTGGTTTCGAGTCCGGGATCGGTCACCAGCAGGACTCGAGAACCACCGAGTAAACGTACAAGTTCGCCGAGGGAATTGAGCGACCCCGGACCAAACACCACGCGTCCGAGCGGTTGAAAATCAAACGCGGGCGGCAGCGGCACCGATCGGTGCGAGTTGGAGGGCTCGTTGGTGATAGAGGTGGGTAAAGAGGTTGCCTTCATGCGGCTGGTCCCAGGTCAGGCGGTTGGTTGGCAGCGGCCCAATATTCAGCCGTTCTATGTGCGGGCAGGCCAGCAAGTCGGTAATGAAGGCCTTGTCATCGGTGAGCGCAGTCGCGGCGAGTGTGTACCCGATGCGGGATAATACCTCTGACTGCGGACATTCTATCACAGCCGCATAGGGGAAAAGAAATTCCTTATTGGCCAAAGGGTGATCCGGGGAGTCGCACCGCACGATTGTGGGCAGCAACCAGGAGACGCGGCCTTCTTTCACGAGGCGTGGGGTGCCACGCAGTTTTTCGGTCACATCGACAGCGCCGGGGACATCGAGATTCTCCGTGACCATGTTATTGATCGCTTCTCCGACCGCAGCATTGGCGAACGCCGAGATCTCGCACGCCGGATCATCCCACGGACGCGGTTGAACGGTTGCGAGCCGTTTGGCGATGGCATGGGCTATAGCATCGCCGTTTCGCGGGGTCCAGATGGCGCTGGCGTTCACGCAGGCGCGGCCCCCGTTGGCGGCAATGGACTCCACCATCAGATCGACATACTGTTCCCAGTTATCGGCTTGATCTTCGCCGATGATGATCTTGCTATAACCTGTTCCATGAATCTCAACACGATGATCGTTTTTGTACGGAGCCATGGTCCGGTCATCACCGAACGCCATGCTCCGACCACAGAGACGCAGGATGTCGGCGGCTCCGGCGTGGTCGGTCGGTAAGAAGCCGAGGCAGGAAGCCGGTATACCGGCTTTGAGAAACGCCTGGAGAACCCGGTACGGTGTCCACGGTTCTTCGCGGCCGGGCTTCAGCAGGAGCGGCACCTTGAAAGCGAGGGTCGGCACCCAAAGGGAGTGAACGCCGGGCGAGTTCGACGGTAGTACCGCACCAAAAACGTCCGTGGTCGGATAAAACGCCTGCATCCGGCCATTGCGGTCGGTGTAACCCCGATCGAGGGCATCCAAGTCGAGGCCACGGGTGAGCCCGCCGATGACTTCTTCGATCTGTTCGAGGACGTAATGCACCTTGCGGGCGTTCCGGTCGCAGAACACCATCGGGCTGCCGGTGGTGGAAGACAGATTGCGAATGTATTCGGGGAACGTGAGTTCCGTATCCCCGCAGGGCAGGGCGGCGTTGAGGAAGTAATCCGCGGCTTTTTTGTACATGGCCAGCAGATCCCGGATCGGGATGGCGGCGAGTTCTTTATGCGCCCGAGCCATCGTCCCCAGGTCACGGCTAATCTGGCTGCCCGTGACCTGACTGACTTCGGCGATCGGCTCACCCGTGACGTGATGAACGAGCGTGGCTTTATCCAAACTGGTGTACGATTTACCGAACCGGAGGGCGGGAATCTTAATCATGATGGTGGGATCCAACAGAATTACGGGTGGTGTTCGTTTATCCACTGATGCGCCCAGAGAGCATCAGGTGAACGCAAGGCAATCGCAGGAGGTTGAGTATAATCAATTCGTCGATCATACCCGCCGTCATCATAAGCTCGATCCAGACAATCTCGCAGATCGAGCACGATTTGCCCATCTTGGGGCTTCAGCGGGATCGGCAGCCGAGGCATCGGATCGCGCACGGTGAAGGACCAGATGGAGGCTTTGGGGAAACGATCGGCACGACTGACTAGAGCATAGTAGTCGCCTTGAGGTGGCGTGGGTCGTCCCATGGGGAGCCGTTCACCGCCGCGCAAGAGATCAATTTCAACCAAATTGGTCCCGGAAAGCATAATCTCACCGCGTTTATAGAGATACGCTTCCCGGTCCGCATCGTTTTCCTTGTTTGATGGGCTGAGAACTTCGAGGATCGTGACGATCTGGTTTCCCGGCTGATCAACGATTTTGATATATTTGTGAGTTCGTTTCTTTCTGGGTTTGGGGAGTGTCACTTCGGTATTGGGAAGCGTCGCCACGGCCCAATCCGTTTCGGGTAGGGGGCTTCCGCGCCGCTCCGCAACATAACCATCTGGGTAGGCGAACGATTCGTGGTTGCCGTCGTCATCTTCGAGCCAGACATGTTGTTCCAAGTCGGCATAGTAGCCGGGCGGGAGTAACCGTGTCATGTTCGCACCGATCGCCACAATGATGCGCGCATGAAAACCGGACCAGAGCGATACATCTTCCAACCAAGGGTCCATTCCGGGCATGGGTGATGGCATCGGTTCTCCCCCCGCGTGTTGGGGCGTGTCAGTACACACCCACGACCGTTCCACCGGCGAGAGCCGCGAATGGCCGGACACCACTGACACCGTCCCAGGGGTACTTCTCGAACGGCGGTTCGCGTTCACCTTCGTCCCGTTCCGGGAATCGAGGAACGAAGAATTCTTTGGTCAGTGTTGTGAGCAGCACACGCCCGGTTCCACCGTAAGGCACCAGTTCTTCGTAATTATCTGGGTTCACCACCTGAATGACGGCGCGCGGTTGCGGGGCGTAATAGCTGATCTTGAAGCCATCTTCCGGCCCGATCGGTTTCGAGCAGGCTAACCCCATCAGCGTGTTGCCGTAGGTGGGGGTCATGTACACTTCCCCCTCATCAAGCATTTCTTCGTAGGCTTCACGGGTGAATTGCGGGGTGAACTCGGTGCCACCGGAGAAAATTCCCGTCAATCCCGCAGCTTTGATCGACCGCACGCCACCCGCAGGGACGGGCTTACCCAGTGAGCGGTATTTATCTTCGAGTTTGCCTTGCCGGAGTGCCTCATCGAGTGCCGCGAGCAGTTTCGGTGTCGTGAACATGCAGCGGATTTCGTGTCCACCCGCGAGAACAGTCAGTGCCTGATCGATGCAATGTTCCTTATAGGCGTTGGCTTCGGCGATCTTGCGTTCTTTGATGCACTTGACGACGTAGCGTGGGTCCAAGTCCACGCAGAAGCAGATACCGCCGCGATACTGGGCGAGGTGTTCAATCGCCAACCGTAACCGCCGCGGCCCGGACGGCCCGAGCATGAGCCAGTTGGAACCCCGAGGAAACGCCTTGTCCGGCAGTGTGTCGGACATCATCTCATAGTCGATCTTGAAATCGTCGATGACAATGCGGGATTTCGGCAAGCCGGTTGTGCCCCCCGTCTCGAAGACGTAAACATTGCGATCGGCGTAACCTTTGGGCACCCAACGCCGCACCGGCCCACCCCGCAGCCAATCATCCTCGAAGATTGGGAATTTCTTAATATCTTCAAACGTCTTGACATCTTTCAGTGGGTCGAAGTCGAACGATTTGGCCTTCTCCAGCCAGAACGGTGTGCCGGTTTCCGGCGAGAAGTGCCAGCGGACGATTTCTAGAAAATGAGCGTCCAGTTGGATTTTGGCGTTCTTGATCTTCTCGTCCAGGTTGGCTCCGGTCACGGGGACAGGTTTGCCCGGCGTATCGGTCACGGCGAATCCTCAGATACGGTGTGTCAAAGCCAGAAAGCGTGTGCGAACCCGATGCAGTTTCACGGGTTCGCACACAGGAACAAAGGGTTACTTCTTGCCGAAAGCGTAGAGCGTACTTTCCGTCATGACATACAATGTCCCGTTGACAACGGTGACTGTACTACGGATCGGCGCATCGAATTCTTGTCGATGAAGCAGGTAGGCCGCCTCAACTTCCTTGGCTTTGGCACGGCGTTTCTTGTTGAAATCGCGGCCGTTCGTGGCTCCCTCAATGGCGAGTTCGTCGATTGTTTTCGGTTGCTTTTCGTGCTTGAAGACGAACAGATCCCCACCTTCCGTCGCCTGGAATACCTTTCCATCGACATAGTACGGGGAACCCCAGACGGCCCCTTTTACATCATACTGCCAGAATTTCTTGCCAGTTTTGGCATCCAGACAGTGAATGAAACCTTGCAGTTCCGCGATGTAGAGGATGTCATCGACGATGGCGGCGGTACTCATGGTACGACCAAACGTGAAGTCGCGTGGGACGAACTTGCGGGTATCCGCGCCACCGTAGTGCCAGACAATCCCGGATTTCGGGTTGGGTTTGCCAGGTTTGCCCCATTCCCCGAGTTCTGGCGAAATATCCGCACCTTTCGTATCGGCCTTGGTCGGGTCAATGCACCAGAAGTGACCGATGCCGGAGAAGTGTTCAGGATCCTGACCGACACCGATGTAGACTTTTTCCTTGTAGACAACGGGGGTACCGATGAAGTCGCTGCGGGTGCCGGTGCCGCCGAGTTCGTACTTAGAATCTTTGGGGTTGCAGTCACATTTCCACAAGAGTTCACCCGTGGAAGGGTTCAAGCCCCGAATCCAACCGTCGCCACCAGGGAAAATCACTTGCGGTTGACCGCCGATGGTGGCAAAAGCCGCGTTGGCCCATTGGCCATGCATAATGTTGCGGCCAGGGTCATCCCGTTTCCACAGCAGTTTACCCGTATTTTTGTCGATGGCGATGAAACTTGGCGCTTCGGGAGCTGGGATGTTGACGTGTCCTTCATCCACGCCGTTCGCGGTGACAACGTACACAATGTCTCCCACGAGCAGTGGCCCGCACGCGGTCATGTTGTGAGGGAAGACACCGAGATCGGTCATCATGTCCAGTTCCCAGATGATGTCGGCATCAGTGGGAGTTTGATATTCTTCCGTCGTGATGCCCTGGTTGCCATTAGCGAAACCGTCGGTATCCAGGCAAACAACGGTACAGCGGTTGGTGGCGTAATAGATCCGTTTCCCTTCGACGGCGGGGGTGGAGCAGATCCCTTCCTTTGGCCAGTCATGAACGAGGCCGGATGGCAACTTGTTGTGAATGGCTTGCCAGAGGAATTTCCCCGAGGCTTCGTCAAAGCACATCAAGACACCCTTGTCGATGGGGGCACCGTTCTTCGCGTCGCGGGGATTGCGGGGGCGTTCGTTATTCGTGCCGACGAAGACTTTGCCATCACCCACGACCGGGCCGCCGTAAGCGCGAGAACCGAGATCGACTTTCCATTTGAGGATTTTGTCGTCATCGGGTTTGATTTCGGTGGGAATCCCGGTGGCTCTCAGATTCGCCATGTTGCGGGCCGCGGAACCGCCGAACTGGTCGATTGCGGGGGCCGAGGTTTGGGGTTGGGCCTTCGTGGCGGAAGAACTCAATAACACGGCGGTTCCCGCGACGGCCAGGAATCCGATACTGCCGAACACTGTTCTGCGAATGGCTTGGGTTCGAGTCATATTGTTCTCTCGGGTGAGGGGATGAGTGCGCTCATGTCTGCCGGTTCCGTCTGCATCGGAACCGGCATGTCCATCATTCGGTTATTGGGCGGCGTTCGGAGTTATGCGGATGTTGTCGTAGAAAATTTCGGAACCGGGCAGGTTATCCGCGACGTTGGGAACGTAGCCATAGATCGCGGCGGCTCCCTCATTGTTCGGGCTGGGGTCTTGGAACTCGATGTTCCATTTTTGCGGTTCGGGTTCTCCCTTGGGCCAGGCTTTGCCGCGAACGGTGTTGGTTTTCCCGTTGGGGATCACCGAGAAACGGACACTGTACCAGACACCCGGTTTCCAGTCGAAAACGGCTTCTTCGTTAATCCGCATCCGGGCTTCCCAGGTCACGATCCGCAGGCGGCGTTTACCATCTTCGTAGACTTTGCCGTCCATGAGGAAGAGATACCGGCAATTCACGACCCCCATATCGGCGACCTTTTCCCGAACTTCGGTGGTCATCATGTCCGCGGAGATGGTGTAACCCGAGGAACTCGGCAGGGTAATGTAGGCATTCGCACGCGCCGTGGACGGGCGGGAACTGTTATTCACTTTCGAGAGAACCTTGTTCCCATCTTTTTCGACAACGGTGTATTTCCCGGCTGTGTTGACCCAACTGCTGGGCACCGAGCCCACCGGGAGCTTTTCAAAATCTTCTGTGTAAGGAATTTGTGCGACCACACGCACACGGGCTTCGGCGGAGAGGTTTCCGGCTTTGGCCAGAACGTAACCTTGTTGGCGGGGCAGTTTCCCGATCGTCACCGTGCCCGCGAGGCCGTTCCCCGTGGCGGTGGCGTTGAGTGCGGGGGGTTGAGCCCCTGTGGGCGTTTTCGGAGGAAGGGGTAAACTCCATTCGACTTTTGCATCAGAAGGAGCTTGGACTTCTCGACCGTTCGCATCCAGGAATTTCAATTCCAGTTGCACCGTTTGGCCCGGTTTGGCCGTGATGTCGGCTGGGAACACCCGCACGGAAACGGGTTTGGCCTTGGGGTCGAACGGAGACTCGGCCGCCAGTTGTTTGTAGGCTTTACGATCCCCGGCTTTTCCTTCCGGCGTGCCGATGCAGTACAGATATTCTTGTGTTAAGAAGTAGAGCTTGCCATTAGCGGCGATCGGGGTGCCGTGCGTTTCGACGAAACCGGCCCCCATCGTGCGGCGGAAGTTGATCGGGTCGAGGATTTCCGGCGGTTGCTTGCCATTCAACGCCCAGACGGCCAGTTTGGCGTTGACATCGAAGATGTAGAGCTTGCCATCTGCGATCAGCGGCGCGCCCCGAGAAATGGTGCCGTACTTCTCTTTCCATAGCAGCTTTCCGGTTTTCGCATCGAAGCAGAAAATCTCAGCGGAGTCATCGGGAACGTACAGCAAACCATTCGCCAGAGCTGGAGAAGCCAGACCAAAGCGGTTCGTGCGGCGGTATTGCCAAACGACCTTGGGTTCTTTGGTTTTCGGGTCAATCTGCGAAATATCCAGGCAAACCACTTTGCCGATGGCTCCGCCTTCGGGGTTTTCTTCCCCGTGCGAGATGTAGAGCAGGTTCCCATCCGCGACGGGGGACGGGTTCACGACACCCGCGCTGAAGTGATACGAAAAGACAGGTTCGCCGGTACGCACCTTGAAGCCATGAACATAACCATCGCCACCACCCGCGCAGACGATTCGGCAACCGTTGACGACATTGATGATCGGGTTTGAGTAGTACGTTCCCTTGATGGGGAAGCCGGTTTCCCGCCACCAGACGACTTCTCCAGTCTTCCCATCGAACGCCACAAAACGATTGCCGCCGCGTGCGTGATTACCCCAACTGCTGTTGATGAAGCCGAGCATCACAAGCCCGCTATCGAACAGTGGAGAAACACTCCGGCCGCCGTAGCCGGTCAATCGGCCAAACTCTTCGGTGAGTTGACGCATCCAGATTTCTTTGCCATCGCGGTCGAGGCAGTAGAGAAACCCAGCCGTGGTGTGCGCGAAGATATGTTCCTTTTCCGGGTCCGCCGTCAACGTGGTCCAACCGAGGCGGCTGGAGACGATGTCGGTGTGAAAGACGTTGAACCGTTTTTCCCAGAGTACTTTGCCCGTCTTGGCATCAAAGCACATGATCCGTTCGCCTTCGGTCGGCTGGCTCATGTCGTAGCCGCTGATGGTGTAGACGCGACCCTTGAGGACCAGCGGAGCTGATCGCCCGCCATAGGGCACTTTCCACAACAACCCCTCGCCGCCTTCGTGGTCATCGAACCACTCCGGGAGGCCCGTATCTTGGGATTCGCCTGTTTGTTGCGGCCCACGCCAGTGGATCCAGTCTTCAGCCTGCGCGGTGGGAGCGGAGAGCAGACTCAAACCCAGCATCACTGCCAGGCCAAGTCCGGCCGAGAATCGCCAGGACGGGTGCAGCATGAATACCTCCAGAAAGGGCAGGATCGGAATCGGTACGGTTTAGCTTATTCGGGTCGCGTATCCTGGACACGGACGACCCGACGAGCCTTCAGTTCAAACCGAGGTAAGCTACCGGGCGGGACTGAGCGAACCACGACACGGAACAGCATTTCATCCCGAATGGCACGGGCCACGGCTTCGGCGAGGCGGGGGCCGTCCTGTTCTAGCGTGGGTTCGATTTCAATCGTCAAATCCATCAACGCTTCACGTTGATCGACGATCAGACGAAATTCAGCCACTTCGGGGAACCGGCGGACAACAGCCTCAATGGCGGTGGGATACAGATTGTTGCCGCGCACATGGATCATATCATCGGTGCGGCCCAGAATGCCACCCTCAAGCCGCAAGAAACCGTTGGTCGTGCGGTCGCGGGCGGGTCGGACCAGATCCCCTGTTCGATAGCGAAGCAATGGTGAACCCAGTCGGCCCAGGTTCGTCAGCACGAGTTCGCCAACGGTGCCGGCGGCGACGGGTGCCGTGCCGCCGGGTTCTAAAACCTCGGCGATGTACTTGTCTTCCAGCACCACCAGAGTGCCCGGATCATCAGCGGGTTCAAATGCCACGGGGCCGATTTCCGTCATCCCGTAATGATCGAACACACGGGCTCCCCAATAAGCGGCAATCCGTTCGCGGGTTCCCGGTAGGCTACCGCCCGGTTCCCCGGCAACGACGATGGCGCGCACAGCGGAGGTCGTTAAGTCGATCCCTTCCGCCTGCGCTAACTCCGCCAGATGCAGGGCATAGGTTGGCGTGGCGAATACCACAGTGGCTTGAAATTCCAGCAGTCCTCGTAGGCGGGCCGTACTGCTCAAGCCGCCGCCCGGCAAGCAGAGTAACCCCGTGCGGGCCGCGGCTTCAAAAGCGGTCCAAAACCCGAGGAATGGGCCGAACGAGAATGGAAAGTAGGCACGATCCGAGGCCGCGAGTCCCATGATCGTGAAGCCCGCTTGCCAGCAACTGAGCAGCCAATCCCAGGATGCCGGGGTATCTGCCCAGCGGAGCGGCCGACCCGTTGTGGTGCCGGATGTCTGGTGCATCCGGCAATAGGCATCGCCACATTCTGTCAGAACCGATCCATAGATGGGATGATGCTGTTGATCGGCAATGAGTTCGGCTTTGCAGGTGAACGGAATCGTCGGTAAATCCGCGATTCCGCGAAATTGATGGGGTGAAAGTCCTGACGCGCGGAACTTACGCCCGGAGAACGAATCACGACCGGACAGGTGTTGAACCAGCCGACAAAGCCGCTGATTCTGACGTTCAATGATGGAGTTTCGGTTTCCCGGTTCGGACACTGCCGGGCTCCGCGCTCAATTTCAGGGAAAGACCGTTGTAGGCAAATACCCACAACGGCGGGACAGCCTTACGCGCCCGGTGTGCGCAGGTCATAAAGTAGAGAATGTCGTAGTCTCGCAGGTACAGTTTGCCATTGGCAATTACCGGATGAGCCCAGACTTTTCCACTCTTGGGCCGAATGGTACTTGTGGCGGGGATGCGGAATCGGCCCGTCTCGGTCCATTCGGTCGGCGTGGCCTGGATGCGGGCGAGTTCACCATCTTTTTCAGCATAGCAGTAGAGTTGCCCATCCGCGAAGATGAGGGATCCTTTCCCCAGTTTGTTACTCCTCCAGACTGGGTCTTCCTCGTTTTTTTTGTAGTCGATGCAAATCCAGCCGTTCTTCGAGTCGCTGTAACCGTAGATGTGGTCCCCAACCTGAACAACACCGCCGTGGTGGTTCACCATGAGGTTGCTTTTGGTGTAGGCGAGTTTGGCCGTCGTACCACCGTTCCCATCAGGTTTCAGGTCCACGAGTTCGCAACCCGCGCTGTATCCCGAAGTGAAGAAGACTTGATTATCCTTGACGATGGGCGAGGGGATCACGGCCACTTTGCGACCGATTTCACCGACTTTCCACAGCAGTTTGCCATCCTGAGCACGGACTCCAATTCCAGAGTTCATTGTTTGTTGGACATATTGCCGCACATCACCAACAACAGTCGGAACAATCGAGGAATACCCAGCACCGTCCGAGAATTCCTGGCATTGCCAGATCACGGCCCCGGTGTTTTTGTTCAGGGCGATCAAGCCGCCTTTGCTGCCCGGTGTGCAGAGCAGTTTGTCGCCATCGACCAAGGGGGATTCACTATAACCCCAAGTCGGGATCGCACCCTGAAAGTCCGTAACCAGGTTTTTACGCCAGAGTTCCTTACCGTCGGAAGCGGCCAGACAGAGTAAATCACCCGTGGTGCCGAGGACATACAACTTGTCGCCATCGACGGTGGGTGTGGATCGTGGGCCGGCTCCCCAACCATCGTTGAAGTTGCCTGCGGTCGTTTGCAGAGGAGAACGCCAAATCTGTTTGCCATCCGTGGTACTCAGGCAGACGCAGAATTCCTGAGCATCTTTTTTGGGGCCGTTGCCGCCGAGGATGTAGAGTCGATCTCCGACAATCGCGGGGTCACCGTAGCCGACTCCCATCGTGTCGAGGTCTGTGATTTTCCAGAGCAATTTCGGGCCATTTTCGGGCCATTTTTGGGCTAATTGTGTGTCAGCGGCGTGGGCATCGCGCTGGGGTCCGCGCCATTGCGGCCAGTCCGCGGCCACGGTACTGATGGCGGTCAGAGACAGAACGGCACACAACAAACGCGGTGTCATGTCATCCTCAATCGCGGTGATTCGGGCTAAACGTGTTCAGCGGGCAGGAACGGCCATATTGAGGCAATATATAGCGATTTTACTGCCATCATCAAGCAAAGGAAGTTCGGTCAGATTTTGGCAATGGACCGTATCATTTCCGGCGTGATGGTGTGTGATTGTGTGAAATCGATCAGAACCAATTCCTCGAAGTTCATTTCCGTGAGTGTCCCCGTGAGTGTGACACCATTTGTGAGCGTGATCATCACTCTCTGACCCACGAGTTCTGTGCGTTCAACCCAGGCCGTTTCCAGGGTTTGTCGATCACCTTGATTCAGCGATTCCAAATAGATGTTCAGAAAATAGAGGATCTCTTCCAAGGCCTGATCGCGGGAAGGTTGTGTTGGTGGAACCGCGATCAAGGATAGCGATGTGGCATCGGGAAGGCCCGCCTGAACGAAATCCGCTTCTCGCTGTTCGACATTCAAGCCGACACCGGCCACGACACGCAGGGAACCCCCAACATTGACCATTTCAATGAGGATGCCGCACAGTTTTTTTTGATCGACAAGCAAGTCATTCGGCCACTTGATGCACGGCAAGCGGCCTGTGAGCTTCTGAACCGCCTGACTGACCGCGACGGCGACCCAGGCAGTGAGCATCACTGGCCGAGTCAGGGTACTGGGTGGGTAAAGCACAATCGACATCAGCACCGACACACCCGAGCGACTGGCCCAGTGCCGGCCATACTGGCCGCGACCCGCTGTTTGATGTTCGGCTAAAATCACTATCCCCGAGTGTTCGGGCGTGAAAGGTGCGGATTTCGCAAAATCGTTGGTACTGGTGATCGTCGGAAAGAGAATACATGTCTGCCCGATACCTGTTCGGTGAGATGTCTGCCAGTGTGCCTCGGGCGGAAGCCAAACCGGAGGCGAAAGCGGGGCTCGGTCAATCACCAGCTGCACCGGCAGATGTCATTTCTGCTTCGTAATCCAGGCCGATATCCAAGGCCGTCGCCGAGTGGGTAATGGCACCCACGCTGATGCGATCGACACCTGTTTCAGCAATTGGGCGAATCGTAGTCAGATTCACGCCGCCGGAGGCTTCTAACTGGGTTTGTGGAGAGAGCGAGTTCCGCAACTGAACCGCTTCACGCAACAATTCCGGGGGCATGTTGTCCAGCAGCACGATTTCCGGTTGAGTGGGGAGAACCTGCGTCAATTGATCGAGGGTATCGACTTCGATTTCGACGGCCAGTTGAGCATTGCCGGGGTACGCGCGTGCCCGCTGCACCGCTTGAACCAAGGCCGTATCAGGCGGAGTCA
>JAIXLE010000118.1 GCA_026931725.1 Bacteroidales bacterium
GTGGAGACCGGGAATATCAGCCCGCCCAACCCAACCCGATGATGACACCGTGAAAGGCATACGGTGGCCGGGCGAAAAAGAGCTTGCTATTGTCGTGGTTGCCGAACTGGCCTGCCGTGGGACCGTAGACCGGCACGGGTGGGCCATACAAGCTCATCCCGTTCGACCAGTAATCCCCATTGCGGCTGAACCCATAGGGGAAGAAGCCTGGAAAGCCCGCCGCGTACAGATAGGGGCCATTCGAGACACCGTAGTACGACCAGCCCAAACCGGGGTCGACACCTCGCCAGTGCCCCGTCGCCGGAGCAGGACCAATCCAGCCCGGCGGTGAGAACAACGGGTAGTGTTTCGCGCCCGGTGGTGCCCCCGGTGGCGGGGGGCGATCACCGCCCAGTAGAGGATTCGACAGTAAAACCATTCCGATTAGGGATGAAGTACGAACACGCATCGGAGAGCCTCTCAGGGTGCCAGCCAGCTTGGCTATCTGATGGCATCGAACCGATACAGTTGCCGAATCAACGCGGAAGGGGGCGAACGAGCGATAAGGGGGACACACGGGGCCGCAGAAATGGCACGACCCGTGTGCTTGCTGCAATAGGCACACGGGTCGAATCCGCGGGTTGTCGTGGGGTGTATTCTAGCGCTGCGCCTGGATCGTCACGGTGGTCGGGGCGACCCAATGTTTGTGATCGACGTTGTAGTACAGGTACGCGCGGCTCGCTGGCCCGACATATTCACCGGGAATATCGGCGATCAGGTCGATACCGAACGTGGTCTTTTGCTGTGGTTTCATCCCACGCCAGTACAGGATCAGTTCCCGGCCACGGGTTTCCCAGAAGCTGAGAACGGGCGGGCTGCCATCCTGCGGTTCCGCGGTGAGTGCCTGGAGTTGTTTCATGTCTTCGGGCAGTTTCAGCCCGGCGGGCAGGCCGACGATGGCCACGGTCATGCCTTGAGAGTTCTTCGCCAGGTTCTCGACCGTTACACCGAGCCGGACCGTGTCACCTTCCGTGCAGGTGGCCTTGTCCAAAGTTGTGTGCAACTGAACCTGGCAGGTGGGGGAACTGTTCGGCTTCCGGGTGCGGCACTCCCAAGCAACGGCCAGCGGGTACGCCTGCTGAGCTTGCGTGCGGACTTCCACTTCCACGGATTCCCGATCGAATGCCTGATCGGGTTGCGGAATCTCGAAGACGATGGGGCCGGTGGTTTCCGTGGTGAACGGTTGACTGCCGACTTTCACGCCGGATACGAAGATTTCCAGTTCCCCGGATTCCGCGGGCCGTTTGTTCAAGCGGGCATGTTCGATCAACGCCTTCAGAGACAGAATCGTAGCCTGGGTGGAACCGAAGTTGCCGGAACCGCCGCGTTGCTGGGTGATCCATTGCATCGCGGAGCGGGTGGCGGTGTGGAACAGATCGTTCCGGTTGGCTTGGAAGAACCCCAACACGGCCAGTGCGGTGGTTTCGATGAGTAGATCCCGCCCGCCGGAACGGGTGATGCTCGTCTGGGCACCAGGGATGCTCCCATCGGTGGCTTGCCTCTGTGCGATCGTGCGGAGCATCTCCACGGCTTCCGATGCGCGGTCACGGTTCAGGAGGGCATTGGCGACCAGGGCCAGGAAGTACGGGTCACGCCCGAGTTGTGGGGTTTTCGCGGCGGCCGTCAGGGCGTTCAATTCCTTCGTGAGGTCAGACTGTTCGGTCGCACCTTTTTCCGATTCCGTGATCGCCCAGACGATGTAGGCGTTGGTGATGTGGTCCGGTGCCCCGCCAAAGCTATCCAATGCACGGGGGTTGCGGGTGAAGCCGCCCTGGCCGTTGCGAGCCGCGAGCAGGTACGCCTTCGTGCGTTTGAGCATCGCGGCATCGACGGCGTAGACCTTGCTCATGTCCGTGAACTGGAGCAGACCGTAGGCCGTGAGCGCTTCGTGCTGCTGATCCTTCCCGCCGAACCACTCGAAGCCGGTGCGGCCGTCCAAACCCGTCTTCGGGCATTCGTAGCCAATGAGCCGGGCGTAGCCGCTATCCATGAGTTCTTTCACCCGGCGGCTGATCTCGGGTTTGGCCTGGTTCGTTTCTTCAAGGTACTGGCTGATTAAGACATTCGGATAGTTGGTTGTCGACGATTGTTCAAAGCAGCCATACGGTTCCCGGAGCAGGCCGTCGAGTCCGGCTTGCAACTCGGCGAGCGTATTCGGGTAGAGCGTGACCGTGACTTTGGCGGTGCCGGCGATCCGTTCCGCGGGGAGCTTGACGTTGGCCCGCATGTTCTGTTCCAGCGTGCCCGCGTGGGAACCCTGATAGGGGAAACCATCGGGGACGACCGCGAATGTGCGGCGGACGCTGTCATCGGTGCCGAGCCCCGCGGTGCCGGTGACGGTGACGGCGAGTTCCCCTTCCGATTGCGTCGGTTTGAGTCGCACGATGGCACGATGACCCAGGTTCGGTTCCAGTGTGAGCGTGCGTTCGGCGGAACCATCCAGCTTCAGACCGTCTGGGCGGACGGTGAATTGCGCGAAGAGGGGGTTATCGGTGGCATTCGTCAGCATCACCGGCACATCGAGCGTGTCGGAACTGCTGATTTCCTTCGGCAACTTCGGATCGAGTGCAAACGGCTTGCGGACTTCGATGAGCGTGGTCACCGACCCGATACGCCCATCGAGCGTGTGCCCGGCGATGAGTACCTGATACGGGGCAACGGCATCGGCCAGGGCGAATTCCAGAGACAATCGGCCATCGCTGGGAGTGACCAGCACGGGTTGCCAGAGCAGCGTCTCCGTGAAGTCCGTGCGGATTTCGTCCGCGTTCGCACCCGGCGGAACCGTGGGCCGCGTGTGGGCATATTCTCGAACCAGCAGGGGTGGCGATGTCGGGAGGGATTGCTCGATACGCCGCAATTCTGTGAGCAGGTGCGCTTCCCGCCGATCGGCATGGGGGCTTTGCTTCTCCGTTGCTTTACGGAAGGCATCCGCAATCCCGCGTGCGGCAGGATGGGCGAACGGTTGCGCGAATGCCGGAGCCGGGATACCGAACCGTTGTCGGCGTTGCAGTTCATCAACAAGCCGACCATCTGGCAGCCTCTTGGCCATCATATTGGCGGGGCCATCCGCGCCGGGAGCGATGCCGGGCATGGCGCGGAGTGCCAAGTTCTGTCCGAAAGCGCGTGGCTTGGCCTGAAGGTCCATATGATCTGCGGCGAGTGGCTCGTTTTGGGGCATCATGGGCCTGGCCATCATCGGCCGGGGAGCCGGTGCCATCCCCAAGTTCGCTGCACCGGCCACGCCTGGGCCGCGTACCCGTTGGGCACCCGGCGGCGGCGCGAACGCATTCTCGGCTAACCCCTCCGCGATCCCGACCGCATCCGGCATCCCCTTGGCCAATTTTGCGGCCGCTTCCGGCTGAGCCACCCCATCAGGGGCTGCCTGGGCGACCTGGGCGAATCTTTCCCCGCGTTGCTGCCCTTGTGCTTGGGCCGCGAGTGCTTGCCATTCCTGATTCCCCAGGCTTGTCAGCCAACCCGTGGCCCCGAGGAACGCCGCCAGGAGGAGCAAACTGATGGCTCCCACGGCCAGGGTTCGGCGTTCACCCGCACCCGCCGGACGCAGTGACCGCAGAACCAGCAGCAGAACCGCAGCCGCCAACAGAAGGCCCACGGTGGAGGGCAAGGCCAATCGGCGTTCGGCCAGATGACTCGTGTAGACTTCCAGATCGTAGGCCGCCTGTCCGAAGGTGGAAAGCCGTCCCATGTAGATGGATTGCGCGGAAGTCAGTTCCTGGGTGAGTGCGTGTGCTTGGGGTTGTTCGGTGTGTTCGCGCTGTGCCGCTTCCCGATCGAGAGTCGCGGCCTCGTATTGCGGCCAGTAGTTGTCGAACACCCGTTGTACGCCGCCCCGCCAGGTGGTCGGCACCGGAGCGTTTGCTCCCATCGCCAGCAGCAGGCGATCCGCTTCCTCCGCGGGGACACGCTGACGGAAACGCCCCGGAGCCTGTTCCGCGAATCGCCGCCAACCTTGTGTTCCCAGGAGCAGATCCAGCGATTCCGCCGCTTTCGGATGATCGGTTAGCAGGAAATCCGCGTGTTCGAGTTCCGCCGGGTGTTGGATTTCTCCACCGAGCAGGAAGTGCGTGGGCATTTGACGGGCCGTCTTTTCATCGGCCATCGTGAGCACGCTTTTGTTGACCACGGAGGCCCACAGAATCGCGGGTGCGGGGGTGGCAGACTCCGTCGTCGCGGTGATGTCCAGCTTGACGGTGTCACCGGGGACGAACGCGGTCGTCGGCGTGCCGTTGGCTTTCTGCAATTGCGCTGAGAGTTTGAGTGTCTCTCCGGGGTTGCGATAGACCAATCGTTCCGCCAGCGGTTTGAGGTCGTTCCGTCCCGTGTCCTCAGCGGGTTCCTCGAACACGGTGATCCGCGTGACCCCGCCGATACGAGTGGTACCCAGGTCCAGGGTAACATCCGCGGGTTGGCCCGGTTGCAGCGTGACCCGGTTGTGCGCGACCGGCTGGCTGCGGATGTAGGCACCGACCACCACTTTCCGCCGGGCATCCGGGGAGATGAGCCGCACACGGATCGGCGTACCGGGGGAACTGACCGTATCCAGCACATGCAGAGACACCCCCGTCGAACGAACCGGCGGCAGGGCGTATCCCCGTGGCAACGCGGCTACGCCAGCGACCGCAGCAGCCAGCGGGTTCAGCGGCGCGAGCCACGGTTGCACGATGCCGACCGGCTTTCGCAACCGCACCGCATACGACTTCCCAGCCTCCGGCGTGAACGTGAACGCGCCGAGTCCCTGGTTCACCCCCGGTTGTTCGGCATCGGTCAGCGTTTGCACGGGGGTGATGTCCCGCACACCATCCGTCAACACTCCGGTGATGTCAGCCGGTTTGCCCGTGGTCGTGGTGGCCCGGAAGTAGACCCGATTCGGCACCCCGGCCCGCAAGTCGCCGCCTTCCGGGAAGAACTCCACCGTGAGCTTTCGCGTGGCCAGCGGGACGCGGCGGGTGATCGTTTCGACAATGCCGCCGTGCTGCACGGTCACATTGAGTCGCGCTTCGGTAATCGCTTCCCCATTTGGCAAGGAGAAGCGAATCGCGGCAGTGCCATCCGCACGAGTTTGGGCAGGAGCGATGGCGAGCTTGATCGGCTGACCATCCGCATCCGCGGTGATTCTGAGTGCCGCATTCCCTAACGGAGTCCCTTGGTCGGCCACATCAAACTTGGCTTGCACCGTGTCGCCGGGGCCATACGTCTTGGCATCGAATTCGAGCTTCTTCAACAGCCGATCCGGGGTGTAGCGGTTGACGATGAACTTCCGAACCGCCAGGGGTGTGGAACGCACAGCCGGTTGCAACGCGTTGAGCGGCAATTCCGAGACGGTCAACGTGTACTCCCCACCGGCGAGGTCAGCGGGCAGGGCGAACGCCCCGGTGCCGATCCCGCGAATCGGTTTCTGATCTGGGCCGAGGATCAACGACCCATCGGGGCGGACGGGTTTGGCCAAGCCGGTGAGTTCCATGCCGGGAACGGGTGCCCCGGAAGGAGCCGTCAAGGCGAACCGTAAGTTCAAATCGGATTCCGGCGGCAGGAAGCGGGTGCGATCCAACGTCGTGGAGCGAAAATACACCGTCTCACCCGGTTGGTACATCGGCTTATCGGTCGAAAGGAATGTCGTGTAGACGGCCTCTTGCAGCTGCAAATCTTCCGTCAAGGCCGTGCGAGTCTTGGTCTTCGGGTCGATGACGGACATCTGGAGAGACAGAGACGCTGTGGGTGGCGCGGCCGTCCAGATTTCGGCGGGAAGCCGAAGGGTTGCGGGGCGGGAATCTCGCTTCGTCTCGAATTTTTGGGTGAAGTAGACTTTCCCCGTGGAATCGCGGACCTCGGCGGTGACGGTTGTTGTCGCGGGGCGACCCTGTTTGTCGGTCACAGTAAAGGTGTAATCGTTCGGCGCACCGGGAATCGCGGACGCGGGGCCACGCAAATCGACGACGAACGGACGAGCCGCCACCTGCGCGGCCGCCGCTTGCTCGGCTGTGACCCATTCCGTGACGATCCGTTCCTGGGTGGCCGTGGCGGTGATGAGCCGTTGTTCGGTGGCGGCGTGAGCCTGGGCGATTTCCGCTTGCAACGTCTCGATCTGACGTTGTGCGTCCCGGACACGGGGAATTTGCTGGACCACTTCCGGTTTGAAGGAGTAGTACCCCACCAGATCACGGGCGGTCGGTCCTCCCAAGCCGGTGATCGCCAGCAGCAGCCCAGCCGCGACGAACCAACGCAACCACTGCGGGGCAGCCGTCACGCGGTGTTCCCGTGGGACCGTGACCGATTCCGTTTGCGGCTCGGTCGGCGGTGTGAACTGCACCTCTGGGAAGGCCGATTTCGCGGCACGGGCGAGCATCCCCTGGAGACGCGCTGCCTCCTCGCGGGCCGCCTGGCAGGAGGGGCAACCAGCAAGATGCGATTCGACCGCCTTGGCCTCGTCCGGTTCGAGGAGGCCGTACAGATGATCGAGAATTTGATTCTGGCAGGTGTCACACGGTAGCATGGCACGTCTCGCATTTCTCATGCGGTATTCGGAGATTGGAAACGGGGGTGCGAGTCCGTCGGAATCGGTGGTTAGTCCGCATTCCGTGTCTCACATTCCGAACTGCCCATTACCTTGCGGAGTTTCATCAACGCGGATCGCATCTGCGTCTTGACGGTGCCGACGGGGGCTTGACGCACCTCGGCAATCTGTTCGTAGGTCAACTCGCCATTCTGGCGGAGGAGGAACACTTCCTGTTCTTCCGGTCGGAGTTCCGCGATCGCCACGCGGAGGCGGTCTAGTGTTTCCCGATCTTCGAGCTGTTGCCCAGGAACGGGGTCATGGGTCATGAACATCTGTTCCTCCCCCACGAGCGGTTTGACGCGCCGTGACCAAGCACTCCGGCGGACATCGCGGGCATGGTTCATCGCCACCCGGAAAATCCACGCCCGCAAGTTCTGGATATCGGGCACACTCTCCCGATTCCGCCAGCACTTGAGGAAGGCTTCCTGGGTGGCATCCAGCGCGTCGTCGCGGTTCCCGAGCAGGTAGACCAGTGTACTCACCAGTTCGTCACGCAGAGCGTTGAACGTGTTGAGCAACGGATCGTCCGTCGAAGCGGGAGAAGTCGCGTCGGTCGCCGGGCCGGTCGATTTCGGCCTGCGGTTCCCCATGTCTCTCACCTAACACTACAGCGCAGGATCAGATGACGCATCTATGCGGCCGTTTCTTGTGGGA
>JAIXLE010000166.1 GCA_026931725.1 Bacteroidales bacterium
CTTCTTCCCAAGCATTGGTGATACGGCGAGCGATCTCCTGTTTGCGGGTGAGTCCGCGGAGTTTCCGCATCCGTTCCTCGGCCGCGTGACGGTACATCAGGTGCGGTGATTGATCGCCCGCGGCTCCGGTCCAGGGGATCACAGCGAGGTTTTCCCCATATTTGGCGTGCAGATTCTCTCGAACTTCATGCCAGAAATCCGCATCAATGACGGATAAACCCTCGACTTCCTGAGATGGACAG
Organism: Bacteroidales bacterium; assembly: GCA_026931725.1. GTDB lineage: Bacteria > Planctomycetota > Planctomycetia > Gemmatales > Gemmataceae > JAIXLE01. Next base: position 243 of record JAIXLE010000166.1, read on the forward strand.
GCGACATTGACGGCTGTCGCAATCAGTTGATTGTCCTGATTCCAGAAGAACAGCACCTCGACACCGTCATCTTCATGGCCTTCCAGACCACGGAAGTTCGGGTTGTTGGTTTTGCCATACATGGCGGACGTTCCGTTGGCGTACCAGGAACGCCGGTTGGTGGCGACTTCGGCATGCCCCAGGCCGTAGCCCATTTTGGCGGGTTGGCGCGCCTTCCAGGCCGTCGTAGCGGCATCGACAATCTGATCGGCCAGGAAGTTGACATAAGCCGATGGCCGCATCACACCGTCTGCGGTGAGCCCTTCGTACTTGCCTTCTTCCGTCACGGGGGCCGTGTGCGTGTGCGTGGCACTCAGAATGATCTTGAGTGTGGGAAAATCGGGCAACTTGGCCTTGAGCCGCTCATGGACCAGATTGTGAACACCGGGTCGGATGGCGACGAGATCACATGCGACAAAGATGGCTTGATCGAGCGATTTCTCCCCATCGCGGGATTCCAACGCGAGCGCGGAAGCCAGGCACGGAGCCGCGACGGATCGGGAAATTCGCGTCCGCATCTGGCCATCGAGGCCAACGGGTTGATCCGGCGTGATGCTCTTGATCGCGGCACCGACATGCAAATCCGCAGCCGATAGGGATGCTCCGGGAAGCAGGAGCAGGAGAAGACAGGCTGATTGTCGGGCGCGGTTTCTCCAAGAACTGTTGTTCATGAGTACTCCGGGGTAAGCTGTGCGGATGAGAACAAATGGCGGGAAGGAGCCGAGTCCGTGAAATCCTTCTTTCACGTTTAGCTCAATCCTGCTCAATGGCCAGAGGCACGGAATAGACTGAAGGCATGGAACCGATTGAATCGCGATTGAAAGCCCGAGCCGGTGAATTGGGCTTCACCCTGTCTGGCATTGCCCCGGCCACGGAACCGGATGGTTTTGCCCGTTACGCGGCTTGGCTGGATGCGGGGTACGCGGGCACGATGAGCTATCTGCACAGGCACCGAGAAAATCGCCAACATCCCCGGCCGATCGTGCCGGGGGTTCGCAGTGTGCTCATGCTGGCGTTTGAGTACGGTCAACCGCATTCCGACGCGACACCGACCGCAGAACCACACCAAGGCCGAGTCGCAGCGTATGCCCGCGGTCCAGACTATCATCGTCTCATCTGGGACCGGCAAAACGAACTCGCGGCATGGTTAATGGCGGAAGTGCCGGGCTGTCGGGCTTTTGGAGTGTCCGACACGGCTCCGCTTCTCGAACGGGATTTTGCACGGCGAGCCGGACTCGGATGGTTCGGCAAAAATACCATGCTCATCAACAAACGCCGGGGCAGTTACTTCTTCCTGGGTGGATTGCTGACCGACCTGGAATTGATGCCGGATTCACCACACGCTACCCAGCATTGCGGCACCTGTACGAACTGCTTGGATGCCTGCCCGACGGGGGCGCTTCTCGAACCGGGGATGCTCGATGCTCGCAAGTGCATCAGCTATTTGACGATTGAATATCGTGGCACCATTGCCGATGCAGACAAGAGTCTGGTGGGGGACTGGCTATGGGGCTGCGATGTCTGTCAGGAGGTTTGCCCGTGGAATCGTGAACCGCACGCGGGACCGTTTCCGACCGATCCGGCATTGGCCACACTCGATCCGATCGCGTTGTTGAGGTTGACGGATGCCCAGTTCCGGCAACGGTTTCGGGGAACCGTGTTCTTTCGCGGCAAACGGTCGGGATTATTGCGGAATGCCGCGATCGTATTGGGGAACTGCGGGGATGATCGGGCACTGCCAATTTTGAGCCAAGCCGCGAACGACCCGGACCCCGTGATTGCAGAAGCCGCCCGCTGGGCGGTGTCGGAAATTCAGTCACGCACGGGCATCGCCACCGCGATGGAGTGAGTTTGTGTCATGACTCACCATCCATTAACAACCACTTGTCTATACTGCAATCGTTGAGACTCGCAACTTCGCTGGGAGTGGTACAGTGTTAGCTCTCCATGAAACCGCGCAAACTGCGTGGCGGCGGGCGTTTACGATTTATGAACTCGCCACGGTGTGTGGCCTCGTCGCCGGACTGTTCGGGATGATTGGTGTCTCGATCGTTGATTATGTCAAAGACCGGAAAGTCGAGCAAGCACGGCGGGACTGTCAGATTCTAGCAACGGCCTGTGAATGGTATGCGGACCAGAACCCGGATCAGTCGCTAGACCATTTCTCGGTTCTACTGTCGGAAACCCGGTGTGGTAAGCCGATCGTTCCTGCAACTTTATCTGGGTTTGTTGACCCGTGGGGGCAACCGTATCAATTGCACACGGAAGAAGCCATGCCGGGGGTTCGTTTTCGCGTGAGTACGGTCACACCGAGTGGGGTTGAAATATCGAACTAATTTTTGATAGTGGTTCTGTCACAGCGTGAGAAGGGCCAATCGCAGACTGTATTTCATCGAGCAGTTGGGGTAAATTCTGAGACAAGAATAGATTCGGTTCTTGTTCCTCGGATGATTACCATGTCGCGTGTTTTGGCCGGTTCGGTTCTGATCGTGTTCCTCTCACACGGCGTGGCGGCTGAACTGACCCCATTGCGGTATCATCACCCCGGATTGGCCGTGGACTTAGGCGTAGGTTTGTGGGCTTGGCCGATTCCCGTGGATGTCGATGGTGATGGTGACTACGATCTGATCGTGAGTTGCCCGGATAAACCGTCCAATGGGATTTGGTTCTTCGAGAATACCACTGGTGATACCGCTCGGCAGGCGATGCCGATATTCCAGCCGCCTCAGCGTTTGAGTGCGACCGTTCACTACGTCATGCCGAGTTGGGTTGATGGGCAACTCCGGGTACTCTCGCCAGGATTTGAGTATCCGCAATTCCGGCAAGCCGGGTTACAGAAACGAACACGGTTGCCGGTTCCCGCCAACTGGTACAAACCCCGTTGGAAACAGCCCAAAGGGCCAAAGGTCCGCCATAATCAGTGGCGGTACGCGGATTACGATGGCGATGGTGTCGCTGATCTTGTCGTGGGAATCGAAGATTGGAGCGATTACGGTTGGGATGATGCCTGGAATGAACGGGGCGAATGGAAGAATGGACCTTTGCACGGTTTCGTCTTCGTTCTGCGGAACACGGGGACGAACGCTGCGCCGGAGTATGCGGACCCTGTGCAGATTGAGGCGGACGGTAAACTGATAGACACTTTTGGCTGTCCATCACCGAATTTTGTTGACGGCGATGGTGATGGTGATCTCGACCTCATCTGCGGTGAGTTTCTTGATGGATTTACTTACTTTCAGAATATCGGAACGCGGACTCGGCCCCGTTACGCGGCGGGGGTTCGGCTACAGACACCGAATGGCCAACCGCTCGTGATGGATTTGGAAATGATCGTGCCCGTGGCTTTTGACTGGGATCGCGATGGCCACCCAGACCTGATCGTCGGTGATGAAGATGGCCGCGTGGCATTCGTGCGGAATACAGGTTCTCGCACAACCGCCGGGGTGCCGCTTTTTGAGGCTCCGCGTTACTTCCAGCAGCGGGCCGATACGCTCAAGTGTGGGGCATTGGCCACCCCCGTCGGCGTGGACTGGGACGGCGACGGGGACACGGACATCGTCTCCGGGAACACGGCTGGTTACATCGAGATTTTTGAGAATCTCAGTGGTCCAAAGGTCGCGGAACCGAAGTGGGCCGCCCCCAAAAAACTGCTGGTGAATGGCCAACCGTTTCGGGTCATGGCTGGCCCGAATGGCAGCATCCAAGGACCAGCCGAGGCGAAATGGGGGTATACCACCCTACAGGTCGCTGACTGGGACCAGGACGGCAAATTGGATGTCGTCTTCAACTCGATTCGGGGTCGGGTGCAGTGGCTCAGGAACATGGGCTCACGATCGCAGCCTCGGTTTGCTCCTCCCCAGCTTGTACAGGTGGAATGGCCGGGCGATGCCCCGAAACCGGGCTGGGAATGGCAAGCCACCATCGGCAAAGAATTGGTCACACAATGGCGAACCACACCCGTTGTGTACGATCTCAACCGCGATGGTCTGCTCGATCTGGTCATGTTGGATACGGAAGGTTATTTGTCCTTTTATGAACGATCTCGCCAGGGTGGAAAGCGCATTCTCTTGCCGCCACGCCGCGCGTTGACGAATCCATCCGGGGCACCGCTTCGCTTCAATGCAGGGACCGCCGGGAAGAGTGGACGCCGCAAATTGTGCCTCACCGATTGGGACGGCGATGGAATCCCGGATATTCTGTTGAACTCCACCAGTGCGGATCTTTACCGAGGGATGGGACAGCACGAAGGCCAGTGGCGGTACGAACGCATCGGGCCGCTCGTGGAACAGAACATCGAAGGGCATGATGTGAGCCCCACCGTGGTCGATTTCGATGGGGATGGCGTGCCGGATTTCCTGGGCGGCGCGGAGGATGGCCGATTCTACTTCCTCCGCAATCCGCGCTCAGTGGTCAAGGCACCGTAATGACGACTTTGCCGAAGTGGCTTCCCGAGGCGAGGTGTGAAAATGCGGCCTCAGCTTCGGAGAAACCGAAAACTCGGTCCATCACGGGACGGATCGTTTTTTCGGTGAGGAACCGATTCATCGCCTCGAAGTCTGCCCGACTGCCCACATAGATGCCGTTGAGTGAGACGTTGCGACCCAAAAGCGGGAACAGGCTTTCCGTGGGTGGGCCAAACCCGGTTAGCACGCCGATCAACGCAATCGTTCCCCCAGCCGCGACCGCGTTCATCGAGCGGCCCAGTGTTCCCGGCCCGCCGACTTCGATTATATGATCGGCACCACGTCCGTTGGTTTGGTTCCAGACTTCTTTGTCCCAATCAACATGCGTGCGATAGTTCACGGTGTGGCTCGCACCCAGTGATCGGGCACGGGCCAGTTTGTGATCGTCAGATGAAGTGATGATAACCTTCGCACCGAGAGCAACCCCGAATTGCAGGGCAAACACGGATACACCGCCGGTGCCGAGTGTCAGCAGGGTGTCACCGGGTTGCAATCCGCCGCGTGTAGTCAGGGAGTACCAGGCTGTGAGGGCCGCGCACGGCAAACATGCCGCTTCTTCAAAGCTCAGAAAATCCGGGATACGGACGATGCCGCCCGCCCGTAGCACGACTTCTTCCGCGAGCATCCCGTCGACGCTGCCGCCGAGATCCTGCTTGTGGTGTGACAGATCGAACCGGCCACCGTCCCAAGTCTGGAAGAAGCAACCCGCGACGCGATCTCCGGGTTTCCAGTCTGTGACATTCGTGCCAACTGCGATAATTTCTCCGGCACCATCCGAGAGCGGAATACGGCCATCGACTTTTCGCTTGGCCAGATTGTGCAACGTAATGTGGTCCCGGTAATTCAACGAGGTGGCCCGGACCCGCACGACCACTTGATCCGGTCCCGGTGTCGGTGTGGGCCGTTCCTCGACCGCGAGGCGGTAGGTATCGCCAGCGGAGCGATAAACATAGGCTTTCATGGGATGTTCCTTCCTCACTTGTTCCAGCGTGGAGCCACTTCCGGGTTGATAAGCAGATCCGTCGGCCATTCGCCGCGGAACAGCTTGACGATGGCTTCGGCGGCCACGCGGGCCATATCGTCGCGGCTCTGAGAGTCGATTCCGGCGGTGTGGGCGGTGAAGATTGCATTCTTCAACCCGAGCAAGGGGAGATTAGCGGGCGGTGGTTCCTGTTCCAGCACATCTAGTGCCGCACCGGCGATGCGGTTGGCTTGTAGTGCTTCTGCCAAGTCGGTTTCCTGAATCACGCCGCCCCGTGCCGCATTGATGAGAAATGCAGTCGGTTTCATTAGGCCAATAGCACGAGCATTGATGAGATATTTTGTCTCCGTCGTCAGGGGAACGTGCAGCGTGACGTAGTCACTGGTGCGGAGCAACTCATCGAGTGGCAGCATCGTGACCCCATGCATCTGAGCAAATGTCGGATCGGCATACGGATCGGTGGCGACGACCTTCATGTCGAAAGCCTGGGCACGCCGACAGACCGATTTCCCGGTACGACCCAGGCCGATGATGCCGAGGGTGCGTGTCCGCAGTGAGAGCGTGGGTTTTCGCGGCCAGCCACCGGCTTTGATTTGCTCATTCTGGGAGATGAAGTTTTTCGTCAAAGCCAACATGAGGAGCAGCGTATGTTCGCCGACCGCGTCATGGTTGGTGCCGGGAGCGTTGGTGACGGCGATACCATATTCGGTGGCCGCCGCGACATCGACGGCATCGTAACCGACCCCGGCGCGCGCAATCAGTTTTAGCCCCGCCGCGGCTGCCTTGGCGATCACGGCACGGGTGTATGGTTCCGAACCCGCCAAGCTCGCCGTGCAACCGGGCACCTGTTCCAGCACTTCGGCTTCGACCATTTGGATGTTCCGCTTGGGGAACACCAGTTCAAAACCAGCGGCTTCCAGCATCGGGGCGTAAACAGGTTCGATCCCCTTGAGTTGAGCTGGGCCGATCATCACCTTGGGTTTCATGGGGGTACGCTTGTCGAAAAGAGTAACGGAGGCGAATGCCGAGGAAGTGAAGTTGATATACGAGTTGCGGCCCGGTTCGGCGGGACCGTTTGAGACGGGCTTTTCGTCCGCGTGCCGGCGCGGTATAGACGGTTCTCTTGCGGTGGACCCGGAAGCTGTTCCCGTCAACTGCCAGGTATTGCAATGGAGAAAACCCCGATGCGCCGTGTCGGCCTGACCCTAACCGCGTTGTTGTTCGCTGCCCCGGCTGTTCTGTCACAAACGCCGCCGTTCCCTGGTCAAACCGGTGGGCAGCGTGTCCCGGTCCCTGGTAGCGGCACGCCGATCGGGACGCAGCCGGGCGGCTTGCCCGCGCCGGTTCCCGCAACGGGGCCGGTCGATCCCAAGTTGAAAGCCCATCTCGACCAATGGGAAGGGATCATGCGGCAAATCACGAACTTTTACGGCACCTGCACACGGGTGAAAAAGCATCTCGTATTGGATAAGAAAGCCGAATATAACGGCACGCTCATTTGCATGAAGCCGAATCTGGCCCGGATGCGTATTGATCGGAAGGACAAACCGGAAGAGTATGTGGCCTACATTTGTAGTGGCCGCGCGGTTTACGAATACGATGGCAGCCAAAAAACACTGACGGAATACAAGCTCGCCAACGGTGGCGTGGGCGATAACTTGTTGCTTTCGTTCATGTCCGGGACGATGACCGCGAATGATCTGCTTGGTCGCTTTGATATGAAACTGCTCAAGGAAGATCAGAACTATATTTACCTAGAAGTCCGTCCGCGTTTTCCACGGGATAAACAGGAATTCGAGTCGATGACGCTGGTGTTGTTTCAACCGAGCGTTCCGGGCGTGGCTTATTTGCCGCGAGCCGTCGTGATGCGGATGGCGAATGGCCAGGAAGAAGAACGCTGGGATTTCCCCCGGCCCGCAGTCAACGTCCCTGGTGTCAAGGCCCAGGATTTTGAGCCTGTTCAACCGCCGAAGGATTGGAAAGTCCAGCAAGCCCAGCAACAGCCCCAACCGGGACCAACTGCACCACCCGGCCAACCGCGTGTGGCACGACCCGCCACGCCCTGACATACTTTGGGAACGAGACAGATTCCCAAGAATGCAAGAAACCTCGGCTTATGTGGCCGAGGTTTTTCTTTTCCTAATGTGTAATGTTGCGATTCGTGGTGGGTTCATGATGATGATACCTACCAGCAATTCTGCTGGTGGATAGGATTCTGGCAAGTTTGTCTGGCTCCTGTTGAGGGATTTCCATGCGTCGTAAGTGGACTTGGGTGGCTGCGTTGGTCGTCGCAATCGCTTTCGCGGGTTCCGCGGATGCCCAACCTGGGCAGGGGCGTCAGGGGGGAAGTTTTGGTGGTCGTGGTGGCGGCATCATGATGCTCATCACGAATGCGGAAGTTCAAAAAGATATTAATCTGACCGACGATCAGAAAGATAAGCTCGCGTCTTGGTACGAATCCCATCAGGACAAGATCGCGGCAAAGACCAAGGACATCCCCCGTAACGATTTCCGCAAGCGGATGGAACTCATGGCGGAACTCGGCAAAGAAGCGGAAAAAGATGTCGAAAAATTCCTGAAACCAGAACAAGTGCAACGTATCAAGCAGATCGGCCTCCAACTGCAAGGGAACCGTGCGCTCTCCTCCGAGACGGTTCAAAAACAACTCGGTGTGACCGAAGAACAAAAAGAGAAATTCAACAAAATCAGCGAGGAAAGCCGTGAGGCGTTCCGCAAATCCTTCCAGCAAGGGCAGCGGCCCGACTTTGAGAAGATGCGAGAATTGCAAAAAGCCAATGAAGAAAAGTATCAGGGGATTCTGACCAGCGACCAGAAAGCCAAGTGGAAGGAACTGGTTGGCGAACCGTTCGACACGTCCAAACTCCGCCCACAACGCGGCCAAGGTGGCGAACGCCAGCAAGGTAGCCAACAACGCCGTCAGCGGGGTAACAATAACAATAACTAATAGATTGATGATTGCGTAACCATGAGAAAGACCCAGGGCGGTTGCCTTGGGGCTTTCGGCATTAGTCCTTGTCCAAAAAGCTACGGCGTGTTCTCGGTGGGTGAGCCACACAAGTCTATGCAATGAAAGACGCAGGGAAGACCAATTCCATCTTCCTGTCTCTGCGTTTTTGTGGCTCTGCGCGGGATGTAGTTAGACCCACTTCATGAGGACACCGAGGTACTCATCTTTATTCTTGAGCAATCCTTCGTAAGCAGAACCCATTTGCTCCGGGGTGATCGTGTGCGTGACCAACCCCGCGAGGCTGAGGCGGCCATTCGCCAGTTGACGCAGCAACCACATTTGTGCCTTGTGAATGTCCCAGGCTCCCGCCAATCGCACATGGGCCGGTTCAAATAGCATATTGCCGTGGGCACCTGTGACTTCGATGTATCGACGGTGGAGGTCATCATAAAAATTCACATTCTGCGCCTTTCCGCGTGGGCTGCCAACCACCACGACTTGCCCCGCGTCACAGACCAAGGACATCGCCACGGGCACCGCATTGGGAACACCTGTCGCATCGGCTACCAATTCTGCCCCGCGTGTCCCGAGGAATGCGGTCAGTTGTTCTCGAATATCGCCTGCTGTCGGGTCGATGACATGATCGGCCCCGGCTGTTCGTGCGGCTTCCCGTCGCATCGGCACTGCGTCGATGCCAACCACGGGCGATGCCCCGGCTGCCATCAGACACCGCAAGGCGAACTGACCAATGATCCCCAGCCCCAGCACTGCCGCGGATTTGCCAAGCGTGATTCCCGCACGCACCGAGGCTCCGAGCCCATAACGCGCGATGCACGCCACCGCCGCACGTTCAAACGTCAAATCGTCCGGCATTTTCCAGACCCGGCAGCGTTCGTGCCCGACCGTCAGCAACTCCGCCGAAGCGTGGTTGCCAGGGTAACTGACGCGATCACCTTCCCGAAAGCCGCCGGGGAACTCTTTCCCCACAGCCAGCACCCGACCCGCCGCTGAGTAACCGGAACGGAACGGAAACTTCCAATCCGGCATGTTCGGGTCTTGGAGCCATTGGTGCGTGCCGGTGTATACGGCTAATTCCGTGCCAGCGCTGATGGCCGAATATTCAGCCGCTATCAGAATTTGATTCGGTGCCGGGTCCGGGATTGTGACTGCGCGTACATCCGTCTTGTACGGTTCCACAATAACAGCTTGGCGTGCAGTAACCATAAAAGTGTCTCAGATAACAGGAGTGATGGAAGGCAGTGTATGCGCGGCAAGGTGCAATGTCTTGCGCGAGTGCGGCTCCGATAGAGGCGTATGGCTTGACACACTTGGATTCATCCTCCCGAACCGATACAGTTGTACCAATCGTGACGGTTCTCGTCCGCCGAGGTACAGGTATGGTGCGTCTACTTTCTCCCCTAATGTGCGTTCTGACTCTCGGTTGTGCCGCCGCGGTTTCACCGACAACCACGGCCGCGCCCACGGAAACAGCCGCTCCTGGTGCGATCGACCGTGCCAAGCCCACCCGCACCGGCGCGGATTGGCCGCGATTCCTCGGGCCGAACGATGATGCGTCTTCACCGGAAACCGGCATTCTCACGCAGTGGCCCAAGAGTGGGTTGAAGAAAGTTTGGGAATGCGATCTCGGAGTCGGTTTTGCCCCGTCCGCGATTGTCGATGGCAAGCTCTTTCATTTCGATCGCCATGAGAACAATTGTCGGCTCACTTGCCGTAACGCGGCGACGGGAGAATACCTCTGGAAGTACGAATACCCCACCGATTACGAAGACCTATACGGCTACGATCCCGGCCCACGTTGCGGCCCCGTCGTGGATGGCGATCGGGTTTACGGTTATGGCCCCGATGGTATGCTCTGCTGCCTCGCCGTCGCGGATGGCCGGGAATTGTGGAAGTGTGATACACGAGCCCAGTACACCTTCCATCAAAACTTCTTCGGTGTCGGTTCGGCTCCGCTGATTGAAGGGGATCTGCTCATCGTTGCCGTGGGTGGCAGTCCGAAGGGACCGCGACCGTTCGATCTGCGAGAGGCGAAAGGGAATGGCACCGGCATCGTCGCCTTCGACAAGAAGACAGGCGTTGTGAAGTACACACTCAGCAACGAACTGGCAAGCTACTCTTCCCCCATCGTGGCGAAGATCGGCAACCGGCGGCTCGGACTATATTTCGCACGCGGCGGACTCTTGGGTTTTGACCCAGTGAACGGCAAAGAAGCGTTCCACTACCCTTGGCGGGCTAGCAACTTGGAAAGCGTCAATGCCGCAAACCCAGTGGTCGTCGGGGATACCGTTCTGCTGACAGAATGTTACGAAGACGGGGCCGCTCTGTTGAAGATTCCCGCAACGGGAACTCCCAAGCCCATCTGGACGGACGATGAGAACGATCGTTTCGACAAGGTGCTCATGTCGCACTGGTCAACTCCTGTGGCCGATGGGAAGTACGTTTTCGGTTCCAGCGGTCGACACGCCAACGAAGCGGACATTCGCTGCGTGGAACTCGCCACCGGAGAGGTGAAGTGGAAGGAACGACGGACGAGTCGTTGCACGTTCTTGAAGATCGACGGCCACATTCTCAGCTTGGGAGAAAACGGAGAATTGCGATTGTTCAAGCCCTCACCGGAGAAATACACCGAAGTGGCGCGTTGGGAAAATTCCGATTTGTCGTACCCGTGTTGGGCGCCGCCCGCCGTGAGTCGCGGTTTGCTGTACCTGCGGGGCCGCAATAAACTGGCGGCGTACGAATTCATTCCGAAACCGTGATCTATTCCGCATCGCGGAAAGAATGCGTCTTCATGCGTCATCTTCCTTGAGACGCATGATGAGGACCGCTATACTGTCTGTGTTCCTGTCTGTTCGTCGGTGTGTCGCATATCAAGTCTCTGTTCGGGTTTGCCATGAAGTCTGCTACCCGGCTGGCATTTACGTTAGTGGAACTGCTGGTGGTCATGGCGATCATCGCCATTCTCATTGGGATGCTGCTTCCCGCGGTGCAGAAAGTCCGGGCGGCGGCGGCTCGCACCCAGTGTCAGAACAACCTCAAGCAAATCGGCGTGGCTCTGCACAACTACCACGACAGTAAAGGAGCCTTACCGACCAGTCGCCCCGCCACGGAGCATTACCTCGCGCCCAACCTGTACCATGAGGCGATTTTTCCGCAATTGCTTGTCGGTGTCACCGAAGGGCCGCCGGTTTGGCCGCCAGACTACGATCAGGTCGGAAGTTGGCCGATGCGGTTGCTGCCCTACCTGGAACAGGATCCGGTGATTCGGATGTGGGACCGCGTGACCGACCTACCGGGTTTGTATGCGATCCACGATCAGATGAAGATCATCAAGATAAAAGCCTTCGTTTGTCCATCGGATGCAATTGCCACCCGCGGACCCAACCCGTACCGCTACGAATACAACACCTACCTCGGTGTGAGTGGAAGCGATGAAAAAGTCATCGATGTCCAAGTTGGGGCCGGGGTGACGGCCCAACATGCCAGCAACGCCACGAATGGACTGTTTCCCACCTTGCACTGGGCGGAGCATGATGGAACGAATTGGACGTTCTGGCCTCAGCGACCTAAAGTGCGGTTCAGTACGGTTAGCAGTGGATTGTCGAACGTGGTCGCCGTTGGCGAACGGCCACCTTCCGCTGATCGTTACTTTGGCCGTTGGCTGATGACCGATTTCGATACCGTCCTCGGCAACCCGAACCGGGAACCGGGTTTAGCGCCCGTGGATGCGTTCGGCAACCCGTGCCCGTCGGCGAGTTATCGGGAAGGGCACGTTGATGATCCGTGTGCGGTGTCGCATTTCTGGAGTCATCACAGTGGCGGGGCATACTGGCTGTTCGGCGATGGGTCCGTGCGGTTCCTGCCGTACTCGATAGACCCTCTTGTGTTGGAAACCCTGTCAAACATCACCGGCACCGGCAACGTGGGGGGGACCGGCGGAACTGTTTATTCCTCACCGTGAACACAGGCTCCGAGAGTCGTTATGTCCTTTGAAGATCTGTTCTTCTTGCATTTTCGCAAGATTGTGCTGGCGGGTGTGGGGGTGATGGGGTTGCTGGTCTTCAACTTTGCTGGGTGTCCAGGTTTCGGTGACTCCACCGGGACGCTGGCCGGGCAGGTGACATCGGGTGGAAAGCCGGTGCTTTGGGGAACCGTAACCGTAATCGGCTCGGACAACCGACCGCGGACGGCCACCATCCGCCCTGATGGCACCTACGAAGTGCGTGGGTTGCCTCCCGGCCCTGTTCGAGTGGCCGTGCAGAGTGCGAATCCGAATTATCGGATCGGTTCGGCTCAACAACCCCGTTCTGCAACTCAACCGAGCCCATCGCGGACGGGGACGAATCCACGCCCGATCCGGGGGACTTCGCCTGTTGGGAATATTCCTACCGGCGGCAGGAAGATGCCGAACAACATGCAGGCATTTGCGATGGAAATGGAGCAACCCACCAACGCACCGCAGCCGAGAGCATCCGTTCCGGGATGGTTTCCCGTGCCCGGAAAATACGCGAACCCGGCTACTTCCGGCTTGCAGACGACCGTAACGGATGGATCTGCACACTTCCATATCCGGGTCGATTGATTCCCCTCTGTTCTGCCGGCCTCATACACAAACCCGATTGGGGTGTCTCAAGATCTCCGTTGATCGGACAACCGGGGACTGTCGTCCCCGGTTCAGTCGGACACTCCGGTTTCGTTCCTTCTTCTCAAAATTGGACAGCCTCACTGGGTCCGTGTATCAGACGGAAGAGGGCGGGACGATGGCGCGGTCGCTTTTACTTCTTCCCTACGGCTTCCGTCTTGGTGGCGGGGACAACGGGAGGCACGCCCTGCAGTTTGAGCGTATGCACGGCTTTTGTGCGGATGTCGACCACCTGGATTCGGTGTGCGTTTGTATCCGCAATGTATAACGTATCTCCGGCAAAGCTCAGGCCCGCGGGTTCGTTCAGCAATCGCGGCTCGCCGTTGGGAACAGGGCCACCTAAGAATGTTTCCACCATACCTGTTGTGAGATCAATCGTTTTAATCTTACTGTTATAGGTGTCGGCCACATAGACTTTGCCATCGTGGTAGGCGACACCAACACAATGTTGTAGCTTCGCTTCGGTGGCGGCACGCTGCCCGGAATCGGCAACGCGACCGGGGCCGTCTCGATCGCCGAACTCGAATAATCCCCGACCGACGAGTGTTTCAACGGGACTGACCCCATCATAGGGAATCTTGCGAACCGCGCTGACTTCCGCATCGGCGACATAGAGATTCCGTCCGTCGCTGGTCAGGCCGCTGGGTTGGGCAAACTTCGCGGTGAGTCGGGGGCCGTCGAGAATCTCTTCGGAGCGATCGCCCGCGAACGGAATGAAAGCGTTCTTCTTGGTGTTCAACACCCAAATTTGATGACCACCCGACATGGCAACGAACAGGAAGTCGCCTTCCAACCACACGTCCCAGGGTGTGAGTGCCATGGCACGCGGCCGCTTGGGTAGGGTGAATGTGCGGTTGGTTCCGGGGATGGTTTTTACCGTGCGTTGCTTGAGATTCAGCAATCGGAGGACGTTATTTTTGCGATCGGCAAGGTAGACCAAATCGCCTGCCACGGCCATACCCTGCGGATCATCGAACTGGGCTTTCTCAAAGGAACCATCGACCAAACCGGGCGTGCCGATGCCCACGATGTCGATCTTTTTCCCTTCCAGATCGGTAATCACGACCCGGTGATGGGTGCTATCTGCGATAAAGAGGCGCTTCCCAGCGGCATCAGCCACGACTTTGCCAGGGAAATACAACGGAGTATCCGGCCCATCTCGAAATTGGGCCGTGTCGAACCGGAGCGGGGTTTCATCCAGTGTGCGATTCCTTCGGTGCTTTTGAATCAGTGCGGCCACGGTGGCATCCAGTGTGCGCAGGGTGACAGTGGGTTCCCCAGCGGCCCCCGCCACGATATTCCCCTCGGGGTCGATGACCGCAATGGTCGGCCACCAGGCGCACTGGTACGCATTCCAGATTTTGTGATTGGCATCGTTCACGATCGGGTGTCGCAGTTCGTAACGGAGAACCGCTTTCCGGAGCGCTTCGTTATCTTTTTCGTTCTCGAACTTGGGCGAGTGAACACCGATCACAACAAGCTCATTCTTGTATTTTTCTTCGAGCTTGGTGAGGTCGGGCATGATGTGCATACAATTGATGCAACACAATGTCCAGAAATCGAGAATCACAACCTTGCCACGCAGATTCTTGAGCGTGAGCGGTTTTCCGGTGTTGATCCAGGCAACCCCGCCTTCGAGTTCGGGAGCGGGTGTCGGTGCGATCGGCGTTTGAGCCTGCGCGGGCGGGTTGAACAATAGTACGCCTGTCAGCATGGTCAGAATGGCCATACCACATTGGAGGCGTGGCCGTCCGGGTGAAATCGCGGATTGCAGGCGCATATCAACCCCTTCCGTTTCGTGTTGTGACGCAACAGGGCATTGTGACCGGCCCGCTGCTGCCGTGAAATCGTAACGATTATTCTACCGCGTTTGACCCATCGAGAAGGGAAAGAAAACCCAGAAAGCTGTCATGAAGCCGACTTCGACTACGGAAACGCATCGGTTGAAGGGCGGTTCCTCGTCGATGCGTTCGGTCTTACCGGGGTGGGTTTCCCCTTCTTTTCGTTGAGCGTGGCCCTACTCTAATTGCATGTCTACGATTGCCATACCGATGATTCCTCCGCCACCGACTCATTATGCGGAACCGCTTCTGGTCGGGTCTGTGCGGTTGCATTCCCGATTCACACTGGCTCCGTTGGCGGGTTATACCAACTACCCGTTTCGGCGCTCGATCCGTGAGATTGGCGGGGCAGGGCTGTGTACGACTGATCTTGTTAATGCCCGTGCCATTATTGAGAAGTCAAAAAGGACTCTCGAATTGCTCATTACCGGGCCGGATGATCGGCCGCTGTCGGTTCAGATTTTTGGGGCGAATCCAGCCGAAATGGCGGGGGCGGCACGCTGGTTGGAAGATTATGGAGCCACTCTCATCGACATCAACATGGGCTGCCCGGTACGCAAAGTTGTCAAAACCGGCGGCGGCTCCGCGATGATGTGCGACACCACCGGAACGACGGTGCGACTCGTCGAAACTGTGGTACAAGCTACCAAACTTCCCGTCACGGTCAAGATGCGGTTGGGCTGGGATGATACCTCGCATTCTGCCCCGTTCTTCGCGCGGGAGTTTGAAAAAGTGGGTGTGGCCGCCGTGACGGTCCACGGTCGTACTCGTGAGCAAGGGTTCGGCGGCGGGGTGAACCACCATGGTATTCGGGCTGTGGTCGAAGCCGTGGAACGCATACCGGTCTTCGGTAATGGGGATGTCAATACGATTGCGGATGCCGCCAAAATGATCGCGGATACCGGGTGTCATGGCATCGCAATCGGACGGGGCGCGTTGGCGAATCCGTGGTTTTTTCGGCAACTGGATCAGTGGGTCCGTACTGGCGACCCTGGACCGCGTGCGGGTTATGGTGAACGCATCGACTTCATGACTCGGCACCTGGATCGGCTCATTGCGTGGAAGGGGGACGAAAAAGCGGGGTGTGCGAACTTCCGCAAAGTGGCGGCTTGGTACGGAAAAGCCTTACGGATGCCGAAAGCAGACAAGCACCGTCTCACGATGCTGGCCTCACGGGCGGAATTTCTGTCATTGGTGGAGCGTCTCCGTGCGAGTGGCCCGCCAGAAGGCTGGACAGAATGGGATGCTCAGGCTGCCGATGTGGCCGTACCAACTGGGCCGAACGCGCACTGGTAAATGTTCGCTGGGTATGGGGGATTCGCCCAGCGTACCGCATCTCCGGCAAAGTGCCAGAGCGTCCTCACGGGTTCCGGTGCGTGTCGAACGGGGTTAATCCATCGCCTGACGGAATTTCTCAAAAAGGTAGCTGCTGTCGTGCGGGCCAGAGGCGGCTTCCGGGTGATACTGGACGCTGAACGCGGCTCCGATGCCGCATCCCTTCAAGAGTTTGATCGTTCAGATTGAAATGCGTGGGTTCCATGTCAGACGGCAGGGTGCTCGGATCAACCGCGAAACCGTGGTTCTGGCTGGTAATCTCAACTTGCCCTGTGAGTTTGTTCAAGACGGGTTGGTTGGCTCCGCGATGGCCGAACTTCAATTTGAATGTCTTCGCGCCCACGGCAAGACCGAGCAATTGGTGCCCGAGGCAGATACCGAAGATCGGTTTCTGACCGATCAGTTTTCGGATCGTTTCCACGGCGTATCCCACTGCGGCGGGATCACCGGGACCGTTTGAGAGGAACACACCATCAGGGTTGTGGGCTAAAATCTCCTCCGCCGTGCTGGTGCCGGGTACAACCGTGACTTGACAACCGGATTGCGTCAGGCAGCGGAGGATGTTCCACTTCATACCGTAATCCACGGCGACAACATGCTTTTCGGACGGCCGCGCCGTGAGGATATGGGCACTGAGAGCATCGCATCCTTGCAGCCAAGCGGATGCGCGATCCGGCACGACTTCGGAAACCAGATCTCGCCCGGTCATTCCCTGGGCCGCGCGAGCTTTGTTCACGAGAGAAGTGTGGTCGCAATCCGATGTCGAAAGTACCCCGGTCATCGTTCCTCGTACCCGGATGCGTCGAACCAAGGCGCGCGTATCAATCCCCTCGATACCCACAACCCCAGCGGATTGGAGGTAGCTATCGAGATCGCGTTGCGAGCGATAATTGCTGGGAATGCGTGTGAGTTCCCGCACCACGAACCCAGCGACCTGTAACCCACGGGATTCCTGATCTTCGGGTGTGATACCGTAATTGCCGATCAGCGGATAAGTCATCGTCACAATTTGGCCACGATAAGATGGATCCGTCAGGATTTCCTGATAACCAGTCATCGAAGTGTTAAAAACGACTTCACCAATGGTTTCACCAGCCGCACCAAAGGCACGACCAGTGTACACGGTGCCATCTTCGAGAGCCAATTTTGCGTGCATCGGGGTACGAATAGGATTATCGGGGAGCGGGTCAGGTCAAATCCGTATTATCCTATGACTCTGCCTCAAAATGTCCGCAAAAGACCCCAATCCCTTCCGTGATTTCCCAAAACCGTCTTCCCCAGTTGCATCAACCCTTCCACTTAGTCGAGAGTTCCACGCCGCCGACCTGGACCTTCGGTGAAGTTCCCGAGGGGAAGAGTTGGCCAAACAGTTCGGAGAGCCCATTCGGGCTGATCGTGTAATAGTTAAATTTTCCATCTCGACGAAATTCGATCAGACCCGAACTCCGCAGTTGCGTCAAGTGGTGGCTCACGGCCGGTTGCGACTGATTCAGTTCTTCGCTGATCGAGGAAACGTGCATTTCACCGTTGGCAATTAACAGCTGAAGAATTTTGAGTCGATTAGGGTCTGACAGGCTCTTAAAGATATTAGCCAGCTCACGAAGGGTCCGATCCTGGCCGGAACTGTTCGCGGATTCTGCCGAGGGAGGACGACCAGGACGATTGCGAGTTGTTGGAATCTTCTTTCCCAAGTGATTGTCCCCTAATGCATCACTGTGGCTACACCACGGAGAGGTTTGTTTTGGGCTTTGCGAGTGTAGCCGTCATAACAATTACAATAGCGTATGGATGGATAGTATAACAATGCTCAGGATAGGCTCCAATAAGAATTACACGAATTTACACAATTGCGAATCAGGTGTCACAATAAAAAAACGATCAGCCGTGATACTGCGTCAGACAGTATCACGGCTGATCGTTTTTCAGTCTGACAAAGTTATAGCAAGCCGTAAGCCGTGAGCGTTTGTCGCACTCGCGATTCACCCGCTGAGTCGATGGGGCACATCGGCAGACGCATCTCACCCGTGCTTCGGCCCAAGAGTTTCATCGCACACTTCAAGGGAATCGGATTGGTGGCAGCGCTGAGCATGTCCCGACAGAGCGGGAACAGTTTGCGGTGGCGGGCCTGCGCTTCCGCCAGATTGCCGGACGCGAATGCCGCGACCAGGGCCATCATGTCTTGTGGGACGATATTTCCCACGACGGAGACGACACCGCGACCGCCGATACTCATGAGCGGTAATGTCAAGCTGTCATCACCCGAAAGAATCGTCAAATCCGTGATGGCCGCGATTTGCGAGGCGGTGTCCAGTGAACCCGTGGCTTCTTTGACCGCAACGATGGTGGGGTACTGTTCCGCCAACCGGGCCATGGTTTCCGGGAGAATCGCGGAGCCGGTGCGGCCAGGGATGTTGTACAGAACTTGGGGCAAATCGCACGCTTCGGCGATCGCGCCGAAATGGCGGAAATACCCTTCTTGAGTCGGTTTATTGTAGTAGGGGCCAACCTGGAGGGTGCCATCCGCGCCCGCCTTTTTGGCCGCCTTGGTCATGCGGATGGCTTCCGCGGTGTTGTTGGAACCCGTTCCCGCCATGACTTTGATACGACCGCGGACCCGATCGCAGACGAAAGCGACAACCCGTTCATTCTCATCGTGCGTGAGGGTGGGTGATTCCCCAGTGGTGCCACAGGGTGCGAGGCCGTGCGTTCCCTGTTCAACGTGCCAATCAACGAGCTTGCCCAGATCGTTCCAGTCGATTTCGCCGTTCTGGAATGGAGTGACCAAGGCAACCGTAACGCCGGCAAACTGTTCGCCGCGTGTGGCGGGCATGTCGAACCTCATAAGCGGAGAAACGGGAATTCCACGAGGTATTAGCGTAGCGGGTGAAGTCGATTGTGCCAAGTGTGTCGTTCCAGTTGCAGTTGACCCGACCTCCTCCGGTTTCATACGATGGGCGACTCTGCCGGAATCCCGGGGCCGGATGGTCCGTACCGGGGGTGAGGAACCGCCCAGACTCCGGCACGCGCACGGATGCGAACATGCCAACCATCAACAAGTCTTTCCTCTTGAAACTGGTGCTGGCCTTTATTGCCGTGGCCGGAACGCTCTTTGCGGTCCACACGGTCCAGTCCGGTCGAATTCCTGATGCCCTCAAGCAGCAAGCCGAGCGAGCCGCGGAGAGCGGCAAAACCGATGTCGCCATCCGCTATATGCGGCAGTATCTGGAATTCCAACCCGAAGATGTCGATACCCGTGAACGGCTCGCCACACTGATCCGCGAGCGGCCGGGTGGTTACGATGCCTCGGGTTTGCTCTTTCTGTATGATCGGATTTTGCGTGATGATCCCAGCCGGGAATCGGTTCGTCAGGAAGCGTTGACGCTGTGCCTGCGGATGGGCCGCTATTCTGATGCGGAAACCCACGCGGGGGAACTGTTACGCACTCACGAAACCGATGGCGCACTCTGGCAGAAGATCGCCGCGGCCCAAGCCGGTTTGCACAAAACTGAAGAGGCCCGCAAAAGCTACGAAGCCGCGATTCGCCATGACCCGAAGAACATCACCGCCTATCAACGCTATGCCCAGTATCTCTGGCGGGATTTGAACCAGACCCCCGAAGCCAAGGCGATTCTCGATCGCCTTGTCGTGGAAGTGCCCGATCAGGTGGAAGCGTACCTGACCCGTGCGCGCTTTACTTTGTACGCATCCGAAACTGGGAATGCAACCGCCGACTTGAAGAAGGCATTGGAAGTCGCGCCAGATAACCTGGATGCCTTGATGCTTTCGGCCGAGCAGTTGCAACGTCGACGAGAATTGACGCAAGCTCGCGATCATTTGGCGCAGGCGATCGAACGGCACCCCGATGACATTCGCCCGGTGCGGGCACTCGCTTGGTTGGAACTCAACCGGGGCAATCTGGGTGCGGCGGTGTCGGTGCTGGAAGCCGGGATGGATCGCATCGACGATAGTTTCGATCTGCTCGTTCCTCTGGCCGATTTGTTAGTGCAACTGGGCGAAACGGAACGCACCCAGCAGATCATCCGTAAACTGAAAACCCGCGATACCCGAGCCGCGCGGATGCAGATTCAGTATCTCCAGGCGCGTGTCGCCATGCGAGAACTGGATTGGCCCCAAGCGGCAACGATTTTGAGTCAACTCCGCACGGAAGCAGTGAGCTTCCCCGCATTGGAATCGCAGGCCAATCTGTTGTTGGCTTTGTGCTATCAGCGTCAGGGTGATGTCACGCAAGAACAGGAAACGCTCCGGCTCGTGCTGAACCGTGACCCGAATCACACGGCTGCTCGCGTGACATTGGCACAATCGTATCTGAATGAAGGCCGTGTTCCCGAAGCGATCCGGGAATACGAACAGGCAGTGCGCTCACCCTATGCCAATGGTTCGATTCATGCATCGCTTCTCCGTCTCAAGCTCGTGCAACTGCAAGTTCGTGGTGGCAAACGATCCGAATGGGACGCACTGGAGAAAGTCGCATCCGAACTTCATCGTGCGTTCAACCCTGCCGCGCCGGAACCTGTTCTGTTGCGAGCCGAGGTGGCCCAGGCACGCGGGGATCTGCCCAAAGCCATTGAGATTCTCCGTACCGAGGCGACCCGCCGTCCGGGTGATGCTCGGATTTGGGCCGCTCTCGCCAACGCCAGCGCCGACCGGAGCGGGATTGCCCACGGACTCAGCGTCATTGACGAAGCTCAAGCGGCCGCTGGGGATGGTCCCGATCTGCGTTTGGCACGGGCGGACCTTTATGCTCGCAGCCCCGCTCGCCTCCGTCCCCTCGCTCCGCTTTCGGAACATACTGGCACTTGGCCGGATTCTGACCAGTTCAAGCTACTCTACGGATTGGCGGAAATTTATGACCGTCTCGGTGACGATGCCGCCATGATTACCGTCTACAAGCAAGTCGTGGCACGCCGACCGGGTGACCTTTCCGTGTGGGAAACCGTGGCGGAACGGGCGATCCGCACAGGCGATCGTGCCACCTTTGACATGGCCCGCACCGCCATCGTGAAGCTCGACACGACCGGGAAAGCCGCCGCGTTGTGCGAGGCTTGGCAGGCACTCACCGAACGGAATACCGACAAGATTGCCCGTGCCACGCAAGCCCTGCAAAAGGCTTTCGGAACGATTCCCAACCGCGCGGAGGCGTGTGTCACGCTGGCGCGATTGCAGGCGGATTCTGACCCTGAATCGGCGCAGAAGTTGTTTGAACGCGCCCTGCTGCTCGAACCGACGCGGTTCGCTCCGGTGCAGGAGTATCTTGCCTTCCTACTGACCCACCCTACGGATGAACGGCTGCCACGTCTGCTGTCGCGGTTGGTGCAGGATCATCGCTGGTCTGGCGAACCGTTCCGCCGGGTCATCAGTTCCACCACTCGGCTCGTTGCGGCCGACACGGCGAAGAAATTGCTGACATCCGTGCAAGGAGCCATCATCACGAAACCCGGCGGGTACGGATGGCTCGGTGATCATTACCTGGCCGTGGGATTACCGACAGAAGCTCTGGCCTGCTATCAGCAAGCGATCGTATCTTCCCATGCCACCGCGGATGATTACTTCCGCCTCATTGTTCGTGCTACTGACATGGGACAGTCGGACTTGGTGGCTTCAACTTTGACTACGGCCCAAAAGAAGCTGGCTCCGAGTGATTATTTCGCGCTCGCCGCGGCCTATGCCGATGCGCCACGCACCCCGAAGAACTGGGCACCCGCTCTGGCATCCGCATCAGATCATCGGTTGTACGCGCAATCGCGGCTCGCGCTGAAGCTGTCCCGGTATCAGCGGACAGAAGCGATGGCTGTGCTGGAAGGGTTCCTCAAAACCGAAGGTACGCCCGCTTCCGATCAAGCCTGGGCTCGCCGTAACTTAGCGATGCTGTACGCCATTCGCGGCTCTGCGAAAGACCGTACCCAAGCGATGCAGTTGCTCGCCCAAGCGGGTGATTCCGTGGATGGCACCGCCGATGAGAAACGCGCCACCGCGGCGGTCCTCGCGGCTCTGTCTCGGTATCTGGATGGTGAGGAGCGGAAGTCTGCTCTCAGTCGTGCGTCCAAAGTGCTGGAACAACTGGTCCAGGAGACACAATCCGCCCGAGATGGCTTCCTGCTCGCTCAGATGTACCGCGCGACCGGCAATCGCAAGGCCAGCACCGCGATGATGAATCAACTGCTGCAAGCAGACCCCCGGAACCTGGATTATCACCTTGTCGCGTTGGAAGAACTCACCGAGTTGGGGCAGATCGCCGAGGCGGAACCGTTCGCCCAGCGGTTGATCGCACTGTATCCGACGGAATTCCGTTCCGTGTCGGCTGTCGCTCGGTTTGAGTGCAAAGCCGGTCGACCTGATCGGGCGCTCAGTCTGGCCGAGGGTTACCTCCGCACGGCGGATGCCTCATCGGCCGACTTGCCAGCCAAATCCGCGCAGGTGGCGGAATTGTTGGATCAGTTGGCCCGCCTTCCGGGAATTCGCCGTACCGAAGCGGGACGCAAGATGGTGAATGCCGCGATCAAACGGTACGAAGATTTGATTCTGACCCGCCCCGAAGCCATTGTCGCGGCGGCGGGACTGTACGCGGCGGATGCTCGAACGGATGCTGGTTTTGCCCTGATTGCGAAGTACGGGAAACCGATGCCGCCACGTCTGAAAGCGGCTGCCGGGCTGGCGGCTCTGCGAACGGGTGGGGCTTCGCAGCGACAGTTTGAAACGGTTCGCGGCTGGCTCGATCAAGCATTGGCTGCCGAACCGCAATCTGTGCCGATTCGACTGAATGAAGCCGAGTTCTTCGCACTGCAACAAAATTACACCGCTGCGGAGAAAGGTTATCTGAGCGTCCTGGAGACGGACCCGAAGAATGTCGTGGCGCTGAACAATCTGGCCTGGATTCTCGCACCACGGCCAGAATCTTCCGCACGGGCATTGGAATTGATCGACCGTGCCGTTGGGGAGGTCGGCTTAACCGGGGAACTGCTCGATACCCGAGCCCGTGTCCGCATCGCAGCCCGGCAATTTGAGTTAGCCGAGCGGGATTTGCAACAGGCACTCTCGCAGAAGAAAACACCCCTGCGCATGTTCCATCTGGCACTGGCGCGACAAACACAGTCGCCGCCGAAGGCCGACGAAGCAACGGATGCTTTCCGCAAAGCCAAAGATCGCGGACTCGAACCGACGAGCATTCACCCGGCAGATTTACCTACCTACCGAGTTCTGGATGCCAGTTCTCGGGTGAATTAAGCACAGCACGGGGAACCCGGTTCAGTAGGGTCAAATCGACTGAACCGGGGACGATAGTCTCTGGTTGTCCGGTTGTCGGTTGCCCGACCAGCGGGGATCTTGAGACACCTACATCGGGTTTGTGTATGAGTTGACCTGGCCACGTCGCAATTCCGCTTCCGTTGCTCCTCCAGAACGGTCGTCATGTCTTAACGGTCATCACGTCTTGTTGCGGGAAACTTTGTGGTGGGTGACATCCTCATTCCCCGTGATGCTCTCGTAAAATTGGAAGGGAGCGCCAAAACTCTCTCTCGGAGCGAGATACACGATGTCCACTCAACATACCGTTATTGAACATGTCGAAATGTCCGGTCACATCCTGGACTCCTTGTTGTTGCCCAAGGTGCTGGATGCGATTCTCTCACGCGGTGCCGAGTACAAGATCGACCATTTTGATGTCGGACGCAAACAGACCGACCCCAGTCATGTGCGGATCGAAATTCAAGCCCCCACACCCGCCATCCTGGAAGCGATTCTCGCGGACATACACGCACACGGTGCCGTGCCGAATCATGTGGCGGATTGCACAACGGTCCCCGCGGATCGTGCCGGGGCGTTCCCCGATGGTTTTTACTGTTCCACGAACTTTCGCACGGAAGTTCATTGCGGTGGAGAGTGGCTCAGCGTTGCCGATCAGGAGATGGATTGCGGCATCGTCATCGACTTCAACGCGCGCACGGCCCGTTGTCTACCCATGACCGAAGTGCAGATTGGCGATGCCGTGGTCGTGGGGCGTACCGGAATCCGCGTATTCCCGAACGAGCGGGACACACCACACAAAGGAGATCTGTTCGAGTTCATGTCGAGTCCGGTTTCCAGTGAACGCCCCAAAGCCGTCAGTGTGCGTGAAGTCGCCCAAGCGATTCGACGGACGCGGGCAGCCGGGGAAAACGTGATTGCCGTGCTGGGGCCAGCCGTGGTTCACACGGGTGGCGGTGAATTTGTCGCCCAAATGATCCGAGATGGGCACATCAACATCCTGTTTGCAGGCAATGCTCTGGCCACACACGATATCGAACAATCGTTTTATGGAACGAGTCTCGGTGTCAATCTGCAACACGGTTTACCATGTGATGAAGGGCACGAGCATCACCTGCGGACGATCAACACGATTCGTCGCCTGGGGGGAATTCGAGCCGCCGTGGAGGCCGGGCGGTTACAATCCGGGATCATGTACGAATGCGTCCGAGCGAACATTCCGTTTGTACTCTGCGGCAGCATCCGCGATGATGGCCCTCTGCCCGATGTGATTACCGATATTCTCAAAGCGCAAACCGCGATGCGACACTACATTCCCGGTTCTGGGTTTTGTCTGATGGTTGCCACGACATTACACAGTATCGCCGTTGGCAACCTGCTGCCAGCATCAGTGCGGGTCGCTTGTGTGGACATCAACCCTGCCACGGTCACGAAGTTGATGGATCGCGGCAGCACTCAGACAGTCGGCATTGTGTCGGATGCGGAACCGTTCCTGGCCGGGCTCGTTGCCGAACTGGCTCGCTCAGAGTAATCACCAACTATCAGCGGGTATTTTCCTGCTCTGGAGTCGCACCATGCCTCATCCTCGTTGTGTACTCTTGCCGTTGCCCGATCACCAGATCGCGGCGGAAATCGATGGGGTGGAACGTCTCCGCTGGCATTTTGGGCCGCAGTACCCGCGACCATTCTTCTATCCGTTTCTCGGTCCCGCGTCGGGCCGCTCGCTCACGCGGATGGGGCACCCTGGGGCACAAAATCACGATCATCACCGTTCGATCTGGTTCGCGCATGCCAAGGCGTTTGGGATCGACTTCTGGAGCGAGAATACAAAAGCACGCATCGAACAGCCTTTCTGGTTCGCTCTGGAAGACGGGGATGATGAAGCCATCTTAGCAGTACGGCTCCACTGGAAAGACGGGCATGATCCGAAACCGCTCGTCGAACAGGATCTCCTCGCCGCGATCCGCCCCGGACCCGAGAAAGAAACCTTTCTGGAAATTCACACGACATTTCGGCCCGTCTCCGAACAGTTCGAGTTCCAGAAATCGAACTTCGGTTTGTTTGCGGTGCGGGTCGCCAAGCCGATTTCGGGCTTCTTTGGCGGCGGTACCCTCACGAGCAGCACCGGAGCCGTGGGAGAACCGGACATTTTTGGCAAACCGGCCCGTTGGATGGACTACAGCGGTGAACAACCCGGCAGCCATCGGGAAGGGATCACCTATTACGATCACCCATCCAATCCTGGCCATCCGAGTTCCTGGCATGTTCGGGAAGATGGTTGGATGTGTGCCTCCGTGTGTATGCAGAACGGGCGGACCACGACGCGGAGGGAACCGCTCACGTTGCGGTATCTGCTACAGGCTCACGCGGGGACACTGGATCCGAAACGTGCCGAAACCGTGTTCACGGAGTTTGCCCAGCGACCGGGGCTCGAAGTGGTCAAGGCACCCACGAAAAACCGCCAGTACGGAGCTCGGCGGCTTTCGTGAGATCAAAGGTTGAAGCGATCGTGATGTTTGTAAATAGTGCGATTGTGAAAAATCACGCAGGTATGATGGTGACTTTTACTGAGCGACTGCTTCCGCACGCAGGTTCTGGATCGTTTGCACGAGTTTCTGCCCAGTGGCCGCGTCGGGTGTGCCGTTGACTTTCAACCGTACCCGGCCATTGGTGTCAAAGATCACGAGGTTCGGCTCACCGGCCCGCAACCCGAACGCTTTTTCCATGACTCCCGCAAAATCCATTAGCACAACTGTTTCCGGGGCGGCCTTCTTAATGGAGGCTTTCACGAATTCTTGAACGACGTTCGGCACATTCGCGGCACACGCTACCGGCACGATCAGGACATCCGGGGAAGCCTGCCCCATGGGAACGCCGGGAAGCGGAGACACCGGCGCATTGCGTGCCTCGGCAGCGGGTTTCCCCTTGGCACTCGGGTGAAACAGGACATGCAGTTGCTCACCATAACCCCGGCACAGGTCCGTGCCTTTCCGATCGCCATACACGAGCACCACGACACGGCCTCGCATGGCGGATAGTTTCTGTTCCCGTCCGAACTGATCTTCCAACGTCAATTCCACCGTATTTGTCGTGGCCGGTGTCACGGCGGCCGCGGGCACGACTGCCGGTGTTGGGGTTTGCGCTTGTGTGGGCATCCCCAGAAGCGGGAGAGCCATCGTGGACCACAGAAAGCGAACCGGATTCCGAATCATGCCAATCCGCGCCGTCGGCGCGCCTCTGAGGAAACCAATCGGGCCACGGCAATTCCGAGGAACACCGCCGTGAACGCCGCAATCATTCCGATATTGGGCAAGGTGGCGAGTAGCCCACGTCCTTGCCAGGTCACATGGTCCAAACCGCTCATCGCCCAGGTGGTCGGCAGTGACAACGCGATGTCTCGCGCCCAACTGGGTAGCACGAATGAAGGTAGCCACAGACCGCCCAACATCGATACCCCGAGAATCACGAGTATGCAGATGCTGCGAGCGCGGGCTTCGGTGCCGCCAATCGCGGATACCAGCAACCCTGTCGCGGCGGCTAGCCCGCTTACGCTGATCGCCAACAGGACGAACCCCGTCAGAGAACCGCTGATACGCACATCGAACACGAGATAGCCGAACAAGAAGGTGGCCAATACCTGCAACAGGGCGATGAATGAAGTGGAAAGCGCCTTCCCCGCCAGGACAGCCCAAAGTGGCACGGGAGCCGCCCGCATGCGTAACCACAGGCTGCGTTGCCGCTCCCGCAAGAGGAGTAAGCCGCTTTCCATGCCCCAGAACAGGAGATATTGCAGCGTCATTCCTGAGAAGCTGTGAGAATAGGAGTTGAAGTGAGCATGAACCGAATCCGTCAGCGGTACAGCGGTCACGGCGAACGGAAGCGAGACGGCCTTGTCCCCGTGAGGCAGGAACGGAGCCAGTTGCGTACGCGCAATCCGTTGCATCAAGACTTCGGAAACAACTCCTTCCGCCCACTGTCCTTCGCTCTGGGCTAGGGGATTGTGCAGGATTTCGATGGTGGGGCGTTCCTCTCGGGAGGCACCCGGCTTCCAGGTGGCCAGTGATTCCAGGCGATCCGGCAACAAAACCGCGACTCCTGGCAGCCGATCACCCACCCGATGCTTCGCTTGTTCGCGGGTCACAACTTCGGCTTCGAGCCGCGGACTGGCTAACAGGTCCGCGACAATTTGCCGGGTGAACGGCCCATCCGATTGCGTCACGACCAAGAGTTGCAGTTGAGGTGCCCCCGCGCTACCGGGAGCTTTGTGGAAGATGAGCCCAAAGGCGGAAGCCAGCACAATCGGCACGCTGAAACAGAGAATCGCCGCTCGACGATCCGCGACAAATAACCGCCAGTCCTTTGCGGCAAGTGCGAATATGAGAGTCAGATATTTCATGTGGGCATCATGTCCTGTGATTTCCGGCGGTTCCACCGGCTTCCGCCGGGGTGGCTTCCCCATCGGGTCGATGGAGCAGATGATCCAATCGGCCGGGTGGCGTTCGGAACGATTCGAGAATGATCCCTTCCGCCAATACCCGCGCGATCGCCCGACCGAGTGCAACCTGATCGGCCGCGGCGAGGCGGAGTCGGCGGCCCGTCACTTCGATTTCCACAGTCGGCCCGATCTTGTGGCGTAACGCTTTTATGAAGAAGCGAGGCAATGTCTCACGCATGTGGGCGTAGATAATGGACCGCCCGGCGGGTTGATGTCGGATCAAATCGCTCGCCTTGCCGCAGGCCGCCATCCGCCCGTGTTCGAGAACCACAATGCGATCGCAGCCATGTTCGGCTTCATCGAGATGGTGTGTGGTTAGCAGGATTGCATGACCAGCTTCGCGGAGTTCGTGCAAGTCCGCGAACAAGGCATCCCGGCTGGCGGGATCGAGCGCCGCCGTGGGTTCATCCAATAACAACACACTCGGATTATGAAGCAAGGCACAGGCCAGATTCAGACGCTGTTTCATGCCGCCGGAGAAGCGGCTGACACGATCCCGAGCGCGGTCGGTCAACCGGGAGCGTGTCAGAGCCGCATCCACACGATGTTGGAGTTGGCAACCTGTTAGACCGTACAGACGACCAAAGAATAGCAGATTCGCTTCCGCGCTCAATTCTTCGTACAGTGCAGGTTCTTGGGGCACGAGGCCAACATGGGCTGCATAACCTTCGGGGTCGTCGACACGGTTGATTCCGGCAATCGCCACCGTGCCGATGAAGGGATCGAGTACCCCGGCCGCGACGGCGAGTGTCGAACTTTTGCCAGAGCCATTTGGCCCCAGCAGTCCCACAATCTCGCCACGATGGACGGCTAAACTCAACCCATCTACGGCGGTTTGGGAACCGTAGCGAACGTGAATATCTGTGAGTGCTAAAGCTACGGGCACGGTCATGGCGGCTCCGCCGATGTCGGTTCATCCGTGAACGACGTTGCGATATAGCCAGGGTCCGGGAGTTGCGTCAACCCGAATGCCCAGTGCCCCGATGCTAGAGAACAGCGCGATCACGCAATGGAAGGGAAGGGTTGTAACGGTGGTATCGGCCGGAGCGAGAGGGAGACTGGAATCGAATCCGAATACCGAACTGTGACTGCTGATGGTGAGGCAAACTTTTCCGGCTTGCCCCACCAGCGCGGATCGGTTCCGAGTCCTTATTTGGCCAATTGTTCGCGCAGCCAAGCGGGTCGGTCGGTGGTGATGCCATCGACACCCAGTTCCACCATCCGTTTTGCGGTGGGAAGATCGTTGACGGTCCAGACATACAACTTCAACCCGGCTGCCCGGATCACCTTGGCGTATTCCGCATCGAGTGCGGGACTCGCGGAGAGATCGACCCCATCCGCGTGAATGGCTTGGGCTTTCTGCACCACAGATGCCGCCGTGGGTGGCTTTTGTCCCTTCTTGGGTTTCAAGCCGACGAGCCAGTAAGCGGGCAGATCGGGCCGTGCTTTTTTCACAGCGGCGATCACATCCGCATTGAAGCAGATGACCGGCGTGAGTGCCGCGGGCAGTTTGGCCTCATCTAATGCTCGCAGAATGGCTGGAACCGCTTCGGGGCCGCATTTCACTTCGATGAAGACTCCTTTTCCGGGCGGAACGGCCGCGAGCATCTCGGCGAGCGTGGGAATCCGTTCTCCGGTGTATTGGGCATCTTTCCATTTCCCAACATCCAGTTTCCGTAATTCGGCCATTGTCGATTGCGCAACCACCAATGCGGAACCCGGAGCGGTTCGTTTTGTGTCCTTGTCGTGTATGACGGCTAATTGACCGTCGCGGGTCAGATAAATATCGAACTCCGAGAGATCCGCCTTCTGCTTCCAGGCCAACCGAATCGCAGCCACGGTGTTTTCGGGGGCATCGTGCGAGGCTCCCCGATGGGCGATGATTTCCACGACGGGCTCAGCCGAGATGGCAGGTGAGGAAAACGCCAGAAGTACCAACAATGCCGGAACAGCGCGAAGCATCGTAACAACTCCTGAGGGAATCGGTGCGAGAACATTATCTTATGGCCAAGGATGGCCAGGAGCGATTTCGGGATGGATTTCTGTTGACAGTTACACAAACGCGGGTATCAGTGCGCGAAGAATCCAGGAACAGTTCAGAGTCGCGGGCAGGGGGTCGGGACGGAACCCGTACCACGAACCGTGACGAACGGGAGGAAAGTCGCATGATCCGTAAACTCTTAGCTATTCTCGGTTTACTGCTTTTGGGTACGACCGCGGATGCACAGACACCCGAATTCAAACCGATCGACACCAATGCCCTCATTGTGCGGCCCGTCGATCAGGCGACCGGGTTCTTTTCAGGCGCAACGCGAACAATTAGCCGAGCTGTGGCAAATGCCATTCAAGCGGATGGAATCACCCGCACGGTCAATTCATTATTCGGTCGAGATGCACAACCGGCTCCGATCATGTCGAACGGGATCAATGCCGGAGCCTATCCGACATACCGAAGTCCGCTATTTCATGCTCAGCCGGTAGCATCCTATCGACAGTGAGAATAGAAACGAGAACCTGTCTCAGGGCTCGCCTGATTCTCGGCGAGTTCTCATTTTTTTCGGGAACTGTTTCCCAACTCGATTCGACGTAGTTAAGATAAGGTTCACATCGAACGCTTGGCCCATTTTCCTTGCGGGAGGAACTCCCCCTCATGTCTCGCATCTGCCTGAAACTTTTCATTGTCAGTCTCTTCGGCATCACAACCACGGCTCTCACGGTTCTGGCGGAAGACCCGCCCGCAGAGGTTCCCAAGAAACAAGATTGGTCTGCCTATGCCACCTTCAGTGAAATTGCGGGCGAAGTGGTGAAATTCGAAGATCCGATACTCACCTTGAAGATTACGACTTATACGCAATCTGGCGGCGGTGGTGGTCGTGGGCGTGGGCGTGGGCGGCGGCCACAAATTAAGGCTACTCACAAGGAAGTGGATCTGAATTTCGCAGAACAAGGATTGGTGCGATGGCAGAAACCCGCACCGAAGATGGGAGCCAATGGCCGCAAAGTGCCTCACAGTTTCAAGGAAATACAAATGATGAAACTGCCTCAGGGAGCACCCGGCTACCTAGCCGCTCGCAGTGATTTGGTTCCTGGTCAAATTGTGGCCTTGACTTTGGTACGACCTCGTGATGTCCCACTTTCCAAAGTGACGGAAACGGATCTCCAGATCAAGTATGCCGTGATTGCCGGTTCGAGTAATGTAGCGGCCGATCCGGGAGCCGGGCTTGGAGCGGGGTTTGAGAAGAAAGAAAAATAGTGTTTCCCGTGGATGGTCGGGTAAAGGAGCCGCGAACCCGACCATGCCTTGATGGGTAATGGGTCATTTCCCCATTTTCTTGACGGCATCGGTCACAGTCCAGATGTGCAATTCATATTGATCGCCATCCTCTCCGGTGACTTTGATGGTCTGATCAGGCTTCCAATCTCCCATCGTAAAACGATGAGAAACAACCCGACTTCCGGGTTGGAGTTGTTTCCATAAAGTCGGACGGACTAGGGCATTGAATTCATTGCCCATGTAGAGGAAGACGACCGATGCTTCGGAAAGGTCTTTGACATCCAATGCATCGCCTTTTCGGATTTCGACCCTGTCGGTGACACCGGCCGCCTTCACGGTCGCTTTGGCTTCTTCAATCCGTTCGGGGTCCAAGTCGATACCGACTGCTTTTTTGGCTCCAGCCTTGACAGCAGCCACGGAAATGCGGGCATCGCCGCACCCGAGTTCAAACGTCACATCGTCTTTTTTCAATTTTGCCAATGCGATCATTTTATCAACGATGTCGTTTGGTGTGGGCACATAGCGAATGATGGCTTTTTCCGTTCCGACATCTTTTGTGAGATCGACGGTGATGGAATCACCGGCCTGGAATTGCACGGAGCGAGTGCGTGTCAGCACCGTATAGTTATTCGGTCGCCAGCTCACTTTGAAGTCGTACTCGTACGTTTTGCCCGCTTCGAGGTTCGGGGTCTCGAATTCCCGATTCACGCCCGTTGTCTTAGTGGGTCGCCCTTCGATGTAGAGTTCGGAATCCGGTTCCGGCACCTTGATGACGAGCTTGGTTTGCGCGGTAGCGGTTGGTGCTTGAGCCGCGAGCGGTGAGAGGGATAAAGTCACGCTGAGAACACACAATCCGACTCCGGCAATACCTCTCATGATACACTCCTGGTTGTGACTGATGCGGACGGTCCCTGCCAGACGGCATAGTCGTCATGCCTGGCCCTGACAATACACGCTGTGTGACTGTCGTGGTGCCGTTCGACACCTGAGCGTAACGGAATACGCGATCAGAGCAAGAGCCAGCAGAGCCAGAGCACCAAGCCAAACACCATACGGCAAGCGATTTGGGCCGTGACCCACCACATGGACCAACGAGCCATTTCTCCCATGCGGAGTAACGCTTTGCGTAATTCATCGTCGACCATTTGTCGGGGATTCACATAACCCAGTGTCACGGTTCGCACGAGACTTACCCGCCAAGTACTGAGCCATTGCTCGGCCTGATCGAGATATCCTTCTGCTTCCAGTCGGTCAAACCGCCCCACACGCCACAAAAAATAGCCATCGACGGCCAGCATTGGTAACGCCGTCAGAAACAGAATCACAAAGACAACGGGATGCACAATCAGATCGTTGCCTGTGAGTTGGGCCTGGGGAAAGAGTACCCGAGACAAGACAAACTGAATGGCCATGAAGGCCAGGACAATCAACGCGGGCCAGACGATGTCGCGGGTGAGCAGGATCCCACCGTGGAAACGCAGACGATCCACGAGCTTAGGCCAGCGCAATGGTAACGCGCACCCCAGTCGCAACGCATCCCAGTAAATGCGATACCGCCGACGGAAACTGAAGAGAAATGCCACCGCCAGATAAAAATCAAACAACCGAATCAGATTGATCGTGTCAAGCCGTGACATGGCATCGTAGGGGAAAAGTGCTCGGAATCCGGGAGACGCAATCCGCCCGAACGCTCCATACCACGAAGTCGCTCTGACCCGGACGCTTGGTGAAACCGATACAGTTTGCCTGATAAGTATGCAACGCTTATCACGCTATCCGAAAATGAATTGACATCAATTTCTCACCAAGTAGGCTAAAGTTGTATGCAATCTCGGTTGGTGATCGGAGCTTCGACAAGTTCTACCAACCCATACAACTACTCCGGCGGTGAGGGAGCATTGGCCATGACCCAACCCAATCTCGTGGCCCAGCAGCCAAATTCTTCTGTTCCCACAGAGGGAACACCCGAAACGACTGCATTTCCGAATGATCGACGCAAACGGAACATCCCCGTTGCCACGGATCGTCGGCGTGCCCAGAACGCAGCAGAAAAACGACGAACCAGCGAACGGCGCCGGCTCATCGACCCCACCACCTGCGAACGTGACTACAGCGATGATGAAGCCGAGTTCATGAAAGCTATGGACCGTTACAAACGGGAAAACCGCCGACCGTTCCCGACTTTGAGTGAAGTACTCGAAGTGCTGCACTCACTCGGTTATCGCCGAGTGGCGGAACCGACAGGCTTGCCGTCCGGGAAACGGGTTGCCGCATCCGATTTGGACTAGTTCTCACGCCGCGGTTTCGGCAATACTGGTCCGATCAAAACCGTGGACTCAAAGCGGCAAGGATGTCATGCACCTGTTTGTCAGTGCCGGGGAACCCAGCGGCGACATCCACGCCGCGTCTCTTGCTCGGATTCTTCTCGATCAGGCACCCGATACCCGCATCGTGGGGTTTGGTGGGGAACGCTTAGCGGCAACGGGAGCCAAGCTGATGTATCCCCTCACGGATCTGGCCGTGATGTGGGTTGGCCGGGCATTGTGGAATCTTCCGACATTTCTCAAACTCGGTCGCCAAGCCGATGTCTATTTCCGTTCTGCCCGGCCGGATGCCGTGGTTCTCATTGACTATCCGGGCTTTAATTTTGCTTTGGCCAAACGGGCGCATCGTGCCCGTGTCCCCGTCTTTTACTTCGTGCCTCCGCAACTCTGGGGCTGGGCGGGTTGGCGGGTCGTGAAGATACGGAAATGGGTCGATACGGTGCTGACAGCGTTACCCTTCGAGGAAAACTGGTATCGAGAACGCGGTGTTCACACCCAGTACATCGGCCATCCGTATTTTGATGAATTGGCGCATCAGCAACTCGATACCGAGTTTCTGACCGAAGTCCGGCGCTCGGCTGGCCCGTTGGTGACTCTGCTTCCCGGTTCCCGCAATCAGGAAGTCACAGCCAACTTACCGACCATGTTACGCACGGCGGCACGGGTGCGCGAGACGGTCCCCGATGTGCGTTTTGCGGTCGCGGCATTCCATGAACGCCATGCAATAGTTGCCCGCAATGCCCTGGCTGGTAGTGGTCTTCCGGCCACCGTGCATGTTGGACGAACCCCGGAGCTGATCGAAGCCGCCGATGCCTGTGTCTCGGTTTCCGGCTCAGTGAGTCTGGAACTGCTTTATCGACTGAAACCCACCACGATTGTCTATAAAATCGAGGGCTATGCACTCGCAATTGCCAAGCAGCTCAAGACTGCAAAATACATCACGCTCGTGAACCTGCTCGCGGATCGGGAACTATTCCCGGAATTCCTGACCGCAACCGACCCCTCGGAAGCGATGTCGCAACAGGTTATCGGTTGGCTGCGTCATCCTGTCGCTCGACAAACCGTGGTGGAGGAATTGCGGACTCTCCGTTCACAAGTTGCTGTTCCCGGTGCCTGTGAGCGAGCCGCGACGTATATTCGGGAACGCGTCGCACAGCGGCTAAATTCTCGAAAAGCGGCGTGAGGCTTGGCGTACAATGTCCGCTACCATGACCCCACCACCATCTCCTTGCTCTCTGGAGGGGGCATGGCCGAGCAACCATCCGAAGCCGTTCAAGATTATCTCAAGGCAATCCATCGACTTGGCGGAGATGAGATCGTCGTTTCTCCCGCGGAAATAGCCGCGCAATTGCGTGTCAAAGCCCCCTCAGTGACCGGGATGCTCAAGCGACTGGGTGAGGCGGGCTGGATCGAGTATGCCCCTGGCTCGGGTGCCCGGCTCACCGATACCGGACGCGTCGAAGCGCGTCGCGTCATTCGTCGCCATCGGCTGATTGAACTCTTTTTGACTCAGGTACTCGGCTTGGATTGGAGTGAAGTCGATGCCGAGGCAGAATCGCTCGAACATGCCATTTCACCGCGCCTGGAACAGGCGATTGCCGCACATCTGGGCGAACCGCTCGAAGACCCACACGGCCACCTCATCCCCTCTGCAACGGGCGAACTGCACGCCCGCGATCTCAAACGATTGAACGAATTCGTCACCGGAGATACCGTCATCGTGCGGGAAGCTCAGGACGATCACCCCAACCGGCTCCGTCGCTGGCGAGAACTGGGCCTGTTGCCTGGCACCGTAGTTCGGATCGTGAGCTACGAACCGCTCGATGATCTGTTTGAACTGGAAATTAACAGCACCGTCATCCGATTAGGAAGCGAAGGACTCGCCGGGTTGCGCGGAGAGTATCAGAATCAGTAAGAATTACGGTTGCTGGTTTATCAATGTTTGGACGGATTGCATTCACAAATGTGCCGAGCAGAGAATCGCACCGATTGCTGTTTGTGAATGCCTGATGAGTGTTGAACGAGGCAGGCGGGATTCCCATTTCCTGCGTGTAAAGCTGATGCGGGTGGGCGGTATCTTTTTTTGCCGTGGCTCAACCTGCGACGGTACTCATGGGGAGCAATTCATGCTCACCGTTCGACACTCTCATGCTCGTGGTAAAACGCGCACGGGTTGGCTGGATAGTCGGCACGCCTTCAGTTTCGGGGATTATCTGGACCCGAACCACCATCATTTTCGGAGCCTGCGTGTCATCAACGATGATCGGATCGCGCCAGGGGGCGGGTTCGGGATGCATCCCCACCGGGATATGGAAATTCTGACGTATGTGCTGTCCGGTTCGCTCCAACATCGGGATAGTATGGGGCATGGTTCGATCATCACCGCGGGTCAATGGCAGAAAATGTCAGCAGGGACGGGACTCTATCATAGTGAGTTCAACGCCGCCAAAAATGAACCCGTTCATTTGCTGCAAATCTGGATTATCCCGAACCAACGGGGTTTGCAGCCTTCTTACCAGGAAGCGGAATTCACCCAGATGGAAACGCGCGATCGCTGGCGGGTCGTGGCTTCGGGTGATGCCCGCCAAGGGTCCATACTCATTCATCAAGATGTGATTCTCTCCGTGGCGAAGCTCAGCCCTGGCCGCCACTTACATTATGATTTCGCGGCGACACGAGCCGGCTGGCTTCAGGTTGCGACTGGTGCAATTCAATACGAGGAAGGAACGCTCCGAGAAGGAGATGCCCTCCTCATCGAGGATGAACCGCGACTCGAATTCACGGCCATCCGCGAGAGTGAAGTGTTACTGTTCGATCTCGGTGCGTGAAAACATTCTGCCTATGGCGAGGTGAAGTAGGCATACATTCCCATGGTCATCACGGTAGCGGTTACGGCACTGAGAATGATTATGGGAATGCCAATCCATCGGGTTGCCTTGATTTGCCACCACATCATCATCCCGGAAATACCCCAGAACACCATCACGAATGACATGACATCGACGATGACGGCCCACCACCATTTGGCTCCACCTTCGGATGGGTAGCCGTGAATCAGGTGCAATCGCAACAAAAAACGACGGAGTGAAAGCGGTTCCGTAGCCGGTTTCTGCTCGGCGAGGGTGCCCGCAACCGTGCCATTTTTTGCATTGAAGTTCACGCGCCAGATCTGACCCTCTTGGTCTTGCATGTGGAATATTAGGTCCGGCACGCTGGTGACGACCGATTCCACCGCTTGCGGAAAGCCGGTCGCGGTGAGCGCGGCCGGGATCGTGGCGAGGACGTGTTCATGCAGCGGTTCCGGCACGATCAACGGTTCCGCTGCTGGGGTACGAGGCGAACCATCTTGACTACCGCGTCCGGTTCTTCCCATATTGCCACTCCCGCCCGATCGAATGGCGAAGGGGGCTGATTGCGTTGGCGCGATCGGTGGCGTGACGGCCTGTTCGCGGACGGTCCCACTTCCGTAGACCACATCGAAAAGCAGAGACACTTTCCGGCCATCTACCAGCGTTGCCGTGGCGAAGGCGAATGTTCGCGGGGCGTATCGGGCCGCTTCGGGTTCGACGAGAGAATAAGCATTTGGACTCGGGGCTCTTGCATTCAACCCTGCGATGACCTGTTCCGCGATCCGAACCGGCGATGGCGCAGACAGGAGCGGGGAACCGGCGATGGCAGTTGCTCGAAAACTGGCTGTATTCTGGTCGCTAAAAGCCGTCGGATGGTTGAATAAAAACCCGGTGATGCCATACAGCACCGCCCAGGGTAGCAGGAACAACCCGAGATACAGATGCACACGTCGCAGCAAATGCAGGCACCGTTTCCCCCAGCGTCGCGGAGCAGGTTCACCGCGTGAAGGTGTGGCAAGGAGAGAACTCCTGTCGGTTTGTGCGGCCATATCTGTCCGATTCATAAATCCGAGCCTGGGATGAATACGAGAGATGTCGATCAGTTTGTGTTATCGGTCTGTGTTGTGAAAAATACCAGAAGTCCTGGTGAAATCGGTGTGTGCCGTTTCATCAGGACTTCTGTTGGGAGGAATTCCCCGGTTAGGGGGTTACTTCCCGGCTTTTTGAGGAGCGGTCAGTTTGACAACTTCCAGCCCTGCGACGTTACCACCGAGGTTCCGGCTGGCACCCCCGACGAGGATCACGGAATCCTTTGTCAGCGGAACCATCCGGTGAACGAGTCGGCGAATAGCGGCATCTCCGATGATTTCCCAGGCGTTACCGGCTTTGTTGAGCTGATAGACCGGGCCATCGGACGTATTCATCACGACTTTGCCGTTCACATTCGTAGCGGCGGGTGAGAATCCTGCCATGCTGTTCCCAGGGAAGTCTGGCCCTTGAGTCCATTTTCCTGTGGCCACATCCAGAATGTCGCAACGCTTGGAGGTTTCTTTCTCGCCGAGTCCGCCGAGGACGTACACTTTGGAGCCCACAGCCACCGCGGTGAGAGCCCGACGACGGAACGGTTGCGGAATGGCTTCCCATTTCGGTGAAGGTGAGGACAGGTCTAACACGAGGCTGGTGTCTTGCCACACGGATTTTCCGTCTCGGCCTTGCAGTTGCCAGCCACCGACCACGACGAGTTTGTTACCGGCAACAACCAATTCGTGTGAGGAGCGAGCCACCGGCAGTGGAGGCAGTTCTTCCCATTTGCCCGTCTTCGGGTTGTAGCAGACCGCATCCGCGAGGGAGTAATTGTCAGCCGGTTCGCCAGGGGCATTGCGGGGTGACATTCCCCCCACGCGATAGATTTTGCCGCCGTGGGCTGCCAAGTTCATCCCTTGTAGGATCGGGCCACCGGGCAGCGGTTCCCACTGTGCGCCAGGAGCATCGAGTTTCAACCGCTGGAAGGTGCCAATCACCGCTTTAGTATCGTAGCTGTGGGTTTTCCCAGCGTGGCCACCATAGACATAAAGATAACCATCAGAAATGATCGTCCCTTGGCTGGCGACCGCAACCGGCAACGGCGCAAACACGGGAACATCGTAGACGAGCGTGGCATAACGGCGGATTTCTTCGTACTTCTTTCCGTCTTTCTCACCTGCCTGGGGTTCAACCACTCGGGACCAGACACCATAGCGGCCCGGTTCGGTGAAGACTTCCGTCAACCCTTTGTCATTGGTGACAATCTTCTTGGACTGGCCAGCCGGAGTTAGCACGGAGACATCGGCATTGGCAACGGGTTTGCCGTTCGCCAAAACCAGGAACTGGGCCTGACGGGCCGTGCCCACGGGCACAATTTCGACTGGCACCAAGTTCCCCAGCGTCAGTGCATCCCCGCGGACATCACCGATCACGGTTTTGGGGTAGTACGCCAGCAGGAACGGCTTGGCTTTGCCGCGGGCGCGAATACCCAGTTCCGCGGTGCCAAAGACCACCCGTGGCCCACGCCCCGGAAGATTCGCATTCAGAGCGTTTTCCGCTTTTTTCGTCTCAACAGCTTCAATCTTCCCATCGTTGTCACGGGCTTGGAGTTT
The DNA here is from genome assembly GCA_026931725.1 of Bacteroidales bacterium. Taxonomy (GTDB): domain Bacteria; phylum Planctomycetota; class Planctomycetia; order Gemmatales; family Gemmataceae; genus JAIXLE01. The sequence goes on from JAIXLE010000166.1 coordinate 39,369, forward strand.
GGTGCCCGCGTAAAGGTCCGTCGGAACATTTCCATCGGGTTCGAGATTCTCGCTGAGAATCACGGAGACTTTGGTCGGCCCATCCGGCACGACATATACGAAGTGGGCTGATGCTGGTACAGCGGCGACCAGCAGCAGGCAGGCAGGCAGGAGCAGACGGTTCATAATCGGATACACGCGAGGTTGGGAAATCGGAACGAAACACGGGTTGTTGGTGAAAACACTTTGGCGACTATTTCTTACTCGGAATCTTGGCAAAATCTTTTTTCTGTTGCGGGAGAATCTCGGTTCGATAAAAGCGATTCCATTTCTTTTCGTCGTACAGTTCGGGGTTGCCAAACTTCAGACGTTCAAAGGTGACAATCTGGTACTTTTCCTCCGGTGGTAGCCGTTTCCATTCGGCTTGGGTGAGCGGTGTCTGTTCTAGTGGGGGGGCGGTCGATTCGCTGCGATCACATCCTATGATAGCAGCACTGATGATGCCCCAAAACAGTGCGATTCGCATAGTCATATCCTGCACATTCGGTGACAATCAATCCAAGGGAAGCACTTCACCACCGGCTCGGGTCGACGCAGCTTGGTAGGCATGAAAATCGACGGAATTGGGAACGAATCGCACCGAGCCATCGGCCATGGCAAAGTTGGCCCCACCGTCATGTTCACTGCGGAAGGCTCCGTAAACGGTGCTGGCGTTATCATGCTTGTTAAAGAGGTTGTGTGTCGTTCCCCAAGAGTAGGCCATGTACCCGAATGCCCAAACGCCACCGTAACTGGTTGAAGGAACACCTTGCGGTTTGAAGTCGGTTTCACCCACCAGGAACGTATTCGATGTTCCATCGGTGATGGCGAGCAAACTGACGGCTGCGCGATTGGGGCTTGACGGGTTACTCGTAGGATCCTTGACCGGGACAATCGGACCATTGAAGGCTGGCTCAGGCCCATAGTGCAAGCTCGTGACATCCTGGCTACCCGCGTTGAAGAGGTAGCTGCAATAGGCCCGGTTTTCCGGCGGTGTCCCGCCACTCACTGGCCCCGAAGCATTCAGCGGCCCGGAAGGGCGGGTCATCGTTGGGCAAACAAATGTCGGGATGATCATTTGCTGGAGCATGGCGTTCGTAAAGCCATCGCCATCGGGGTCATCATGGCTATTGCGTGGGAGTTTCTCATCCCATTTCCGGGCCACAATGTCCTGTTCGAGATAAGGAAGAATCAAGATCTGGCCCGTCGTCCAACTTGAGGTCGTTTCGCCGGGAAGATGATCCAGAGTCGCATAGGGGAGAACCGTTCTCACATCATGGTAATTGTGAGTGGCCAACGCCATTTGTTTGAGGTTGTTGGTACATTTCGCTCGCGCGGCCGCTGCTCGTACTTTTTGCACCGCCGGTAACAGTAAGCCGATCAGGATGGCAATAATCGCGATTACCACCAACAATTCGATGAGCGTAAATCCTCGACGCGACAGACGCATAAAGCACCTCTGGGGTAAGTTCACCCGTTCGACAACGCGTAGGTGTTGCGAGCTGCAGAGCGTGCGGAGGGTGAGCGGTATATCGCATCCCGAACGTCGGCGGAGCAGTCTCGAAAATCACTGACAATTGAGGTTGTCAGGCGGCGCTTGATGAGACACAATCTCAGCAAGACAGTGTCAGCTTAATCAACCACGGTACGGAGTCAATGACTCTCCGCAAGAAAAAGTGAACAATTTCACTCAGATTTTGGGGAATGATGGCTCGACGCGGACGGGATACGGGCTGAGAATGAGACTTAACCTCAATAACGGTATCGAGGATTCCCGTGACTGAATACGAACCCGAGAAACGAGAAACTCGACCCACCGAAGCCGAGCGGGTGATTCGCGCGGAAGACTTGTTCCAGGAAAAACAAGAATTATGGATCGAACACAATGGCGAGCGTTATCGGCTGCGGATTACTCGCCGAGGCAAGCTGATTTTACAGAAATGATGATGTGGCTTACCCATGTGCTGAAATGACCCGTGGACGTTTGGCCTGGTCCAATCGGGTGGGGCCAACCGTGAACCCGGCTGCCTGAAAGAGTTCTCGCACGGCATCCGCCTGAGTCCAGCCAATCTCGACCATGACCACGCCACCTGGGTGCAAGTGCGCGCGGGCTTCATTGGCGATCCGGCGATAGAAGGCCAATCCATCCGGGCCACCATCCAGGGCGACACGGGGTTCGTGATCGCGGACATCCGGGGCGAGCGTGGCCAGTTCACCAGGGGTAATGTAGGGCGGATTGCTCAGAATCAGATCAAATCGGGCTTCGGGCGGCAAGGCAGAGAAAAGATCCCCATTGAGAAAAGTGAGACGATCTTGCACCTTGTGTTTGGCGGCGTTCCGCTGCGCGATGGTGAGCGCATCCGGCGAAATGTCTGTGGCCGTGACGTGGCACGCTTTCGCCTGATGCGCGACACTGATGGCAATGCAACCGGAGCCTGTTCCCAGGTCTAACACAGAAGCATTCGGTTTCGTTTTTAACCGATCCAGCGCCATCAAGACCAGTAACTCGGTATCCGGTCGGGGGATGAGGACAGCGGGCGAGACTTCAAACGCCAGCAGGTAAAACTCGCGCTGTCCTACCAGATAGGCGACGGGCCAGCCTTCGACCCGGCGACGGACCAAGTCTTTGAATTGCGCCCGTTCCGTTGGTGTGGGTTCTTCATCGGAACGGGCGACGAGTTCGATTCGGGCACACTGCATCACATGGGCGAGGAGGATTTGTGCCTCCAGACGTGGTGATTCCAGTTTGTGAGTCTGAAAATACTCGCTCGTCCATTGGAGTAGGGCTTTGATAGTCCAAGTTGTAGGTGTTGGGCGAGGCTTACCGGCAGACATGAGCCATCCGTGGTCGGTACTCGGGGAACCAGAACCGATAGTTTACCGAGTGGGGCCACGATGCGTTAGCTGTATTGAGAAATTCACTTTCATACAGCTTTGATGTTGGGGTTGGATTTGGCTAGGGATTGTACCAGATAGAGTTCACTCGGAATACAGGCGAGAGCCGTTGTGGTGTTCGTATTGGTGGAGCGAGTGTGAGGGCAGGTACAAGGCCGACAGAGGGCGTAATCGTATTGATCCAACAATTCAAGATACTTGTGTTCTCGGTAAGCGGCTCGGGCGTGGTAATAGCGGGTACATCTCGCATGGAAGCGTGCGATGATCGCGTATCCGACTAAGGCCGCAGTCAAATTGTGGGACAGACCCGTTGGGGTTTCCCAATCCGCCAATAAGAACGCGGTGCCACTCCAGATGAGTGCGACGATGCCAAACACCAACCAAGTGGGATGAAGCACGAAACGGGAGAAATCCTCAAGCAAATGTTCGAGTTCTTGTTGCGTTTGGCAGGTCGGGCAGGGGGACCGAGCGGGTGTGATGGGTGGGGTGGTTACCAGTGTGTCATCACCGACGTGTATTGGTTGCATGGCTTGTTCCACATGGTGATATTCACCCATCAACTTCATGTGAGGATAGCCGATGATTTTTGCTGTGCGATGTATTGCCGATGCACAAGTGTGAGCATTTCCTCATGGGGTGTCTGAAGTGTCGACAATTCATCGGAAACGGGTCTGCAAAATCGACAATGGGGTGAAATTTCATTCCATTGCCAAAAAGGATCTCGTGTTATTTGGCTGCCGCGAGACGCTCTTTTTTGTCGTGTTCCTTGAGAGGAAGCACGAGATGATCGAGTTGGCCGCCGAGGATTTCCGCGATCTTGTAGACGGTCAGGCCGATCCGGTGGTCGGTGACCCGGCCATCGGGGAAGTTGTAAGTTCGGATTCGTTCGCCGCGGTCGCCCCCGCCGATGAGGCTACGGCGCATTTCCGCGCGTTCCTTGTGCAGTTTCGCTTGCTGGCGTTCGTATACACGGGAACGCAGTAACCGCATGGCACGCTCGTAGTTCTTGTGCTGGCTGCGTTCATCCTGACACTTGACTTCCATTTCTTCGGGTGTGCCTTTTTTGTACCAGATTCGCACCGCGGATTCGGTCTTGTTGACGTGCTGACCACCCGCGCCCCCGGCCCGCATCCGTTCCCATTCGATATCTTCATCCTTGATTTCGACTTGTGCCTGTTCGGGTTCCGGCATGATGCCAACTGTGGCTAAAGACGTGTGAATCCGTCCCTGCGTTTCCGTCTTGGGGACACGCTGCACCCGATGGCCGCCGGATTCGTAACGGAATGCCTGGTAGACACCATCACCCCGCACACCAAAACTGACTTCCTTGAAGCCACCGGCTTCACCTTCACTGTGTTCGAGATCTTCGATCGACCAGCCTTGCGCACGGGCATACCGGGTGTACATTTCGTACAGGTTCCCCGCGAAAAGTGCGGCTTCGTCACCTCCCGTGCCCGCGCGAATTTCGATGATAATGCGGTCAAAATCCTCACTGGGATCGACAAGCAGTTGATCTTCGATTTTCTCTTTCAGAGCGGTGTGTTTGGGCCGTAAGGTGGTGAGTTCTTCCTCGGCCATGGCTTGCATGTCCGCGTCGGAATCATCCGCGGCCAGTGTTTCCGCATCCCGAACGGCTTGGTCGAGTTGCAGAAATTCCAGGTACGGTTTGATGAGCTTGGAGAGGCTGCCATGCTCTTTGGCGACTGTGCCGAACCGGGTAGGATCCGAGGCAACAACTGGGTCGGCGAGTTGTTCTTCCAGCTCGCGGAAGCGTTGGAGTTTGGTTTCGAGGGCAGGCCACATGCGTTCAGTTCTCGGTTCCGAATCCTGCTCCCGGCCAACAGTGTTGGAAGTTGGCACGGTGTGCATCTGTTGTATGACTTGCGGGGCAGAGAGACGAACGCGAAATCGGATCGCGCTCGGTTGTGGAGAGTGCCACCGGCGATGGGTTCCCACGACACGCAGTCGGGTTCATCGTCTGGTATCTACGCGTTGGTTCAGGCTAACACTTCCTGGACAACGCGGCCGTGAACGTCGGTGAGTCGGAAGTCTCGACCCGCGTAGCGGTAGGTGAACTTTTCATGGTCGAAGCCGAGTAAGTGCAGAATCGTGGCATGGAGGTCGTGGACATGAACGGGGTTCTCAACGGCCTTGAAGCCGAATTCATCGGTGGCCCCAACGGCGGTGCCGCCCTTCACGCCTCCCCCGGCGAGCCAAACGGTAAAGCCCCAATGGTTGTGGTCCCGGCCGGTGGGAGTCTTCACGGTGCCGGGGCCGGGGAGTTCCACCACGGGAGTACGGCCAAACTCGCCCCCCCAGATGATGAGCGTGTCATCAAATAGTCCGAGCCGTTTCAAGTCGGCAATCAACGCGGCGATACCACGGTCAGACTCTTTGGCTAGTTTTTTGTGTGCATCTTTAATGTTCTCATGGCTGTCCCACGGTTGACCCTGGCCGTGCCAGACCTGGACGAAGCGGACTCCGCGTTCGATCAGTCGCCGGGCCGTGAGCAGGGTGCGTGCCTGCACACCGGAGCCATAGGCTTCGAGAACGTGCTTCGGTTCGCGGGTGACATCAAATGCTTCTGCCGCCTCGGTTTGCATGCGGAAGGCGAGTTCAAACGACTGAATCCGGGCTTCGAGCATCGCATCGGCGGGCCGGGCTTGTTGGTGCAACCGATTCAGTTTCGTCAGGAGTTCGAGTTGCCGGTCTTGCTGCCCAGTTGGAGCGGTACGGTTGCGAACATTCTCGATCAGCTTGTCGATGTCGGTGTGCCGAGTGTCGACGTGCGTCCCTTGGAAGACACCGGGTAGGAAACCGGCTTGCCAGTTTTGCGATTCCTGAATCGGGTAGCCGCCAGGACACATGACGACGAATCCGGGTAAATTCTGGTTCTCCGTGCCGAGCCCATATGTGAGCCACGACCCCAGGGAAGGCCGGGGCAGGCGGGCTTCTCCGCAGTTCATGAGTAACAGGCTCGGCTCATGGTTGGGCACATTCGCGTGCATCGAACGGATGACGCAAATATCATCGATATGTTGAGCCGTGTGTTCAAAGAGTTCGCTGACTTCTAGCCCGGATTGGCCGTACTTTTTGAACGAGAATGGCGAGGGGAACGCCGCGCCGGTTTTCCGTTCCGTTTTGAGGTTGGTCGCGGGGAGGGACTTGCCATCATATTTCCGCAGAGCGGGTTTCGGATCGAAGGTATCGACTTGACTTGGTCCGCCGTTGGCGAAGATGTGGATGACCCGTTTCGCCTTCGCCGCAAAATGGGGTGGGCGTGGCACTAATGGGTGAACGGGATCGAACGGCGTGCTGGCCGCGTTGGCAGTCGCGGTGAGCAACCCGGCATCGCCCAGCAGTTGCGTCAAACCGAGTAACCCCATACCAACACCGCTACGGGTGAGCATCTCTCGTCGGGAAGGTGCGATCATTGGGAATCTCCGGGGTGTAGGGGTGTGTTGGGTGTGGGGGCCACGGCGTGTTGGTTGGCAAGTTGCTGCACGAATGCCGCGTGTTCCGATGAGGCAAGGCCGCGTTCCAAGGTCAGGCGGAGACGCTTGGCTGTTTCATCAAACACGGCGGTTGCCTGGAGCCACAAACCCGGAAAGACCTGAGATTGCAATACCCCTGCGGTGGAAGGCCTCATTTCTACGAATCCTGATGCGTTGCGGGTGTACCAGATCACCGATTGTGTGCGTGTGAGAACAATGAGATATTCTCGCACGCCCGCGGCTTCATATGCTTTTTTCTTGATATTGGTATCGAGGGATGCGGTCGAATGGCTGATCTCGATGACGAGTTCACAAGGGCCGATGATAATGGATTCTGGGCTATCGGTAGATTGCCCGCCGAAGTCCGGTTTGATGCGTAATGCTAAATCAGGTTGCAGTTCACTGTCCGGGCCGAGGATCATCGTTGTGTTGTCGAAGCCCTGCACGCCGGGGGTATCTTCCGTGTACCAAGCCAACCAGGAGGCCAGAGTCAGTTGCGGGATGCCATGTCGAATGGAAACGGGAGAAGCCACGCAGACGATTCCTCCGATGAGTTCGGCATGGAACCCTTTCGGTGCCTGCTGATAGAGAGCATGGAAGGTCGGTTGGTCCAGACGATCCCCGTTCTGGAGCAGTGGGTACTCCTGCCGCGGAGGAACGGGGTGAGTCGAGGATGCCATCATGGTACGAATTCCACTTCTTCAATCGACGAATGCAAATGCGTTGCTGAGTAACACAACCTGGGCGAGCATTTCCCACGAATTCAGTTTCCCCGGTTGCGGCTTGTTTGGCGATCCCTTCACGAACGCGAGCCCCAATTCCCGCTCAGCCAGTGTGGGGGAACGGGCGAGGATCACCCGGTACAACTGGTCGAGTTTCGCATCTGGGGTCTTCGCGGTGGCCACGTCTTTGCGTGCCACAATGGCGGCGGCTTGTTCGGTCACGAACGGATTGTTCATCAAGAACAGAGCCTGTTGCGGCACCGTGGTCTGATACCGCAGCGGAGCGTGTGTGTCCGGGCCAGCGAAATCGAAGGCCCGGAAGGTGCCGGGTAGGTTTTGCCGATCCACGAAGCCGTAAACCGCTCGGCGTAATGGGTATGGTGATCGGAACAAATCGACCGAACGTCCGCCAACTGTTGCGTCTAACCGTCCCGCGACGACCAGCATCGCATCGCGCAGCGGTTCCCATTCCAATCGGCGACGATTTTGACGGCCGAGCCAACGATTTTCCGGGTCGACCTGAATGGCCCGTTCTGCCTGTGGCGCAGTGGACGATTGCCGATACGTTGCGGAAAGTAGGATGAGGCGGTGCAACTTCTTCAGGCTCCATCCCTCCGCAACGAATCGACTCGCCAGCCAATCGAGCAATTCCGGGTGCGTGGGCGGTTCGGAACGGATGCCGAAGTCACTCGGGGTGGCGACGAAGCCACGACCAAAGTGCCAGCCCCAAACGCGGTTGACCAGGACGCGCGCGGTCAGTGGGTTTTGCGGGTCCGCGATCGCACGGGCCAGTTCGAGCCGACCACTGGTATTCTTGGGGAAGGGCACCCGATCCGGTCCTGCCACTACTTGCAGGAATTGACGAGGAATGACATCTCCCCGTGTGGCCGGGTTGCCGCGTAGGAACACACGCGGCGCGAATGGGTGTTCTCGATCATTCAGAACCATCGCCCGAGGGGCTGTGTACGGCGATCGGGCCACGAGAGCATCAATCTGAGTCTGCATGCGGTTGAAACGGTCGCGGTCGGCGCGGTTGAATCCGTGATCGTATTTCCCGCGCAAGATGGCCGCTCCGCTGGCCAGACCGCGTAAGAGTGCTTCCATTTCCTGCGCACGTTTGACACGAGCTTGTGCCAGTTCCTGCCGTTTTTTCTCGATCTCGGCTCGAAAGGCACGGGCCGCTGGGCTGTCGTCTTCCTCACCGATTTGTGGCAAGTCTTTCGGTTCGACACAACTGGCAAAGACACCATAGAGGGAATAGTAGTCTCCAATGGGGATCGGATCATACTTATGGTCATGGCAACGGGCACAAGCCACGGTCAAACCCATGAGGCCGCGTGTGACCACGTCGATGCGATCGTCAATGATGTCGTGCGTGTTGTTGAGGAATCGCCGACCGACAGTCAGAAAGCCGAGCGCCGCCAGTGGCCGCCGATCGGCACCAAGATCGAGGTGATCCGCGGCGAGTTGTTCGAGAATAAACTGATTGTACGGTTTGTCTGTGTTGAACGAACGGATGACGTAATCACGATAGGTGTAAGCATACGGATAGTTGCGGTCTTCCTGGAAGACATAGCCTTTCGTATCGGCGTAGCGGGCAACATCCAACCAGTGCCGTGCCCAGCGTTCGCCATAATGCGGTGAGGCCAACAGTTCATCAATCAAACGCTCATAGGCATTCGGTGAGGAATCCGCTGCGAATGCTTCCACTTGCTGCACGGTTGGCGGCAAGCCGATGACATCAAAATACACCCGGCGAATGAGAGTACGACGATCGGCCGTGGGGGAAAGTGTCAACCCCTTGTCCGCAAGGCGAGCCAGGATGAAACGGTCGATCGCGTTGATGGCACCGGGCCGGGCCGGGGGAAGGGCAGGCTCACGGACAGGTTGAAATGCCCAGTGTTTGCGAAACACCGTTGCGGGGTCGATTTTGGGGGCATTCTCGGTGGGGAAAGGCGTACCGAGTCTCACCCATTCTGCCAGAATCGCCACGGCATCCGCGGGAATGGGCTTGTTCGGCGGCATCGGATATTCGCCCGTTCGTTGCACCGATGTGAGGAGTTTACTTTTGGCAGGCTGCCCGGCGATCACGATCGGCCCACCATCACTTCCTTGCTGAACGCCGGTGGCGGTATCCAGTCGCAGACCGGCCATCTGTTTCTTTTCGCCGTGGCATTGGAAGCAATGTTCGGCCAGGATTGGGCGGACTTTCTTCTCGAAGAATTCCGTCTGCTCGGCGGTGGGAGCGGCAAATGTGGCTGGTCCCGGAAGTAGCCCAGTGGCTATCACGGCCCAGCAAGGGATGAGGCGTGTCATGTCGTACCTGGAAACCAACACCCCGCGTCGGGGTCGTGCGGCATTGTCTTCCTTCCACAATACCGGCACCGGCAGGGTTTCGGAAAAGAAAATCTATCCCCATTGTTCGTGCCTTGGCTCAGAAACGAACACAAGTGCCGGTTTTTTGTGGGGTGATTTCGGTTCGTTGGCGTGACTTATCGGCACCATGGGGCAGGTTTTTGCAAATGGTCCCGATTACCGGGTGAACCTATTCAACGAATACACTCGGTATCCAAGATCATCGCGGCGGCGAGGTTGTTGCCGAACAGTTTTTGATTATTAAAGGTCCAGACGACTTTCTTGTCGCGTGTGACTTCGATTAACTGTGGGTTGGTCGGCCCGGCATGGCAGTTGCCGATGACGATGTTACCATTCGGTAGCACATGCAAAGTTGTGACCCAGGCCAGCGTGATACCGGGTAGTTCTTTTTGATCCACGCTCCAGACGATCTTTCCTTCTGGGGTGACTTCGATGACGCGGTTGTTGTTGCCTCCCGCGATTAGGGTGTGACCGTTCGGTAGACGTACGGCTCCAAAAACTTCTACACCGTGGCCTTCCGGCCCGTGCCCAGCCGCACGGGGACGACCGGCCAAATCCAATTTGTACTGCCAAACCACCCGGCCATCCGCGTCGTACTCCTTGACACAACCATCGGATTCCTGACAGACCAAGTAGTGCCCATTCTTGAGCTTACGGACCATCCGCGTATCACGGTGAGCATTGGGTTTCCCCACTTGCAGAGGAATTGTGCGGGTGATCCGGCCTTGAGGATCCACTTCGATGATGCGTGTGTTCCCGGATTCCGCAATCATGGTGTTGCCGTCCGCCAATCGCTGCACGGCGTGAACCTCGACGCGGCCCGTGTATCCCGGTTTCGGGCGGGATTCATACTTCCAGACAATCTGCTTCTGCGGGTTGATTTCCACGACCGTAGTCGGCGAGGTCAGCGTCAGAATGTTGCCGTTGGGCAGCATCCAGAGATCATGGACATCGTGCCGGTTGGAGAATTCCCATTCGACTGTACCACTCTTGCCCACAATGGCCAGTTTCCCGGTCCCTCGATCAGCGGCCAGCACGCGGTGTCCGGGTGAGATGGGGCGGGTGTCTTGTGCAGCCAGGGGGGCCGAGATCAGGTAGAGTCCCCACAGTAAAAGTATTCGCATTATGAGTGGTCCTGCGGTGAGAGAAAGCCCGCGTGATTCTATTGCCAACGCGGGAAGTAGATTAGAATTGTACCCAGTCCCGCGAACCCGCACACGCTTTGAACCATTTGAGAATTTATGAACCTTCCTCCCGATGTGATCGCGCGGATTGATGCTCTCGAATTGACCGCCCGGCAAGTCGTCGAAGGGTATTTGGCGGGACGGCACCGGAGTCCGCGGCACGGTTTCGCGGTGGAGTTTGCCCAGCACCGTGAATATAGCCCCGGTGATGACATTCGCCGAATCGACTGGAAAGTCTTCGCCAGAACCGAACGCTATCACTTGAAACAGTACGAGCAGGAAACAAATCTCATCGCCTGGCTCGTGGTCGATGCGAGTGAGTCGATGCGGGTCAGTACCGCGCGCCGAGCGGATGGGACAGCGGTATCGAAGTACGATGTGGCCGCGATTCTGGCGGCGGCGATTGGATATTTGGCCGTGCGACAAACCGATAGCGTTGGTCTGGTCCGGTTGGCACAGTCCGCGCAACTCGTCTTACGGGCTTCCAGCAAACCGGGTCAATTCCGAGAGTTGTTACGCATCCTATCGGAGGGGCCAACGACGGCCGCCTCACAGGTGGCCCATACGCTGCGTGATTTGACGGGGTTGATCGGACGACGCGGGATCGTCTTTCTGTTGAGCGATCTCCTTGATGATGTTGAGGAACTGGCAGTCGGTTTACGACTATTGCGGTCCCAGAGACACGAGGTGGTGGTTTTGCAAATACTGGATGCTGCCGAGTTGGATTTTCCGTTCCGCCATCCAACATTGTTTCATGGTCTGGAATCGTTGCCGGAAATCAGCACGGATCCGCTGGCGATTCGAGAATCCTATCTGACCGAATTGCACAAGCATCTTGCCGCCGTGGAAGCCGTTTGCCGATCTTCAGAAGCCGATTATCTCCGCGTGCGGACGGATGATGACCTCGGTTCCCTGTTGGCGGCGTACTTGCGGAAGCGTGGCGGCCAGTGAGTTTACGAATCCTGGCGATTCGTGATATACGAGCATTTGCAAAAATCAAATTGACTGATTATGCTCGTGTGATGTAGGTTCTCCGCTCGCATATCCGTGTATGTGACTCGGCGCGAGACGGAGAACCAAGACAATTGCCGGATCAACCGATATGGTGTCCGGTGGTGGATGAGTTTCTTTCGGTTCGAGACTCGGAGAATGGGACCATGTTCGATCTCAGTCAGGCGCAGGCCGCACTCCGTGAGCAGGGGCTTGATGGCTGGTTGCTCTACGACTTCCGGGGGTCGAACATTCTCGCGGCTCGGATCACGGGAACAGCGGAAGGGCATCGGACCCGGCGCTGGGCGTACTACGTTCCTGCCGAGGGTTCGCCGACCAAACTCGTTCACAAAATCGAACCGGCGGCTCTGGATCATTTGCCGGGCGATCGCAAGATCATCTATCTGCGCTGGGAAGAATGGGAGTCCGGTATCGGCGAACTGGTTTCGCGGGCGGGTCGCGTGGCGATGGAATACACGCCACGGAATGGTAACCCGTACATATCTCGGGTCGATGCGGGGACGGTCGAGTTGGTGCGATCATTCGGCCCCGAAGTCGTTTCCTCGGGCGATCTGGTGCAGGAATTTGAAGCCACTTGGGATGAAAGCCAATGGCAAATGCATCTCGAAGCGGCGGTACATACCGATAGTGCGTTTGAAGCGGCTTGGGCCTTCATCGCTCAGCAAATTCGGGAACGAGGGTACACCACGGAAACCGCCGTCCAAAAGCGGATTCTCGATCATTTTGCCGAACACGGGCTCGTGACCGATCATCCACCGATTGTCGGTGTGTGGGAACACGCGGGTGATCCGCATTTTGCCCCGAGCCGGGAAACGGATAAGAAGATCGAACCAGGGAGTTTTGTTCTGGTGGACTTGTGGGCCAAGTTGGACCGCCCCCGTGCGGTTTACTCGGATTTGACACGGGTGGCCTTCGTGGGCGAAACCGTGCCTGAGCGAGTGAAAACGATTTTTCAGCTGGTTGCTCAGGCGCGTGATGCCGCGATTGATCGGGTGATCCAAGCGTTCGCGGCTGGTGATCCATTGCAGGGCTGGCAAGTGGATTTTGCCTGTCGGGATGTCATCGAACAAGCGGGCTACGGGGCGTACTTCATTCATCGTACCGGGCACAACATCGGTCAGGAAACTCACGGTAACGGCGCGAACATGGACGGTCTGGAAACCCGTGAGGAACGACGGGTGATGCGGCGAACCTGCTTCAGCGTGGAACCGGGAATTTATTTGCCGGAATTCGGGGTGCGGAGTGAAGTCAATGTCTATGTGGATTCCTCCGGTCAGGTTCACGTCACCGGCGGTGATCGCCAGACCGAAGTACGCTGTATCGTGATCTGATACACAAACCCGATGTGGGTGTCTCAAAATCTACACTTGTCGGACAACCGGGGACTGTCGCCCCCGGTTGTGTTCCATTTCCAAATCAGACCGTCTTACTGGGTTCGTGTCTGAGATCATTCCTCTACCGAAAGAGTGTATCCCTCGGTGGAGGCTCGAATTTCAAACGCCAGCAAGTCGGCGAATCAATTCTTCGTGGAGTACGCCGTTACTGCCGATCATTCCACGACGGTTGCTTTCTGGGCCACCGTAGTCGATGTCTCGACCGTCGAACTGGGTCACTCGGCCGCCAGCTTCTTCCACCAGTGCCTGACCGGCGCAGATGTCCCAATCGTGAAACCCCTGATAATCGTTGACATAGAAATCCACTTCACCGCGGGCCACCCGAGCGAGTTTGATTCCGGCGGAATACGTTTCGACGACGGTTTGCGGGCGGATCGCGGTCACAACGGGCTTGGGTGGTTTTCCCGGCTTACTATGGCTTTGCACCATCACCCCGGCAGAAGGGTCCGCTTGTGCGGAAACTCGGCAACGGATCGGTTCAGCCGTCCCCTGCATCACCCAGCACCCGCCTCCGACATGTGCGGCCGTGAGCCGATCGGCGATGGGTTCCAAGACCACACCGACGACGGGCCTTCCCGCGACAATCAAGCCAATCATGATGGAGAACTCTCCATTCTTCATGGCGAAACCGCGTGTGCCGTCGATCGGATCGACCACCCAAGTGCGGCCCGAAGTTCCTGCGGCCTGTTGCAGGGTCGGAGTCGCCTCCTCAGCGACGAGAGCATCGGTGGGGAAGGCTTGACGCAGGTACTGCAAGATGATTTCCTGCGCTCCCTGATCGACGTGTGTGCTGATGCTGGCCGGGGCATCGGGGATCGGCACGAACCGATCATATTCCGCTTGCGCGAACTGTCCCGCTTGGCGGGCCGCGGCGATGGCGACCTGGAATTCCTGTTCAAACGCCATCTTCTCCCCTTGATCTTTTTCCTAATGGATTGACGAATCGAAAAGCCCACGGTCCATCGAGAACCGTGGGCTTACGATACGCAGCAACAAGTCCGTTAGACAGACTCCATGGTTGTCAACGACTGCTTGAAATGCAGCAAGCGATACAGTTCACTGTTGGCGAGTAGTTCTTCGTGTTGGCCCGAGGCAACCAGTTTACCCTGTTGCAGGACGCAAACGTGATCCGCCGATTTTACCGTACTCGGGCGGCGGGCCAGGAAGATCAGCGTGCGTCCGGTTTGTACCTGGGCAATCGCATCGTCAATCAAGGCGGTGCTATCCGGGTCCATGATTTCGGCTGGTTCTTCGATAATCAATATCGACGGATCGCGGAGTAAGGCTCGTGCCAGGGCAATGCGGAAACGCTGACCAATGGTGAGGGCCACTCCGCCATCCCCCAATGGTGTTTCGTAGCCATAAGGCAGACTTTGGATGAACTGATGGGCGTGAACCTTCTTGGCTGCTTCGATGATCTGTGGCAAAGTGAAACTGGAGTCACCGCAGCCGATGTTGTTGAAGATGGTATCCGTGAAGGTCAGCGCATTTTCCAGTACCAATCCGACCTGCGCGCGGAGGGATTCATAGGTCACCCAACGAATATTTTTGCCATCCATTTTGACCTCACCGGCAGTGGGGTCTAGAAAACGGACGATCAGGTAGGCGAGTGCCTGCGCTTCGAGTGGGTCCGCGTAGACAATGGCTGTGCGAGTACCTGCCGGGACAGCCAAACTGACGTTTTCCAATATCATCCGACCTGTCCCGGATTCGCGTAGGCTGATACCAACGAAATCGAGTCGGCGCGACATCGGTTGCAGGAACTCGGCATCAACGCCTTGCCCGGAATCGCCGCGGCGATCCAAAAACTCGAAAACTTCCGCCGCCGCTCCTCGTGCCCGATTGAGTCGTTGCCGAGATGCCAAGCAGCGATTGATGGTAATGGCCAGGAGAACAAGCCCCGCAATTTTCACAAGTAGGCCCGCAGCGGTCAACATGCCACCGAGTACCACAAGGCCCGCCAAGTAAATCACGATCACTGCGGTTAATACGACGACCGTAAGCAGTGCCTGCCGAGAAAAGGCATCGCCGCGCTGTTTCCGCCAGGTGGCACGGGATAGATCCGAGAGATGGCGTTCTAACTTGGTTTGGGCATAGCGTTCCATGAGGTAGCCTTTGACCAGTTGTATCATCGTCATGCTTTCCTGGAGAAGGGCTAAACGGGCCTCGGCTCGGCGAGTCGCCATCCGCGCATCATGGCGGAACCATGCCGCGATCTGCCCCATAACGAGCCAAACCAGCCCACCCACCAGAATCATGCCAATGGTGAGCCAGATATTCGTGGTAAAAAGCACAAACATCACGGCGACTAACAGAGTCGGCCAACGGAAAGATTGCGTCATCCAGCTGTGCAATCCCTCTTGGATCTGTTCAATCCGTGTTGAAATGAGCTTTCCGGCTTCCATTTGTGCCAAGGGGTCGATGACAACCGCACTGAGTCGATAACTGTGAGTGTTGACCATTTTGCGGAGTCGGACACCCGCATCAATCGACGCGTTCGCGGCCCAGAGCATCGACAAATTCAACAGGATGCCGCGGAGGAGAGCAATGAGGAACGCCGCACCGAATAAGACGCTCAGGTAGATCACGTTCACGGGTCGACCGCCGGTGGGATCCCACGTCCAGGGGTTCCCGCGTATCAGCGATGCTAGCCAGTGGCTGGTCCAGTGATTTTGTTCTCGAATCACGAGGCTCAGTGGCCCCATTTGCAAGCCCAATGGGGCAATGGCGGTGCCGGGCACGTTGTTGGCTGCGTGTAAGGGGAGATAGGCTTCCGCCGCGGTTGGCCCGAACCGACTATCGAGAAGCGAATAAACCCCGGCTTGCCAGCGGGCTTCCCATTCGGCCGGGCTGTCACCATTTCCATTTCCGATGGAGGGAGCGATGGTTTTTAACGTGGTTTGGATGGACTCCGATTCTGCCAGACTGGCATCCCATTTTTGTCGGAACTCCGTCTGTTTCTGGGGGGACAAATCCTGGAACGTCGGAATTCGTCCTTGCCAGACCAGCAAGTCCACGAACAGATACAAAATCGGGAATTGAAGTACCAATGCCAGACTGCTGAGCACGGTGGCGATGATCGCCCCCCACGTCGACTTGGACGAGGTGCTCAAATACGATCGGGCCAATTGGAACGGGTTCGCGTCCACGGCTCTGCTCGCCACGTTCGAGGAAGAAGAAAGGGGGTTGGTGTGGGGTTGTGTGTCCAAACCCCACTACCGCATAGCCTAGCAGACTTGACTTGAGACTGGCCAATAGAAACCGGCGAGAACACGATTCCGGCCCCGTTAAGACCGGAAAAGTTACGCCAAATCACGGTCCTCAAACAGGAACAACCCCACAATCAGGGCAATGGCCGTGTAAATCACGGCATATACCGACAACGTGACGACGTAGAGGGCGAACTGCCACAAATCGAGTGGGGTTTCCCGAATGATCGCTGGCCCCATGTTAAAGAATTCCAAAGCGGGTAGCAGAGTATCAAACAGGTCGCCCAGGAAGCGAATCAACCCGACACCCGCGCCGCTGCCCTGCATTTTGTCGGTTTCTTTGACCACAACCGGGGCGAGATGGCCCAAAAAGTAGACCGAGAGGCACAGCACGACATTGGCCACGAACGGTAACCGTGTTGCCAACGCCGTCGCAATGGCCACCAGGATCATGACTTGTCCAAATCCGAGCAGGATTCCGAAGGTGTGCGAGAATGCATCACCAAACCATGCACCGGCACCTGTGGCCATCGTGCGGGCCGCCCCGGAAGGGAAGATCGACTCGAAGGCCGGAATCATAAACTCTTTGGCTTGCGCAGGCATGGCATCGAACGCCCGATCCTTGTTGATCGGGTCGAATTCCGGCATAGCCCACAGTGCGAAATTCAGCACCCAGCCCAGCAACAGTGACATGCCCACGCAGGCCATCAGAATCCCGACGAACTTGCCCAACAGGAACGCCCGGCGGTTGATCGGCTTGCTCATCACGGTGATTGCCGTGCGGCCTTCGATTTCCTCGCTGATGGAGATGCTCGCGGCCAACACCCCGAAGAGAACCGCTGCCAACATGATGATGTCGAAGCCGATCTGCTTCATCATCTTGTAGTCATCGCCGAATGTGAAGTACGGGAAGATGACCGCAATCATAATAGCAATGCCGCCAACGACCAGCAGAAGCCAGAACATCGGTTGCCGCCACCCTTCGCGGTACGCCGCCAAAGCCACGGCTCCCCCTTTCGGCCAAACCACGGTCAGAAGCAGGGGCACGATGATGAACAAGTCGATGAGCAACTGTAGGTGCAGAACCGCCCCGTAGTATTTGCCATACGTTTCGATGTGAGACGATTCCCCGAGATATCCGAGGAACCAAGCACACAACCCGCAGAGGAACAGAATTGGCAGCAAGGCCGATCCCAAAGCGGATGGATTTTTGAGCGTCTTGTCAAAACCCCGCGGGTCAATCGCGCGGAGCCAAGGTAACGCGGCGACGACCTGGACCAATGCCAGAATCAGACCGCCCAGCAATATGTTCGGATTGGTGAGCCAGGAGAACATAGGTTCGCGTTTGACGGGCTGTGGGATTATGAAACCAGTTTGTTATAGCTACGCACCCCACAACCCGTTGGTTCGACCGATTGCGGAGTTTGTCTGTCGAAGTTATGAGGTATGACTGAGACACCATCCGGCAAGCGTACAGACTCAAAGCCACAACTTCAAAATGGTTTCGACGGCCTGGGTCCAGCTCTGGAAGGCATCTTCTTCCAGAAATTCTTGAGGGTTGCCATTGCCATCGCGGAGTCGCGGTCGAGCATTATCGACGAGGAGTTCCGTTTGTACGCCGCTTTCGATCGTGAAATCGGTTGCGTGTGTTGAGAGGAATAATGCGTGGAGTTGGCTGGTGCGGGCTTGATACGAGCAGTATTTGACCAGAGCCGCTGGGTGCGCCACGGTGCGAATGGATGCGGCTTGACGCTCGATCAGCTCACGCAGCAAAAGTTGAAGTAATTCCGCTTCCTGAGCCAGCGGTTCGGTATCGGTTGATTGTGCGGAAACGAAGAGGATTTCAAACGTCAGGGCATCGGTACTGAGCCAATCGGTCAGTTTTCGTACCAAAGCGAGAACCGCGGCGAGCGCCAATACGATTCGTTGTACGGGTAACTCGGGGTCTTTGAATCGAGCGGCTGTCAAATCCGGGAAGAACGCGAAAACAAATGTGCGTCTGCGTCGCAAAAACTGGTTTTCATCCCGTGCATAGTAAAAGAGTTCCTCGCGGATGAACTTCACATCGAATAAATCCGGTGATTCCTGGGGTTC
>JAIXLE010000277.1 GCA_026931725.1 Bacteroidales bacterium
TGATGGATCGAGTAGTGAAAACCCTGTGGAAAATCACCCGCTCGACTCGAAGATCTGCTCACATGCCCCAACCGGGATGGTGACTTCCTCCGACAAGGATTGGACATGGCGGAGTGCAACAACTTCACCTGCGGCGATCTCGACCATTGCCGCTATTGCTGGGCCGCAGCCGCTCAACCGACCATCGCCTGCTCACTGGGCCGCGTCCGGCCCAACCCCGTGTTGCGACCCGCCCCACCAGGTTCCGCCCGTTCCTGCGTCTGTCCGCAAGAAGGCCGGGTCGTCCAGCGCTGTTGCGCGTCCCAGGCCGCCATTCGCAACTTGGGACATCTCCGGCACTGTACACATCCCGAGAATCCCACAGGCCAAGCGACGCGAGGAATTAACGCGGGCCACCACTGGTCGTGTGCGGACTGCCAGCACCATCCGATTGCGACATCCGTACAACTTTGGCCAGGCTGGGATGATCCCATCACGCATCCCTATGATCCCGGTGTCGCAGTGCCCGATCGTATTCGGCTGATGCACGACACACTGCTGAACATCCAAGAACCCCCATCACCCGATACGGCAGGCGCTGGCATCGTGATTTGCGGCGAAGGACGCTACTGGCCCGGAATTTACATCCTGATCCGGATGGTGCGTGATCAAGGCTGTTCCCTGCCGATCGAAGTCTGGCACCGCCCCCGCCACGGTTCGGTGCATCCAGACTGGCTGGCCGATCTGCCCGATGTCACTTTTCGTGATGCCGAAATGCAGGCCGCAAGTCGCCGCGACTCACGCATTCCGCTTGGAATGCCCGGTGTGGGCGGCTGGGAAGCCAAACTCTATGCCCTGATCCATTCTCGATTTCAACAGATTATCCATCTCGATGCGGACACTTATCCGGTCGCCGATGTCAGTCGATTATTGCCTTATCTCGAACATCCGTCCGGGATGGTGGGCTGGCAGGGCGACTCCGATCAGATTTCCTGGAAACGCCTGGGATGGAACGTACCACCCCGGAAAGTTCCACCGCTGTTACCGGGCGGAATGATCGCTCTGGACAAGACACGGGCCTGGCCCGTCCTGTGGCTGACCCACTGGATCTGCCAGCATAGCGATTACTATTTCCCAGCTAAACTGTCCTATCGGCAATGGGCTCTCATGGGTGACGACGAAGCCATGCGTATCGCGGCCTGGCTGCGTCACACCCCGCCACTTTTCCTCGGACCAGTACGCAAAATCCCGAGAATTGGTTATACCGTCGACCTGGAGGAACAACCGTTTCTGAGCCATCGCTGGCTGGCCAAATTCACACCCGACAATCTCCTCTATGGGGATGTCCAGGCCATGCGATTGTTTGCCAATTGCCTGGAACGCCTGACAGACGGGGCTCCCCCAGAACGGCCAGCCGCATCGCATACAGACCGAACAGCAGCAACGAGAGTACATACAGGAGCTTGAGACAAACGGGTGTTCCTCCATGCGTCTGCGATTGTTGCCGATTCATGAGGATCGCCCGGAATGGTGACATTCGGATGGATACTGGCGATCAAACGGCACACGATCTTTGAGGGACGAACGTGGCGAATACGCAAACAGCACCTGCTCCATTACCCGATCAGGATATTTCGGACCAGCGTCGCTTGCGACATGGTCGGGAACGGGATGTCGGTTTTGCGATTGGCCGGTATCTCCAACCGCCTCCCCTCCTATTTACCCGCGACGGGCATAACCTGTTTCTGGGCGACCTGTATCGGGGACGCTCGGCCTTTCTGGTCTGCGGAGGGCCTTCCCTCACAAACCAGGATTTATCCCTCTTGAATCAACGCGGCATCCTGACACTCGCGGTCAATAATGCGGCCACAATCGTACGGCCACAACTCTGGACCTCCGTCGATAACCCCGGACATTTCGCGGATGCCATCTGGCGTGATCCTGGAATCTGGAAGTTTATTCCACTCGATCACATGGAAAAACCGTTCCGAATTCGCGATGCACACGACCAGTTGGTCCCCTCCGAGGAAACAGTCGGTGACATGCCGGCCGTGATCGGATTTCGACGCAATGAATATTTTCGAGCCGGGCAGTGGCTCCACGAAAGTACCTTCAATTGGGGCAATCATTCCCACCGAATCGATGCGGATGGTCATAAGGGATCGCGATCGATCTTTTATATTGCCTTGCGACTTTTCTGCACTTTCCGCGACTTCCTCAATGTCATACGGCCAGAACCAGTAGGCTCTCCGCGGCGGCCGCGATTTCCTCGGTGGTCATGCCCGGGCGGAGAGCCGCCCGAATCTCCGCCGCCAGCCACTCCCGCCGCCACTCCCGCCGCTTGTCCGCGTGACTCGGCCGCCGGTCCGGGTCGTCCCACGGGGACCCCGACCGGTGCCCGACCAGTTCGTCGGCCGGCCGGTCCCAGGCCCACGCCTCGGTCAGCGTGAACGCCCACAGGCAGACGTGAAACGCCCCCACGCTCGCCCGCACCCGGCGGACCTGCTGCTGGCCGGCCCCGACCAGGTCCTTCACCTCCCGGAACGCGATCTCCAGGGAGAACCGGTCGGCGATGCCGGTCAGGATGTCGGCCGCGGTCGCCGTCGGGTCCGAGCAGAAGAATGCGACCCACCCCTTGGGCTCGTCCACCAGGACGACCCGGATCGCACCCCCGGCCGGCCGCCAGGTCGCCACGAACGTCTTGTACCGCTTCTCGGCCGGCTTCCCGTACAGGGTGAACGTCGCGGTCGACCACCCCCGCTTCTGGCCGGCCCGCTTGGCCAGGTCGATCCGCCGGTCCCCGTACGTCCGGGGCCGCCCGCGTTGTCCCAACCGACGCGGCGTTGGGACATCCCACAGGGCCGCGTCCTTGCGGAGGCGGCTGACCACGGTCACCCCCAAGTCCCGCAGCGGCTTGAGCACGTCGGCCTTGGCGTACGCCCCGTCGGCCACCACCCAGACCGGCTTTCCCAGGGATCCCAGCCACGTCTTCGCCCACCGGACGAGGTCGACGGCCATCTCCAGCCTGGTCCGGAACGCCGGCCGGTCCTTCGGATCGATGCCGTCCAAGTCCTTCTCCCGGACGTACAACCGGGCCAGCAGGGGCAACGCGAGGGTGCCCCAGGTCGGGTGTGGGGCGAGCAGCCCCAGGACGACCCAAACGTGCCCGAACAGGAACGGCCCGCCGGCCGGCCCCGGTGTCGGGTTGTGGTGGACCCCGGCCCCCTGGACGTGCGGCCCGGCCCGCTCGGCTATCTATTACCCACATCTTGCTCGTGGATTTGGTAGCCCAGGAGCAGGTCTTGCAGTCGCTGGTAGCCCCGCCACAGGGTCCGGACCCCGGGTTCGCCGTCCCCCTTCCGTCCCAAAAATCCCCCCAGGCTCGCCACACCTCGCACGAACTCCCGCACCGTCAGACGCACCCGACCCCGCTTCCCCAACACCCGCCCTACCACCGCGATCTCGTCCGCTGTCGCCACCGCCGATGCCGGCTCGTTGGGGACACTCTCCAACGCCGTCCGCAGCTGGAACACCCGCACCGCCACCAGCGACAGGATCGCCAGACACGCCCCCATCCGAGCGGCCGTCTCGAACCGGCGGTCCTCCGCCCCGCACCCGTTCTTCTCGATGTCGTGGAACACCTCCACCAGCCACCGACACCCGTACCAGTCCCGACGCTCCCGAATCTCCGCGAGGGTCTCGGTTGGGACCGACGTCACCAGGACCCAATCCAGGGGCTCCACGCCGGCGGGTGGGTCGAACTCCCAGATCCGGACCACCCACGCCGCCACCACCGGATGGCCCGTGCGACCGGGTGTCCCAACCGGCGCGGGGACCCAAACCCGACTCGCCGCCAGGTGCACCCGGACCGTCCGCGATGCCCGCCCGCCGCGTGCCGGGAGCGCCACCGCGTCGTCCCCCTGACTCGGCAAGGAAGTGGCATATTCCCGCAGTTTTACCAGCGTTTCCCGCGATTCGTCCCGCCACACCTGGCGATCCTGGGCCACCCGGAACAGGAAGTCGTGTCCCATTTTTTGGGACACGGCCATCGCCTTATAGAGGTCCGCACCACGGTCCCCCACATTGACCCAACGCGACCCCTCGGGCGGCTGTCCCATCGCCTCGATCCCCCGGACCCAAAGCTTCGACTCCCGCTCTCGGTCCCGTCGTTGGGACGCCGTCTCCCGATCGGGGGCTTCTCGGCGGAGTTCCAGTTGCTGGTACGCCAGACCCAACACCCGACGGGGCTCGGGGACCACGGCCAGGCTGTTGTGCTGGAGGAACCCACGGCCCGATCCGTTGCCGATGGGACCGGTCCCATCAAGGGCGGGGTGGGACGTGAAGTCGAGTTCGGTGGTGTCGTGGAGGATGAGGACGGTGGGGTGTTGTCCCATGGCCTCGCGGGTCTGGTCCCAGTGCGGGGTCTGGATGGCGGTCACCGTCGCGGTCTCCTGGCCGCAGAGGCGATAAAACCCTTTGAGTTGTCCCCAGTCGAACACTTGGGTGAATGGTTTCTCGGGATGGGCGGCAATGGCGGCAGCGGCGGCGATCAGCCGGCGGGTACGTCGGGTGTCGCCGAGGTCGACGTCGGCGAATGTTTTTGAGCCCAGTCGTGGCAGGACGCAGAAGCAAACGAGCCGTCCATGGCACCCCTCGGGAAGACGAAACGCGAAGTCCGGTCAACACTTCGGACAGCTTACGGGATCGCTGCGATGTGGGTAATAGACAGCCCGCTCGGTCGGGGTGTCGTCCAGGGCCAGGGTGATGCGGGGGGCACCGGCGACCAGGGGCTTGACCACGGTCGTGAGCAGCCGGGCGGCGATCCGGTCGGTCCGCGTGCCGGCGGCCGCGACCGTGGCGTAACACGGCCGGTACTCGTTGGACAGGTCGGCCGCCCGGATCCAGCTCGTCACCGTCCGCCGGCCGCGGGCCAGCACCGCCCCGACCAGGAGCCACGCCAGCCGCGGGGCCGACCGCGGGTCGAGGGCGGCCGCGAGTAGCGAAAACCAGTGGACAGAAGCGGGGAGGGGATGGCCGGTTCCGTCCGGGGGGTGGTTGGCGTAGTAACCGCCATCGTCCCGGACGGACCGGCACTCGTCTACGGGCAAGAGCTCACCGGCCCCCGGTGTGATGAAGTTGCGCAAAGTGCAGGACTTTTGTATGTCCTGGGAGTGCGGACCGTGTACTTGCTCGGCTGCGACTTTCGGATGGAGCCCGGACGGCAGAATTATGCTTTTGAGCAGGATCGCTCCCTGGCATCCATACGATCCAACAATGCTTCGTACCGCATCCTCAACGCCCGACTGGGACGTTTGAAACCGTATTTTGACGCAGAAGGGTTTCAGATATTCAACTGCACACCGCACAGCGGATTAACCGTTTTCCCGACCTGCGAGTACGCAGAGGCGATTCATCAAGCCCAAACCGGGATTCCCAAACAGATCAATACACGCGGAATGTACGATTCTCCAGCGGCACCAATGACTCCCCATGCCGTTCCGCCGCCGCACGTTCCAACCCCACGTTTGCCACCACCCACGCTGATGGAGTCCCGGCCAGAACCGTTGACTCCACCCACCGGAAAACCGCTGATCTCGACGGACATCCCGCTCACCCTACTCGCCTATGTCGAGGTCGAACAGTGGAACCCATTCCAAAAACTGTGGCGGGACTGCGAATCCCGCTGGGAATGGTTTCGTCAGCTTCCGGCCATCATTTGCCATAGTCTGGGCTCGGCCGAGTCGCGTCTGGAGCCGCTGCGAGCACGGCCGGGAGAGACCCGATTGGAAGCTGTTCCCGCACCGGGAACGGGGCCGCATCATATCCCATCAAAAGCGTTTGCGTACGCAGTTCGACATACGACCAGTCCCTGGTTGTTCTGTCTGACCTCCGCCGCCGCTGTCCGATCGGAGGAATGTGGCACAGGTTTGGATTTAACGTGGTTTCAGCGCCGCCCAGGTTCCCGGTATGCCTATATTGCCCCACGACGGACCCGTCGCCTGACCACCCCATGGGGGGCCGCACTCAAGTGTTGGACCCGATCTCTACCCGCTTTGGCCGCAAAACGCGATCCCACTGCCGATGTCCCCATCCTCGGAAGCCCGTTGTTTCTGCTGCGCACCGACTGGTTGCGGGCCATGGCTCCATTGCTAGCCCAGGCTCCACCGGGGATTCCCAGCGATGCCGTTCTTGGCTACCTCGCCGCCCGGCGTGCCGATCCGGGACTTCAGGTCCATTTTCATAAATACGGCTGGAACGATCGGTGGACCCAGCAATCCAAAATCCCGCCGGTCGGAATTGCTCACGAATAGAACCGTGATCCGTGACGGACTGCACCCATGCCCCAATCTCCCCGTTTCGACACGCCGTTTCGATCGCCACAAATTGACCAATTTGCGTTATCGTGACAGTCTCCGTCATGGCCCGAATGTCCATTCGTGTCGAGGACATCGACCTGTGGTGAACGCAGACGGCCACCGTGGAGAGAGAATCCCCGAAATGAACCCGCTTGGCACTTCCCTGTCTCACAAATCTCTCGTAACTGTGTGTCACGCGGATTGATGAACACGCGAACATACCACCCACGGAGAAGAACGATGTCGAAGCCAAAAAACGACACGTCGAGGTTGCAAGCGGAAGCCGCTTGCGAGAACGCCCACCTGATCACCCGCAACCTTCTCGAACGGATCGAGCAGTTGTTGCAGGACATGCCCGCACCGGGCGATGACGACCACCCGATCCATTGGGGACACGTCGGCGACATCCACCACATCAACACGCTCCTGACGCAGGTTGTACACCACCTCGACGGAACAGGTGAGTAACGCGAAAACACTATCCCTTTGCATGAAACGCCGCGTATTGCGGCGTTTTTCGCACATCTCGCACGGTTACGCGATTCAGCCATTGTTCAACTCACGCCACAACTTCCGCTGTTCCCGCCAGTCCAGGCGGGCGGCGATCGGCAGCAGTTTGCGCAGTGTCAGCGGGTCACGGCCCGCGGCAATCCGTGGCAAAAACAGGATCGCCTCCTGAAGGTCCGGGGCGAGATTGAGCAG
>JAIXLE010000215.1 GCA_026931725.1 Bacteroidales bacterium
GGGCCTCTCTCAGTCGCAGTGTTGCAACTTTACCCACCCAATTGTCAAAGAACAGCCACTACCCACATCCTGGTAGTTCTCACCGTCACCGGCGAGCCACTCCATATTGCATTGCTGATTTAAGTTCTTGTGTTACAAGCACTTGTGTCAGCGACTTCGTTCATCTTATCGGCAGGCTTCGTGATGTCAACTCCACTCGTTATTCTTTTCTTTTCGCCGCCTCGAATCGTTTTACAACTTTTCAAGAATCAACGCGAAGCCGAAGAACTGGAGAAGAGGGAATCGAACCCCTGACCTCCTGCTTGCAAAGCAGGCGCTCTACCAATTGAGCTACTTCCCCTTTGTCTTCTCACCTACCAATAATCTCGAATCGGTTTCCCGATTCAGTGGGCGTACCTGGATTCGAACCAGGGACCTCAGCTTTATCAGAGCTGCGCTCTAGCCAACTGAGCTATACGCCCTTCACACTCTCTTGAAACACAAGAGCCAAACCTTTTATCGGTTTGGCTCCTCGTGATCTCATTATCCCCGAGTGAGCGGTCTATTGTGTATTGATTGCATTTGCAATCGGCTGCACTGGGAACTTTGTCATCACGTCGCCTCATCAGTTACATCGGCTTTGTGAATGATAGACATCACTACCGCGGAGTCAACCCATTATGCAAAAATATTTCCCCGTCGCCCTAATCACTTTTCCATCAATCGTTTCGGTTTACGACCCATTTTCCAGATTTCCAAAATATTCCCGGTCACGTTCTTCGTAGCCTGTGTAACCGAGGCGATCATAGAGTTTGGCGCGGGTCATCATGTTCGACAGTAGCCCCAGTTGATCGCCCTGAGAATGCAGTTCGATCAGGGCATTTTCCGTGGCTTGCATGGCCACGCGGAAAGCGGTCAGCGGGAAGAGGATCAGTCGATAGCCCATCTGGCCGAGAGTGGCGGCGTTGAGGTGGGGGCTTTTGCCGAATTCGGTCATATTCGCCAGGAGCGGCCGAGGCACGAAATGGGCGAACTGCTCGAATTCGGCGCTGGACTCCAATGCTTCGGGGAAGATCATGTCGGCCCCGGCATCCGCATAGAATTGCGCCCGTGCGACAGCATCGGCAAAACTGGTGACTCCCCTGGCATCGGTGCGGGCGATGATGATGAAGTTGGGATCCCGGCGGGCGGCCACGGCGGCGCGGATTTTTGCCGCCATCACCGCGGGCTCGACGAGCGACTTCCCCGATAGGTGGCCGCATCGTTTGGGCATGAGTTGGTCTTCGAGATGCACCGCCGCCGCACCCGCTGATTCCAGAACACGAATGGTCCGTTCCACGTTCAGTGCATCCCCGAATCCGGTATCCGCATCACAAACCAATGGCAGCGTGCAGGTTTGGGTAATGCGGCGAGCTTCTTCCGCGAATTCGGCCAACCCGAGCAGTCCAATATCGGGAACCCCCTGAGAAGCCGAGAGCGCCCCGCCCGAAAGATACACCGCCTGGAAACCGATCCGTTCGGCGAGTCGGGCCACGAGTGGGGAAAAGACACCGGGTAACAGGACGACCCCATTGGTCCAAGCATCACGCAATCGGCGCCCAGGTGTTGATGCGGAATGTACGGTGTTCATGTTCCTCCCGCAGCGTCTTTCGAGCGGATTCTCAAATCACAACTGTTGCCAGACCGTACCCCAGCCGACCCAAGAGCCGAGTGTCACGAATAGCAGAATCAGGCCCAGCATCAAGAGATGGCGAAACCGCGTGACCGCGCGATCGGTTCGTTCCGCGAGGAGCGGTTCCTCCAACAATCTCATGATAAACTGAATTCTTTCTGGGAGTGGGCCATGTTGCCAAGCGCGTATCCGGCTCAACATCCGCTGCCAGCGTGTCCGTGAGCGATCTCGCAAGCCGTTGAGGATCATCACGCGTTCGAGCGCCTGGGCCATCGCTCGAACCCCAGTGGGGCAGATGGCTCCTCCGGCCCCACTGCGTACCGTCGATTCCGTGTGCCCCGTACAATGGGGGTTCCCGCACGATGCCACCCGGCAACCGAACAGGTCCGCTTGGCGTTCACAGCGCCGACTCAACAGGCCAAAGACCACGAAGATGTAGACCGCCATCAGCAGGACCGGCGGCACATGTATCCAACCTTCCCAGGCATGTAACTCACTCGCCAAGCCAGACTGCGTGAGGCTTGGCTCCAGAGCGATAAGCCCTACGGAACCCGTCAGCATACTCAACATGAGAAAACAGGCATAATAGGCGATATGGCAATGATAAATGTGCCCAACCTCATGCCCCAACACCGCCTCTTGCTCCTCCGCATCCAGACCGCGCAAGAGACAATCGGTGAAGACGACATACCGGGCCGATGGAATCATTCCCAACACCATCGCATTGGCCACGGCCCCGCGGGTTGGCCATAACAGCAGATCTGTATAGCGAAATCGCAATCGCTGACAGATCGCTTCCAATTGTTCCCGCTCTGGCCCCCTTGGCAAGGATTGTAGACCCAAAATCGGCTTCACAACTCGGGGCAGATATAAGAACAGCAACCCCACCCCCACAAGCGAAGCGATTTGGAACCCCGTACTTAAGGCCAACTCCGGTGCGACCCGCGTAATCGACTGCTGCCCGACGAACAACCCCAACGGCAACAGCATCAGTAATGCAAATTGCCGCACATGAAAGATCATGTACTCCGGGAACGTCCAATAGGCAAACGGTTCCGCGGGGGGGACAAAACTCGCGGACGAACGATGCAACTGACGCTCAGCCGGGAAATACACCATCCAGTTGAAGAAGATGATGAGGAAATACGGAGCCGGAACCAGTAACTCGGCCCCTGGAAACAAGATGGGATGGTCGTGCCGTTCCATCTGACAGCTGTGCCAAACGGTCCAGCCCCAGCCACACAAACCGATCGCAGCCACCACGGCGATCAGGTTGAACATCCGCAGTCGGCGGCGGAGGCGTGCATATCGGGTGACAACCAGTGGTCGCCGTCGTTCATCGGCACGCAAAGTGCGGACGACCCAGAACGAAACCGCCAACGCCAACACAACCGGAATCAGAACAAGCCCGACCGTTGCCAGCGCGCTTTGGCAGGGCGTGAGGCCCAACGGAGAGGCGGGCCACGCGACCGGCAGACATGTTGCGGCAACCATGAACAGGAACAAAATCGGCATGGCACATCACGGGCGAGATTGGGCAGCCCGATCCCCGGATGGAATCGGATCACCGGAAACAATAGTGAATTTGGTAGAATCTCCCGCTTGAACAGCGACCGTCCGGGTCGCCTCGAACGTCTGCCCATCGACAACCCAGCGGGCGCGAATCTCAAACCGAGACACCGTTCCGCGCAGGAGCGGATTCGACTTCAGCCGAAACTGCGATTGCGTCTGGGTTTGCAGGACACCGTTCACCCACAATTGCCCATCCTTCGGCAAGAGGACTGTCAATTCCGCCGGGAATTGGTTGGAAAGTGGCACGGTGTAGCGATCCGGCGGCCCACCCGCTCCGATGAGGGGTTCTGGTTGCGCGGGGCCGGGATCTTGAAACATGCTCAAACCCGGATCATAACCGAAGGGAATCCCGTAGCCGAAATACGGATAACCGTACCCGCCACCCAAGCCGAACCCACCACCCCAATAAGCCGACCGATGGCCAATGACGTTGCGGGGCACAATCGCGGCTGGGGGCACTTGAGGGGAAAATGTCCCCACAATCGGCACCTGGGGGAAGTACCCCGGCCGTGGCCCTGGCAGGGGCAGATACGCCCCCAAACCTTGACCGAACGCGGATTCCCCGCACACACTCACGCACAAACCGATAAACAGAATGCGATTCGATGGAAGAAACATGGCTGCGACTCCAAACGAGTTGCCCCGCAACTGCTGTTTCATTTTATGGCGGAATGCCTCGGCGTGGGGAATGTTTCCACAAGAACGGGGAAATGATTCCACAAGAAGACAGAAATCATCTTCTTGTGAAAGTAACATTCATGGAAACGGGCATCAATTGGAACTGAATTGGGCTTTCTGGATGATGTCGCGTCCGAGCGGATTGGCCAGGAACTTCCGATGGCAAGGCGCACACAGATCGTAGACCATCGTCTTGCTCACGGGCACCAGATCGAGTTTGGTATCTCCGGCTTCCAACTCTTCCAGCATAACGGCCATTTCGTCGAGGTGATCTTGATCGAGATCACCAATGGGTAATGGTCCGGGTTCCGTTGCCACGGTCACTTCCATCCGCACGCGATACCGGAGATCGCCTGTCGGGTTCAGCGTTTTGCCACAAATATCGCAGGAGAAGTGCTGCATAGCCTTTATGATCCCTGGGCCCACAATCGTGCTGTTTTACCGAATCGGCCACACCGGGAACACCGGATGCGGCTTGTTTGGTCACAGTCTGGCAAGTCGTGCGTTCTTCGGATCATGCGTCCCACTTTTCCCCGGTTGTGTCAAGCGGAATCTCACGGTTCACCGGGTTGGACTGGCTCAACCGTGAGATTCCCACAATGGCTCACCAATGGCTCACCAGAGAGGATCAGGGGTACGGATGCGCTTACGCTTTCTCCGCAATGTTCACGAACGTATGCACATGCGGCAGCACGCGGAAGTTCCAGACGAACCCTGGGCCTTCCAATCGCCAGTAGGTCCACGGCTGGTTGTCCGTCGTTTCGCTTTCCCCTTCGGTGTAGAAAGCCAGGTGAATCGCATCCATGCCGCCGTTGGTTTTCACCAGGGTCATCACCTCATCGGCATCCTCTTTGCGGAACGGGGACAGCAGATCCCGCATGACCTTTTCGATCAATTGTTTCTGATCCGAAGACAGATCTTTCACCAGCAAACCGGGGTACTTTTCTCCCGCTTTGCGGAATCGCACGGACCCGGCACCGCCTCCGGGATCGCCCTTGGCCAGGGCGGCGGTACGTTGTTGGCCGCTCAAGGCATCGAAGACTTCTTTCACCCGTTTGGTCTGGTAGAAGAAGACGTTCTTATCCGTGTAGCCGTTGGGGCTGTGGCCGTAGTACATCGGCCCGCCGAACGCGGCTCCCGGTTCTGAGTTCCCATCACAGCGGACGGTCAGGTGATGCCCGGCGAACACCAGGGAGAATTTTTGCCCGTCGGTCGGGTCGCCAAAAATCGTCGCGCCGATTCCCCCAAACGAACGGCTCGCGTCAAACGTGCCATTGCGGCTCAGGCGTTTGTAGCCGTCCTGATCCGAGCAGATCGCCCGGAAAATCTGATCGAGAAGATCTTGTTGTTTCTTCGTGTACGCCTGAGAGATCGGTTTGCCGATTGGTCGATTGTACATACCGAGCCGAGTCGGAACCCCCTTGCTGTCCTTCTGCGTATGGTTCCACGGCAGGACGTGTTCTTTCTTCTGATCCGAGGAAAGCTGAGCGAACAGTTCCCGAATCATGGCTTCCGCAGGCTTGATGGCGGGAGCCGCCGCGGGGGTTGCAGCAGCGGGAACCGCAGCCCGCACGGTGGCCGGAATCAGCGGAGCCACGCCGACCGCGGCCGCGCCCAGTCCGACCGCCCGAAAAAAGTCTCGGCGACCCACAGGCGGTGGCGGGAATTCACCAGCACATTCCGGGCAATTCAGGCGGGTCAAATCCGACATGCGGAATCCTCCGGGAAAGGGGCACCCCATGAACCCCAGGACCAAGCGAGCGGGGTTGGGCGGGTGACTCTATTTTGCCGGATTCTCCGCAGGGTTGGTAATGAATTCGCAAAACAACTTGGCAATCCGGGTTATACCTCCGGGATCCAGGTTGTCTCAGGCTCGCAGGGGAACATCGGACGGCGGCGGTGCTGATGGTGCAACCGCGTCAGGTCCGCAGACGTGGAACCGGGGGTGTCCACGCGAATCAGATGTTTGCAGATCGGGCCATAGGCGGCCACCGGCGCATTGACCCCTTTCGCCACGAGGATCTGGAACGCCGTGGGATCGAGGCCGCAACTCGTCAACTGGCTCAGGCTGAACGGCACCATGCGGAGCGTCGTCAGCATAATGGTCAAACCGCTCTCCGTGGTGACGACGGCGGTGCGGCCCTGGTCGAAGTCCGAGAAACCGCCATGCCGGGGGTTCGCTTCCTGAAAGCGGCCCGCGTACAACCCCTGGACCACGCAATCGACTTCCAACGGTGCGCCGTGCAGTGGGTCCGTCTTGCCGCCGATGGTGAGATGCACCCGGTTCCCGATTCCGGCAGCCTCGGCGGTTCGCACCGATTCCGGGTCCGCGATACAGGTGAATGCCGGGCCGATCCGGTGGCGGTGGAGTTCGTGGGCGATGTGGGTGCCATCCGCCGGGGCACCGCCGCCGACGTTGTCGCCCATATCCAGCAGGCAGACCGGCCCCGGCAGTTTCGCCGCCTGCGCCACGGCCTCGGGAACGCCGATCATCTGACCGACGAAATCGTGCCGGCGTTGCCACCAGGCGTTGGCCAGTTCGTGCGCGGCGGAGCGAGCCAAGGCCGGGTCGTTGTCCGTCACCGCGATGACGCTCGATCCCATCTCCGCCACGTCGGCATAGGGGAAGCCGTGCAGCAAGCTGTTCGAGAGTATTTTGGGCCGGGTCAGTTGTTCGTCGGCCAATGCGTACAGTGGTCGAAAATGCGGTTCGGCGGTGGCCTGACGTTCGATGTTCACCGCGAGCGGCGGGAACACGGCGGCCATCGTCGGTTTCACTTCGCCCCGGAGCGTCCGAGCCATCAGCAAGGCGGCATCGTAGCCCCGCTGCTTCTGATCCAGGTGCGGGTTCGTGCGATACGCAATCAACGCATCACACGCGGCGACCATCTGGGGGGAGAGGTTCGTGTGTAAATCCAGGGTGCCGATGATGGGATAACCCGACCCGACCCGTTCCCGCACGGCGGTGAGCCAGGCACCATCGGCATCGGGGGCGTTCTCGGCCACGGTGGCCCCGTGCGGAGCCACGAGC
>JAIXLE010000096.1 GCA_026931725.1 Bacteroidales bacterium
CCGAGTGAGTCCACAATGGAGTAGCCAGAGGACGAGCATTTTGCGACGCACGTGGACTTCGGGATGTCCTTACCGCTCGGCCTGGACAATCGCCTGTTCTGCATCCGAGAGTTTTACGCGAAACCATGCCATCTCAGCTCCTCCCATTCCGTTTGCTACTTTGAGTCCCCGAGATGCCAACTGCGTAAGTCCTATTGATGTTGAATGGGGAATAATTTGGGCTATCCGTTCCATACAGCAGTGCGTATAATGATTGAGAAGAATGTAGGGAGAGGTGGCTCGAGTGGTTTAAGGCACCGGTCTCGAAAACCGGAGTACGGTTCGCCGTACCGTGGGTTCGAATCCCACCCTCTCCGCTCTGAGGCCACTTAGAAATCATCCTAAGTGGCCTTTTTCATTGGCTTTACGTCGATTAAATTGTCGGGGCATTTCGCCGACACCCTCAATTTGTAGGATTTCGTTGTCGGATTTTGCGCCTGGATTGTCGGATTCCCGACGTATCCGACAACGTTTCCACCCTGTATAGTGCCTTCCAGCGTCAGTCAAACGATGGCTGGGGGCGGGGACATGGCGAAGAACATCTTGGCCTGGAGCAAGTCGGCCAACCAGTTCTACCGGGAGATCGGCGAGCGGGCTGGCGGCAAGCCGCCACGCATCTACCTCGGCGACGATGAGCGTACGGCCAGGGCCAACGTCGTCCGCCTCGAAGGGCTCTGGGAGGGCGTGGAGAGCCGCTGGAACGATCTCCGGGCCACCGGCATGGCCGGCACCGAACAACCCGTCTGGGACGAGGTGACGCTCCAGTTGGCGAAGGCCGTGGGCCGGGGGCTGTTCAAGGTCACGGTCCAGCCGCCGGACAACGGGAACGACGGCTGGGATTTGGCGGTCTGGATCGCCGACCTTCGGAGCTACTTCCCCCAAATCCAGATCAATCTGCCGTCGGAACTCGCGGCCACGGTGACCGACGCCAGCACGGAGTTCATCAACGCGGCTGAGAAGGCGGCGGAAGGGGAGCGCACACGGCACCGTGGGACGATGCGGGAGATCAAGGACTATGCCGCCTACAGGGCAAGATCCGCACCCAGGAGACGCTGCACGACACCCTGGACGCCTACGTCACTTGGCTGCACGCCGAACACCGCGACGTGGAGGGGGCCACGACAGACACCAGCATCAAGCAGGGGGAGCGAGCGGTTCGGGTGAAGAACCACGTGAAGAACATGCCCCTCTCGGACTTCGGCCTGGACGAAGTCCACGCGCTCTTCGAGTATTGGCGGAAGCGGCCCCGCCAGAAGAACGACAAGAAGAGCAACGGGAAGCCGTTCAGCCACAGCCTGTGCAAGAACACGATCACGCTCATCAAGCACTTCCTCCGCTGGCTGCACAGGGAGAAGTCCATGCCGTGGAAGAAGCCGGCGGACTTGGACTTAAGCGAGCGGCTCAAGATCACCAGGGACGACGACCCGAAGTTCCAGGCCGAGACGTACTCGGTCGAAGAGATCAAGACCCTCTGGGGCTACGCGACCGCCTTCGAGAAGAAGCTCCTGCTTTTCGCTCTGAACTTCGGCGGGTCAATCTCCGAAACGTCCTCGCTCGACTGGAAGCACGTCAAGGGCGACAAGGTCATGCGGTTGAGGCCGAAGACGCGGGTCTACGGCGAGTTCGTGATCTGGGACTTGACCAAACAGGCGATGGGCGAGCCGATGTCGGAAGGGCGTGTCCTTCTGAACGGTCAGGGCAACCCCCTCCACAGCAAGGTGAAGGGCAAGCAATCGCGGCAGATCAAGAACGCTTGGGACCGCCTCCTGAAGCGTGTCAAGAAGGCGCAACCCGACTTCAAGACGATGGGCTTCCACGGCGTTCGGCGAACCGCAATTCAGTTCATCCGCAACGTATCGGACGGCGAGACGGCGGGCGTCTTCGCCTGCCACGGCAAGCCGGTTCCCCAAGACGCTCTGCTCGGGTTGTACTCGAACCCCGTGTTCCCCAAAGTCTTCGAGGCCCAGAAGAAGGTCTGGGAGACATTGTCGAGTGTTATGACCGACCTGGGCACCGACGCGCTGCCCCGGAAGTTCACCCCTGAGCAGGTGCGTGAGGTGCGCCACCTCAAGCGACAGGGGGTCAAGGCGAAGGTGATCGCGGCTCAGATCGGGATGTCAGTCAATCAGGTCAACCGCTACGCGCGGGGAGCCGCCTCCCGGCCCAGGTCGCGTGCGGCCAAAGCTGTCCGTCCCCAGGAGGGCACGAACGGGTAGAACCGGCGCGGGCGACCTGTTCGAGAACCGTATGCGAACGGCCATCACCGCGTTACCGTGCAACCCGGCAGTTTCTCCCGTAGCCGGGCCACGCCAGCGGTTGAAGTCCGTGTCCCCCGCATTTCCACCGTGGTCAAGCGGGTGAGGTGCCTCAACGGCTCCAACCCGGCGTCCGTCACGCCGGTCAGTCCGTTTAGCCGCAGGACTTTCATCCCATCGGGTGCGTCCCACCCGATCAACCCCCGGTCGGTCACCCCGGTGGAGGAGATGTCCAACTTGGTCTGCCGCCCCAGCCGGCTGATCGACCCCATCCCCGCGTCCGTCACCCGTGTGCCCCGGAGTTCGAGCCAGTCGAGGGCCGAGAGGCCAGCGACGTGGGTCAGCCCGGTGTCGGTCGCGGCGGTCTGGTTCAACCGCAGCGTCCGCAACCCCGGCGGCAGTGGCCACCGGGCGAGTCCGGCATCCGTCACCCGCGTCTCGGACAGATTCAAGGACGCCAGCCCTTCTATCCGGTGGACCGACTCCAAGCTGTCGTCCCCGATTGGCACGCCGGTCAGTTCGAGGAACTCCAGCCGCGTCAGCCCGGCGAAGTGGGCGATACCAGCATCGGTCAACGCTGTCCCACCCAGGCGCAAGGACCGCAGTCCGGCCATCCCCCGCAGCACGGCCAGATCGTCGTCGCCGATCCGGGTGCCCGACAGGGTCAGCCCGGCCAGGGCCGGGGACCGGGCGAGCCGTCCGAGGAGTTCCCCGCTGACGGGCTTCCCGCGCGGGAACGCCGCCGCGTCGAGCCGAACCGGGCCGGTGGGGATGTCGGTCGGAGCGGTCACCGGGTCGACATTTCCGTTGAACCAGATTGACCCGCCGGCCCGCACCACCTGCTCGGCGACGGATCGCTGCTCCTCACTGGCGGGAGCCGAGTTGGTCGTGAGCGGAGCGTCGGGCTTCCCGCCGAGAGCGACCACCGCGACCAGGGCCAGCAGCCCGCACGCTGCACCCACCAGCCACCGGCTCCACCATCCGAGGCTCACCCTCCTCGCCGACGCACGCGCCAAGGCTGTGGCGAGTTCCCGCCCGCTGGCCGGTCGGTCCGCTGAGGAGGGAGATAGGCACCACTCGCAGACGGCGATCAGGCGCGTCGGCACTCCGGTCAGAGGGAAGGACGGGGCGTCGGTGTCGGTCGGTTGCCGCCCCGTCAGTGCCTCGACCAGCACGACGCCGAGCGACCAGAAGTCGGTGCGGTGATCGACCGGGCCGTCCCCCAACTGCTCCGGGCTGGCGTAGGCCACGGTGCCCCGGCGGTCGGTGCCGCGTGCGAGTTCGGCGGGGGTGGCCGCGATCCCGAAGTCGCACACCCGGACTACCCCGTCTCGACCGAGCAGGATGTTCGACGGCTTGATGTCCCGGTGGACGACACCCTGGCCGTGCGCGTAGTCGAGGGCGAGGGCCACCTGGGACACGACGGCGACCGCCTCGGCAGTGGGGAGCGGGCCGCGTCGGAGCCGATCGGCCAAGTCCTCGCCCTCGACCCAGTCCGCGACGATGGCGTAGCCAGCCCCCTCCTTGACCACGTCGTGAACGGTGACGATGCCGGGGTGCCGCAGCCGGGCGACCCGGCGGGCCTCGGTGAGCGACTGGTCGATCTGCTGGCCCCCCGACCAGCGGGACGGGATCGGCACCTTTACGGCGACCCGGCGTTCCAGTTCCTGATCGAACGCCCGCCACACCTGTCCGTAGCCGCCAGCCCCGGCCAATTGCTCCAGGCGGTAACGACCGGCCAGCACACGGGGGCCAGCGGCGGAGGCCGGCGACCGCATCCAGTCGGACGCGGCCAGGGCGTCGATCTTGGCCCACAGCATCGGGACCAAGTCCGGGCGGTCGCGGCAGAGTTCCTCGACGGACGGCGTGAGGCCGGCGGCGCGGGTGTCCTCCCACTGCTCCAACAGGTCGAAAATGATCTCGTCATTGGGGGTCATTGGGTTCGCCCTGTTCGCGCCGCAACACCTCGCCCAGCCGTGTCCGGGCCGACAGCCACCGCCGCTTGACCGTCCTGAGCGACACGCCCAGCACGGCAGCCGCTTCCTCCGGCGTCATGTCATGCACGAACAACAAGTCCACCACCTGCTTCTCATCGCCCGGTAGCCCCTCCGTAAGTTCGTAGAACCGCTCCCAGGTCGTCGGCATCTCGCCGTGGCCGGCGAGGATGGCACCATCACTGTCCGTGTGGTGGTTCGCCCCGATGCCTTCCGGCCCGAACACGCTCTTGGTCAGGTCGAGTAATTCGCGGCGAATCTGGAGTGCGGCCAGCCCGAAGAACGCCGTGACGGTCGGCGGCTTCAACTCGGTCAAGCACCTGTGCAGCCGCATCATGGCGTTCTGCACCACGTCGTCGGCCTCCGACCACCGTTGCAGGCCGGGAAACCCGCTCATCCGCCAGCGGGCGAGGGCCAGGAGCCGGTCGCTGGCACGCTGCAACAACTCGTCGTACACCTCGGGTTGGCCGTAGGCAGCTTCGTCCAAGAGCCGTTGCAGGGTGGCGGTGCCAGCGGGCATGCGGGCGATCTCGGGGCTGAAGAAGGGGGCGTTCCTCTTGAGTTTACGGGGCCGGTCCCCCGCCATCCAGGGGCGAGATTACCCCGGCGAAACGGGCCAGAAAAATGTTTGGCGCCTTTCGCGGCCTCGCTCTCGCTCAGGTCGGTAGGGTGATCGTTCCGTATCCCAATGAGGTTTTCCCATGATCCGCGAGTTGCGGCTGGCGACGGTGTGTTTGGTGGGGCTGGTGTCGGTCGCGGTCGCCGCCGACACGCCGGGCGAGGAGGCGGTGAAGGCGGCGATCAAGACGCTGAAGGAGAAGCGGGCGATGGCCAAGGACGGAGCCGACCAAGCCCTGTTGGACGCGGTCATCAAGGACGCGGAAGACCGGCTGGCCCAGGTCGGCAAGGGCGAGCCACAACCCGAGGCAAAGAAGGACGAGCCGTTCGTCATGCCGAAGGGGTGGGAACTGCGGTTCAATATGGGGCGGAACCGCCCGATCTTCGACCCGAAGACGGGTGAGTTGCGGCTGGTGTACGACTTTTCTGACCCCAAGCAGTTGAAGGACTTCGAGTACGACAAGGACTTCAAGCCAGCGGTTCAGAAGGGCGTCTTGTCCGTAAAAGGCGGCGAGAAAATCCAGCACGTCGTCCGCTTCCTCACGGCCAGCGTGAGTTGCGAGGCGATGGCGGAGTCGAAGGGCGACTTGCTGAGTTGGGACGACAAACTCTTCCTGTGGGTTGGCCATCGGCAGGCAGGCTTCACCAACAACTTCGATCTCTGGTACGGCGGACAGGTCATCACGGCGAAGGGCAACACCCCCGGCGAGATGGTGACAAAACTGGTCGCGGTCAAGAACTTCCAGATCACGCCCAAGAAAGCCGCCGTGACCATGAACGGCATCGAGGTTTCGGCAGCCATCAAGGACGGCAAGGCGGGTCAACTCATCATCCAGCCGAAGCAAGCCTCGAACCACTACAAGAAGCTCAAACTCGTCGGCACCATCGACCCCGAGTGGGCCAAAGACTTCTTCGCGGACAAATAACCACCGAACCTACGGGGACCACGACGATGGCCGAGAACTGGTACGTCATTCAGAGCGGGAAGCGGCATGGCCCGTACACCGGAGCCGAGTTGAAGCGGCTGGCCGCGACCGGCAACTTCTGCCCATCGACCTCGTCGTCAAGGACGGGATGGCCAAGCCGGTCGCGGCGGCGAAAGTGAAGGGGCTATTTCCGACCACGGCCCCCTCGCCGGCCACCCTATCGCCTGCGCCGACTCCCGAACCCGCGCCGGAACCGCCGCCGCTCCCCGAACGGGGTATCCGGGTCGGTCGTCGTGGCATTCTCCTCGTCTGGGGCAGTCTGGCCGGACTCACCATGCTCGCTGTGGTCGTCGGCATGGCCGTGGGGTCTGCCCGAAAGGGAGGGCGGGCGACGGCAGCCGGTCAGGGGTCGGCGGCAGTGGGCGAGGGTGCGATTGGTGGTGAGGACGGCGTAGATCTGCCGGACTTCAGTCGGGTGGATTACTCGCTCGACACCTCGAACCTCAACTACGAGAAAGGTCCGAACGGGGAGAAGTTGGTACTGATGCAACGAGCGACCGACGATGGCCCCGAGTTGCTGTCGGGGTACACCGAGGCCGGCGGTCGATTCGTGCAGCACGGGTTACTGGTCGGAAAGCACCTGACCGGCGAGCGGCGGTGCGAGGAGGAATTCTACGCTGGCCAGCCTCACGGTAAGACGACTCTCTGGTACACGAACGGGCAGGTGGTCCAGCAGGGACAGATGAAGGACGGGAAGGAACACGGGGTGTGGACGAAGTACCGCGAGGACGGCTCGAAGTGGCTGGCGGTCCACTTCCTCGGCGGGGAACGGCACGGGACGGAGACGGAGTGGTTCCCGACCGGCCAGAAAAAGGAGGAGACGACTTGGGTGGCCGGTAAGCGGCACGGAGTCATGGCGCGGTATGACGAGCGGGGCGGGGAAGTGTTTCGCATCCGGTGGCGGGAGGGCGAGCCGTCCTATCGCCCGAGCGGTGGCACCCGCGAAAGCTTTCGCAATGTTGTCCGCTACCTTCAGCCCAAGTTCGTCCACAAGCTCGACAGGTGCCTCCGGGCCTACGGCACCCCGGACGCCGGCCTGGACCGGAATTCGCTGCCACCGGAGGGGAGGAAGGCCAAGCAGCGCTGGGTGTACAGTTGCCGGGATGGAGCCGTCGAGATGGAAGTTCAAGTGCAAGGAGTCGTGGAGTGGGTGCGGGACGGTGCGGGGTCCGCCCAGAAGTTGATCCACTACGTTGGCGTCGAGGGCATGAGCAGCAAATGAGGCGGGTGGCGATTCCTGTGATCCCGCCAGTTAGAGTCCGGCGATTTTTTCGCGGGCGTGATTTCTCGCCGAGTTCAGCCTGAGCATGGGGCTGGGGCGAACTCGGCGTCGACAAAAAGAAACAACGAAGTGGTGAAGCTGAGGAACCCCGGACAGGAGTCCCGACAGAAGGTTTCTCAAGATCATTTTTCGATTGATCGAAACTTCCTTGTTGTCTGGAGAAGGGATCGGGTCGGCAGTCTCCGCCACTCCCACTGTACTCCCAATTGCGTCCCGTGGCTCGTCCTTCAGTTGCCGCAATCCCTACGTTTTCTGGCCATTCTCGACACTGTGATTGCGCCTTCGGGGTGGATAGTCATTGCGCTCGTCGCATTATTCGGAAGAGGTTTTTTCGGACGCACCGGCCTGGATCGTCTTCGGGGTGAATTTCGCGGAATGGTCAGTCCACGAAATTCGACCCACGAAAACCGAGCCGGGAGAACATCATGGAGAAGGAAAACCAAGCCGATTTCGAGGCGCAAAACGGGAATGCGAAATCGGCGGTGATCGCCCAGGTCTGTCGCATCGTCCGGCGGTGGGCCTGGACTACGACGAGTGGCGGTACGTCAGCAAGCGGGTCCGGCAGGCGTGCGACCTGAAGCCCGCCAAAAAGGGCCGCAGGCTCCCACGAGTTCTCACCGGCGACGAGTTCAGGAAGTTCTACGCTGTGGTGGACAAGGCCGACGACGCCCAACACGCTCTCATGTTGCGGCTCCTGTTCTTCACCGGCGTCCGTGTCTCGGAGTTGTGCAACATGCTGGTGGCGGATGTCGATCTCGACACCTGCAAGATCAGGATCAACCAGGGCAAGGGGGCGAAGGACAGGTACGTTTTGTTCGGACGGTCGTTCAGCACAGCGTTGCGGACCCACATCGCCGCGCACCCGACCAACCGCTACCTGTTCCAGACGCGACGGAACAGCAAGTACACGTCCCGCCGCGTCCAGCAGATTGTCCGCTTCTACGCGGAGAAGGCCGGCGTGAAGGCGACGCACGCCGACGCTCCGCCATCAGCGGGAGCGAAGGCTCCTCCGCCGGCCGAGTTGACTGCGCCGACAACCTCGGCCGGTAAGAGTGCCGCTGGGAAGACGGGGACGGCGGAGGTGGTCGAGTGCGCGACTCCGCCGGGTTGCTTCGCGGTGGGTGTGCCGGTGGCAGGGGAGCATGGGCCGGTCCCGATCGAGGCGGTGTCGGCGACCATGAAGGTATGGGCGCGGGACGAGCATGACCCAGACGGGCCGTTGGTGTTATGTGAAGTGGAGGAGGTGTTTGAGCGGTTCAGCTT
Organism: Bacteroidales bacterium; assembly: GCA_026931725.1. GTDB lineage: Bacteria > Planctomycetota > Planctomycetia > Gemmatales > Gemmataceae > JAIXLE01. Next base: position 8,438 of record JAIXLE010000096.1, read on the forward strand.
GGTGTGGGAGGTGTTAGCAGCCAACGGTGTGGTGATTCGGACGACGGCGGAGCATCCGTTTTGGGTGGTGAGTCGGGGTTGGACCGATGTGGACGCGATCCGGCCGGGTGAGAGGCTGGTCGGTCGGGACGGTGCGGAGATCGGGATCGAATCTGTTCGGAACACGGGTCGGTACGAGCGGGTGTATAACTTCCGGGTGGCCGGTGCCCACACCTACTTCGTTGGCTGTCCCGAATGGGGCTTCGACGCCTGGACACACAATGCGTGCGAACCAGCGGGAGCAGGTGGAAGCGGAGCAACAGTCGGTAACACTGGAAAGACTCACACGCAATTACTTGATGATGCACGAGCTGCCCGAGATGCTCTTGCTGCGACTGTCGGTAAAAGTCCCAAAGGGCGGCCGGCTACGGTAACGGGTGGTTATAATGTCGAAACTGGAGAGGTTGCTGCGGCTGCCAGCGGTCCACGTGCTGGTGGCCGGGTATGCGCTGAGTGTCATGTGACTGATGCGCTGGGGGGTGACAAGTCGGCAGTGCAGCTCGCCGAGGCAGTCCGCCCCCGGCCTACGGCTCCTTATAAGGAAGTTCCGGTCTGTCCCGAATGCGAAGCCGAATTCGGTCGCCCTGCGTTCCCTCCTCACACATTATTTGATACAGACCTTTTTTCAGGGGGGTCCGGCATATGACATGGGAAATCGAACGGTACGACTGGGCAAAGCTCGGTGCGGTCGACAGCGCGGCGCATGTACCGTCGGCGTTGATCGCGTTGTGTGAGGCTCAGAGTCGTGAGCAAGCCGAGCGCGAATACTGGCGTATAGATAACCATGTCATGCTACAAGGCAGTCTGTTTGAGGCCAGTCTGCCCACCGCCTCGTGCGCAGTGATTGGTGTGGCGTCCTGCACAGATCACGGTTTAAACTGGCTTTTAGAATTGCTTGTACAGATTGCTCATGGATACGAGTCCGAACAAATTTTGGCTTCCTCGTATGCAAACTTTAAGATTGCATGTTTGATGGAAATTAGTAAGGGTTACGGCTGGTATTTGGCCAATCTTAGATCTCTTGACATCGAAACGGTCATGCACTGTGTCGATCTCGTTGGGTATTCATCTGAGGTGCTGGATAGCAGAAACCAAGCAATATCGCATCTGCTTCAGTTGGAAGCGGCAACTCAAGAGGCAGGTCTTCAGGAACTCATCAAAAATTGGATTGAAGAACTGTGTAAATCAAATGCAACATAAACCTGGGTGCCGGGGCGGTGCTGGCCGTCGGCGGGTTGGCGATGCTCGGATACAACTTCGGAGGCGGGGCGGTCGGGCGGTACTACGACGGCGGGCAGACGGTGGCCGGGGCATTGGTGGGCAGCGCGGCGGACGTGAGCGGGGTGAGTGCGGTGTACGCGGGTGTGACCAACCGAGACATCGTAGCGGGCGGTCATTTGGGGCTTACGGTCGAGCAGCAGCGGGAGCAACTGGGTGCGGGCGGCGTTCAGGCGGCTGGTACGGTGCTGTCGTTGGGTGGGGCGACTCGATCCTTCGTCAAGGGTAAGACGCCAGCGGCCGGGAAGGCGACGCACGCCGACGCTCCGCCATCAGCGGGAGCGAAGGCTCCTCCGCCGGCCGAGTTGACTGCGCCGACAACCTCGGCCGGTAAGAGTGCCGCTGGGAAGACGGGGACGGCGGAGGTGGTCGAGTGCGCGACTCCGCCGGGTTGCTTCGCGGTGGGTGTGCCGGTGGCAGGGGAGCATGGGCCGGTCCCGATCGAGGCGGTGTCGGCGACCATGAAGGTATGGGCGCGGGACGAGCATGACCCAGACGGGCCGTTGGTGTTATGTGAAGTGGAGGAGGTGTTTGAGCGGTTCAGCTTGGTGTGGGAGGTGTTAGCAGCCAACGGTGTGGTGATTCGGACGACGGCGGAGCATCCGTTTTGGGTGGTGAGTCGGGGTTGGACCGATGTGGACGCGATCCGGCCGGGTGAGAGGCTGGTCGGTCGGGACGGTGCGGAGATCGGGATCGAATCTGTTCGGAACACGGGTCGGTACGAGCGGGTGTATAACTTCCGGGTGGCCGGTGCCCACACCTACTTCGTTGGCTGTCCCGAATGGGTGTGCGTCCCGAAAATGCCATCCTGACAGCGGATGTTGCTTGAGCGTGCCATTTCGGCAGTTCAAAGCACGGATGGGACCGATACGGACTTGTGCGTCCCGAAAATGCCATCCAGGCAATCGGAGCGATACATTCCTGTCATAACGGCAGATGAGAAGGTGGACGGAATCGACGACGAGTCAACGATTGTTGTTGCAATGGCGACTTCGGAGCGTTGGCGAGATTGCTGTTCGCGCGAAAATGCCATTCGGCACGCACCGTCCGCGTGGGCGATTCGCCGAGAATCACCAAATCATTGAGCCGATGGGAAGAGATTCGGAAGCGTTACGCCGCCCGACGATAGCGGTGATGTAGGCCACCGCACATCGGGATGGAGGCGACGGAACCGCGTTCGGCTGGTTCGACCTCACGCGGATCGGGGGCGTGTGTCACTGGAATCGGTGCGGGCCAATTTGGAAGAGCGTTGCTTCCGTTTCTGAACCAACCGTGGGCGTTGGGCGCGAAGGAGAGGAAGCAAACGGGCTATAACCCGAACCCCGCAGCAGCAGAGAGACACCGAGAGTTTCGGGCCGAGGTTCCGAGAGACGTTGGCCAGTGCCGTGTGGGGTCGTGGAGGTGAGAGACAACGCCAAAGGGGCGAGAGACGTAAACCCTTGCGGATTCTGGCGTAAAAATCGAAGTGCGTTTTGGGAAAGTCTCTGGCTCGGCTCAAAACACCGGGTTTCGATGTTTTCAGAAGGAAAGTGAAAGTACAGGGCGACCACCGCCCTTCCAATTCCCATCTCGGTTTTCTCTACTTATACCAAAACCCCGGCCCAAAGTCTCGGTTCGATGCGTACAAACGAAAACGAAGCCAGGGTTATAGCCCGAAATCGCGTCTTTCGTTGGGAGTGTTGGATCGCCTGAAAAACAAGCACTTTCCGAGTTCGCATCGTTTATGGAGTAGCGCATTTTTCTTTTCCAAATGGCGGTGACGAGCAGGATCAAATCCAGTCTTCGTCGTCATCGGCTTCCTCTTCGATCACCCATTCTACTTCGCGGACAACTCGAAAACGGATGGCGTAGATAACCGTCAGGTCGCTTACATGGAGCCTGACGACATGCAATTTCCACCTCCCGAATTGTCTCCGCAGCAACGCATGGCACAAATCGCTGCCATCCTTGCGAGGGGTGTTCTGCGCCTCAAGCAGGACGCCTTCCGCGACGCATCTTCCCCGTCGAAAGAAAGTCCTCCCAAACATCAGAAAAAGCCTTGATTTCAAGGCGAAAACGAGGCTCACTGTGTCTCGCGTTACGGGTTTTAACGCACTCAAAACTTGGAGGACTTATGTCATTCGACGTCGACAAAGAACTGGCCAAGCTCGAAGAGGCGACCACGGGTCAACTCATTGAGCGCTTCGCCGAACTGTTCGGCACGCAAACGCACTCGCGGCACCGAACGTACCTGATCCGCAAGATTCTCTGGAAGCTCCAGACGAACGAAGCGGGCGACCTCAGTGAGCGGGCGAAGAAACGCGCCAAAGAACTCTCGAAGGAATCGGAACTCCGCGTCATGCCACCGACCACGCTCGACAAGAAGCCGGTCGCGGCGATGACCATCGACTTGAAAGTGAAACGCGATCCGCGACTGCCGTTGCCCGGTGCGGCCCTCCTCCGCGAGTACAAGGGGAAACGCTACGAAGTGATCGTTCACGCCACGGACTTCGAGTTCGAGGGGGAACGCTACCGCTCGCTCTCGGCCATCGCCCACAAAATTACCGGCTGCCACGTCAACGGCTTCCGTTTCTTCAATCTGGTGGAGGGTGGCAAGTGATGAAACCGAAAACCGCACGCACCGGAACGCCACAGGTCCGGTGTGCGATCTACACCCGCAAGTCCACGGACGAAGGGTTGGAGCAGGAATTCAACTCGCTCGACGCCCAACGTGAAGCGGCTGAAGCGTTCGTCACCAGCCAAGCGGGGGAAGGCTGGAAAGCGATTCCGCTTCGCTACGACGACGGCGGCTTTACCGGCGGGAACATGGAACGCCCCGCCTTGCAACGCCTGCTGGCCGACATCAAGGACAAGAAGATCGACTGCGTGATCGTTTATAAGGTGGACCGCCTGAGCCGGTCGCTCCTCGATTTCGCCAAGCTGATCGAGACGTTCGAGAAACACAAAGTCCCCTTCGTTAGCGTCACGCAGCAGTTTAACACGGCGAATTCGATGGGACGGTTGGTGCTGAACGTTCTGCTCTCCTTCGCCCAGTTCGAGCGGGAGATCATCGGCGAACGGATCCGCGACAAGATCGCCGCTACGAAGAAGAAAGGGAAATGGTCGGGCGGCTTCCCGGTGCTGGGCTACGACGTGGACCGTTCCGGCCCCAGCGCCAAGTTGGTGCCCAATGCCAGAGAATTGCCCCGCGTCCGCGAGATATTTCAGTTGTACCTCAAGCTCGGCGCGATGCTCCCGGTGGTCGACGAGTTGAGCCGCCGCAACTGGAAGAACAAAGAGAACCGCACCACGAAGGGCGATGTTCGCGGCGGCAAGCTTTTCGACAAATGCAGCCTGCACGCCCTGCTGACGAACCCGATCTACATCGGCAGGGTTCGCCACCAGACGAACGTCTACCCCGGTGAACACGAGGCCATCGTCGATAAGGAGGTCTCCGACGAAGTGCAGAACATGATGCGGAAGAACGCCCGGTGCGGCGGGCCGCTCGTTCGCAACAAGCATGGTGCCCTCCTTCGCGGGCTGCTCTGCTGCAAGGGGTGCGACCGCACGATGGTCCACACCTACACCCAGAAAGGAGGCCGCATCAAGTATCGCTACTACACCTGCACGAAGGCCATCAAGAGCGGTCGGCGAGCGTGTCCGTCGCCCTCCCTTCCGGCTGGCGAAGCCGAGAAAGTGGTGGTCGATCAAATCCGCGCCCTGACCTCCGACGCCGGCTTGCGGGCCGAAGTCATCAAGCAGGCGAACGCTCAGTACGACGCCGAGATCGCCGAGATGATGAACGAGCGGGTGCAACTCGAACGCGAACTCGCCCGGCACGTCACGGAGATTCGCAAACTGGCCACCAGCGGAGCGAGTGATTCCGCAACCACCGCCTTGATCGCTGACTTGCACGAGAAGATCGCCAGCGCGGAAACCCGGAGCAAGGAACTCGAAGACTTGGTTCACGACCGCGAGAAAGACCGGCTCACGCACGAAGACGTGGTGGTCGCGTTCGAGGACTTCGACACACTCTGGGATGCCCTGATTCCCCGCGAGCAAGCCTCGATCATCCACCTACTGATTTCGCGGATCGAGTTCGACCCGAAGGAAAGTTCGGTATCGGTGACGTTCCACCCGACCGCCATTCGCACGCTGATGAACACGAAACTCGGAGGTGCCGCCGCATGATTACGATCAAGAAGAAAATCTATTTCGCTCGCGGAGCGCAGGGGCGAACGCGGATCATGGACAAGCCGCCGCCGGCGGAGAAAGTTCCCGAAGGGCGCGTCCCCCGACTCTCGCGGCTGATGGCATTAGCGTTGCTCTTCGACGACCTCATCCGCTCGCGGCGCTGTACGGACATGGGGGAAATCGCCCGTATCTGCATGGTCACGCAGCCACGCATCACGCAGGTGATGAATCTCCTCCACCTCGCACCGGACATTCAGGAGGAGCTGCTTTTCCTGCCGCTGGTTGATTGCGGCCGCGACCCGATCCACGAGAAGCGGATGCGGAAGGTCTGCCAGGAAGCGGACTTCGCCCACCAACGCCGTCTGTGGGAAGTGCTGAAACGGAGCAGCTCAGCCGAGTAGGGTTTCGCCAATTCCAACGAATAGCCGGGTTGTCCTGCCCTTTCCGTGGGCCGGAACGCCAGGCTGTTGTCGTTCCAATCACTTTTTCGCTACACACATTGTTTTCCCCTGACCGGCGGGTTAAGATGAGGGTGTTGTTTACTGTGAATTGAACAGTTAGGACGAGGGGCGGCATGGCGAAGAACGTTTTTAAGGTATTCCGGATTGGTGACACCGTCACGCACGATCCGAATGCATTGTCGGGAGGGGTGGAGTATGACCATTGAACAACTCCAAACTCTCGTGAGAGTAGGGGAATTCGAAAAACGTGCGGGCCAACCTGCGTGTCATTATCAAGCGTATCCCCCGCAAACACGGCTACCCGCCGGACAAACAAGCGAAGGCGACCGAAACCGTGTTGGAACCAGCGGAGGCATAATCTCGAATGGGGACTGAAGGAACCGGCCCGTCATCCAGTCTGGGAGAGAGAGCATGACCCAGAAATCCAAACTGTTTGGACAAGTTCTCCGCGAGAGGCGTTTGGAAAAAGGCTTCACGTTGCGGCGATTCGCTGACTTGATGGGTATTAGCCCAACGTACCTGTCGCAGGTCGAACAGTGTAACGTTGATCCGCCGACGGCGGAACGTGTGAAGCAGATGGCCGAGGCTCTCGACGTGAATCCCGATGAATGGATCGTCTTGGCCGACCGCTTGCCGAACGATTTGCCGGGGATCATCAAGAAACAACCCACGGTGATGCCCGATTTGCTGCGTGAGGCCAGCGGGCTAACCATTGAGCAATTGCGGAAGCTCAAAGAACAGGCTCGCAAAATGCGAGAGAAAAACACACAAGAAGCGGACGAGGGGGAAAAGAAATGAGCGTTGACGTGCCATTCTTGAAAGCATCCGTCATCGAAGCCGAAGCGAACTTGCTCCTCGCCGAGTTCGGGAAAGCTTACGGTGAAGTCGTCGAGCCACCCGTTACGCTCGACGAGATCATCGAGTTGCACCTGGGCCTATATTCCGATTTCATGGATATGAAGACCGAGTTCGGACACAGTGACATCCACGGCGCGATCTTCTTCCACGAAAAGATGATCGCCGTCGATATGCAGTTCGACCCGAAACTCTACCCCAACAAACGCGGGCGATACCGATTCACGCTGGCCCACGAAACCGGCCACTGGTGCCTGCACCGGAAACACTTCCTCCGTCGCGGCGGCGAGCAGTTCCTGTTCGACGGTGCGCCGTCGAAACCGGACTTCGTCTGTCGATCCAGCGAAAAGAAGAAGCCCGTCGAATGGCAGGCTGACACGTTCGCGGCGTACCTGCTCATGCCGCGAACGCTGGTGAAAGACGCTTGGGAACAATGGCGTGGAGAGGCGGGAGCAATCGCGTTGAGCGAGATTGACGACACCCGCAAGCAGAAGATCATCACCGCCGAGTTGCTTCGTCGCGGCGGCATGGAATTGAGTGCCGACGCACAGGAAACCATGATCTTGGAACACCTGAGCCGACCACTCGCGGAGCAATTCGCAGTCTCCGCACCGGCCATGCGGATTCGACTCGAAGACCTCGGCTTCCTCGTGCGGAAGAAAGAGGTCTCGCTCTTCGATTGAAGGGCGGTTTTTTGCTTCGTGTTTACTGTCTATCAGACAGGTTACATCTGGGGGGAGGGGATTGTGTCGAAATCGTTTGACATGAAGAAGCAACTCAAGTTGCTCGACAAATCGCTGTTGCGGCGGCTCTTCGAGGAGTTCCGCGTCATGGCCGATGTACCGTGGGACTCACTGAAGTCGCACGACATCACGCCCATTGTGGAAGGGTGGGATGCACTCGAAAGCGACACCCGCCGCAAGCTGGAAGTCGTTCTTCAAGATGTCAACGAACTGGCCGACGAGCGAAGCCAGCGCGTTCTTGTGGAAGACCTGGAATGGCGTTGCCCGGACAAGCTCACGACATTCGCCGAGCGAAGCGGCCTGCACGACAAGGCGTTGTGGGCGTACCTCGATGCCCGTGGGTCCTTCGACGAAACATCGGTTTACGCGCGGGCGGAAGCGCTGCGTGGCGGCCAATTTTCCAACCGCTGGAACGGCCTGGAGAAGAAGTTGCTCGATGTGACCCCTGCACTCATTCGGGGATTGGAAGAAAGCGTCCGCACGTATTACCACGAAAAGGAACTCCGCGCCGAGCATTGCCGGGTTCACCATTATCGGCGTGCGAACGGCACCGACTACTTCTACGCCTACCTTCCGGAGTGGGCCGACAAACGCCTGGGGTTCGATAACGCGGGCGAACTGACGGCGCGCGAATTGGAATACGCCTTCCACGATGTGTTCATCTTCGAGCCGAACGACGGCGCATTGGAGATCATCGCCAAGGGCGGCAAGAAGGTGCAGTTGCCCCTGCGCCGGGCGTTCTGCAAGTCGGTTCTCGATGTCGAAGTGGACGATACCGACCCGATTCGCCGCTGCTACGAACTGGATCACCTGCTGGAACCCACGTTCGCGTTCATCACGGAGCCGGAAGATTGCATTCAATCCGTGCATATCCGGCGAGTTCGCGTCATGCCGGCGGTCGCCCATCCCATCATTGAGTCGCACGAACCCCGGTTGCGCGAAACGGTGACGCTTGCCGAGTTCCGCTCCGTGATCCGCGAGTTGTGTGAAGCCCACGGGTGGTCGCCCGCAGAGTTGCACATTCTGCAAATCGGCATCCAGATCGAGTTCCAGAGCAACGGTCGCGGGCGGAAGAAAACGATGACGTTCAACGTCTCCAAGCCGAACACCTGCGATCTCAAGAGCAAACCGGACGACGTGCGTGAGGTCGGCGAACGCTGCATCCGTCGATGGAGGATTCTCCGTGCGTGATCCCTTGATTTGGATTTGGACGTTGGCCGATTCCGCCACGCCGCTCGTCCCTGTTCACATGGTCTCGCAATGGCCCGATGGAGTTCTCGACCGCCTCCGCGCTTGCGGATTGCTGATTCCGGGCGCGGAGGCGAGTCGCGTTCTTTGCCCAGAATGCCACGACCATTACGAAGAGGTCATCGCGTGCGAAGGTGCGGGACGAGAAACCTACTTCTATATCACATGCCCGGAACATTTGCGAGTTCGAGTGCCGAGAGATGCCCGTTGGCAGTGGACCGTCGATTTCGGCACGCTGACAGGTGCCATCGTTACGAAGTTGAACCTCACCGGCTCCGTGAGTGAACTTTCGCACCATCGCGTGTGGCGATTGGGCCGAACGAATTGGCAGAGGAAATCACGCGACGTGTTGTTCGCTCGTGGGCTTCACTGGCGCGATGCCGATACCGTCCGCAGTGTGATCACCAACGCCCGCCAGCCGATTGTGTTCGTGCCACGGTCCATGCCCGCTGCCGATTACTGGATCGGCAGCGAACCGCCGATGATCGCGCTCGATCAAGTGGCGAACAGCGGCGAATCCAGCCTCGAACTCGACCATCTCGCAATTACCACTGCTATTCAGGATGCGGACGGTGTTCTTGGCGACTCGGTCCCGCTCACCGAGGAGAAACTCAAGCTCATGATTCGCCAGCAGATGAGCGCCAACAACAAGACGGAACTTACGGACGCCGTATTTGTGGGGGCTTACCAACAACAGGGTTCGTACCGCAAAGCGGCAGATTTCCTTGCCGAGCAAACGAGCCGAGCGATCTCAAAGGATTAAGTTCAGCGTGCGGTGGCGCGGGCCGGAGGCATTGCGGCCGTTGTCCGTGCCGACGACAGCGATTCAGTCGTGCGCCCGACGGTGTCGAAGTCCCGCGACAGGCGAGAAAAAAAGATGATTCGTTCCAAACCCCAGCAGTAGTAGCACTTACGATTCGCGGAGACGGTCCCGTTCCCGTGCGGTGACGGTCGCAACCGCGACACGCCAGCGGCCTTCCGGGTCGTGAGGCGAACAGAACCCGGCAGTCATAAGCGTTCGTGTGGTTTCGCGGTGGCACACCGCGACACGACGCTTCCGCTCCTCCGAGCGGCTGGCCGTGGATGACAGCTTCCGACCCCGGAGGCTGTCGTGAACAGTAACGGGAAAGATTTCATCCTCACGGATTACGCTCAGAAGCTCATCCAATTCAAAGCTCGGCAAATCGGTCGACGACCGGGATTCGGCGAATCGGATCAAGACGATCTCCAGCAAGAACTCTGGCTGATGGTCTGTGAACGAGCCGGAGCATTCGATCCATCGAAGGCGTCTCTCAACACCTTCATCGACCGGATCGTCAACAACTCGGTCGCCGATCTCGTGCGGAGCCGGGAGCGACTCAAACGCGGCGTGTGCGGCCCCGTCGTCACGCTCGATGGTGACGGCACCGACAAATCGTGGTCGAAACCACTGGGTAGCGGCATTTCGCCCGCACATCTCTACCGACGCATCGGAATCGCACCACGCGCGGACACCGAAGTCCGTGAAATCGTCGAAGCGGTCCGAACCGTCCTCAAAAGCCTTCCGAGCGACCTCCGCGAGATTTGCGAGCGGTTGATCGAGGGCACGGTCCATTCCGTCGCAGGCGAAATGAACGTGTCCCGACGTGCCGTGCGAAATGCCTGCCGTGCGATTCAGGCGATTCTCGAAAAAGCCGGAATCGAAAACGCCTGATCGCGGACAACTCGGAAACAGACGGCGTAGGTAACTGCCGAGGGCGCTACACCGCAGTTACCTTTTCGAGGACAAGTGATGAACAGACCCGTGCGATTCCAATTCTGGCAAGGTGAGCCGGTCAGCGAAGCCAAGCTGACATTCTGCTTGGCACTGTATGCGGTCGAAGGTTTGGTCGGCCGTGTCAACGTGGCGTTGGATGCTGATTTCGAGTTCGTCGAGCGCGAAATTGTCATCGACGAAAGCACCTTCACCGGCTGGCTGATCGCTCGCACCTTCGGCGGGTTGATCTCCCGCGAGTTCCCCGAAGGAAGCTTCACGATCTGCCGCCAACTTTCGGCTGCTCCTTCCAAATCTCTCAAACTCCAGGAGGCCTGCGCGTGAGCTTGCTGACCAAAATCCAACGCGGTCGAACGCCGCGACCGCCCCGGTTGCTGGTGTACGGCACTCCTGGCATCGGCAAATCGACCTTCGGTGCCCAGGCTCCGAACCCGATTTTCCTTCCGACCGAGGATGGCCTCGACGAGATCGACTGCGCCAAGTTCCCGCTCGCGTCCACGCTCGATGAAGTGACCGACACGCTCAAGGAACTCCGCACGCAACAACACGACTTTGAAACCATCGTAGTCGATTCACTCGATTGGCTCGAACGGCTGATCTGGGACCGGGTCTGTGCTGACTTCGCGGTGAAGAACATCGAGAAGGCCGACGGTGGTTACGCTCGCGGTTACAACCACGCCCTCGGTTACTGGCGGGAACTCGTCGAGCAACTCAATCTGCTCCGGCATCAACGCGGCATGGTCGTCGTGCTGATCGCCCACGCGAAGGTGGAGAAGTTTGAAGACCCGGAAGCGCCGCCTTACGACCGTTACTCGCCCCGTCTGCACAAGCACGCTTCCGCGCTCGTGAGTGAGTGGTGCGACGCAGTGCTGTTTGCCACACGGAAGTTCCGAACCCAATCCGAAGAAGCGGGTTTCGGCCGCAAACGGACCATCGCGCACGCGGTGGGCAAGGACGGCGGAGAACGGATTCTCCGAACCGTTGGCGGGCCATCGTGCGTCGCCAAGAACCGATACGGCCTCACGGAGGAACTGCCGTTGTCGTGGCCCGCGTTCATCAACGCACTCTCAACCAACCAACCGAACCCAACGACCCAACCAACCGAGGAAACGACCCATGGCTAACCTGAACGGCTTTGATGCGAACCAAGTGGAACCGACCGGCGACTTCGATCCGGTGCCCGCGGGCAAGTATCTCGCGGTCATCACCGAGAGCGAAATGAAGCCGACCAAGTCCGGTTCCGGCAGCTACCTGCAACTCACCTTCGAGATCATCGAAGGCGAACACAAAGGTCGCCTGCTCTGGGCGCGGCTCAATCTCGACAACCCGAACGCGACGGCGGTCACCATCGCTCGCGCGGAACTCTCCGCAATCTGTCGGGCGGTCGGCGTGCTGGCTCCGAAGGATTCGGTCGAACTGCACAACCTGCCGCTCGTGATCCACGTGAAGTGCAAAAAACGCGACGATACCGGCGACATCACGAACGAGGTTCGCGGCTACTCGCCCAAGAACACCGAGTCGCCCGTCGCCGCGAAATCGGCCGCACCCTCGGCCAACGGCGTGGCGAACAACAGCACGCCGCCGTGGAAACGGTAACAGGAGAAGCCGCCATGCTCGAAGTGGAACTGCCGTACCCGCCCTCGATCAACCACTACTGGCGACGGTGTGGTCCTCGAACTCTGATCAGCCGTGAAGGGCGGCGGTTCCGCTCGAACGTGGTGGCCATCCTCACCGCACTTCAACTTCAGCCACTGGTGGGCGCTCTCGAAGTGGAAGTGGAGGTTCACCCGCCCGACAACCGTCGGCGCGACATCGACAACGTGCAAAAGGCTCTGCTCGATGCGTTGCAGCATGGCGGAGCCTACGCCGACGATTCGCAAATCGTCCGGCTTTCAATCTCGAAATGCTCGCCGGTGGAAGGCGGGAAAACCCTCGTTCGCATTCGGGCCATTTGAATGTTACAGTTGCGACCCTATCAACGTGAAGCCATCGACGCGGTCTATCAGCACCTGCGTTCGCATGACGACAACCCCTGCGCCGTAGTGCCGACCGCCGGCGGCAAGACGCCGATCATTGCCAACATTTGCAAGGATGCCGTCGGCCAATGGAAAGGCCGCGTGCTGGTGCTGGCTCACGTGAAGGAACTGCTCGAACAGGCCGCCGACAAGCTCCGTACCGTCTGCCCGGAGATTCCCTTCGGCGTTTACTCGGCGGGCTTGAAGCGACGCGATCAGCGAGAGCCGGTGATCGTTGCTGGGATTCAATCGATCTGGAAGAAGGCGTGCGAGTTCGATCCGTTCGATCTGGTGATCGTCGATGAAGCTCATTTGATTCCGCCCGACGGCGACGGGATGTATCGGCAGTTCCTTGCCGACGCCAAGACGGTGAATCCGCACTTGCGTGTGATCGGCTTCACCGCCACCCCGTATCGCTTGAAGTCGGGCACCATCTGCACACCGGAAGGATTCCTCAACCAAGTGTGCTACGAGGTCGGTGTCCGCGAGTTGATCGTGCAAGGCTACTTGTGCCCGTTGATTTCCAAAGCGGGGCAAGCGAAAGCCGATATCTCCACGCTTCACGTTCGCGGAGGTGAGTTCATCGCCGGTGAAGTGGAAGACTTGATGGATGATGATGCCCTCGTGGAAGCGGCCTGCGAAGAGATCGTCGAGCAAACGAAGGATCGCAATGCCGTGCTGATTTTCGCCAGCGGGGTGAAGCATGGCGAACATATCGTCCGCGTGCTGGCCGAGAATCACGGAATCGAGTGTGGCTTCGTCACCGGCGATACGCCAACTGAAGAGCGGGATCGAACGCTCACTCGCTTCCGCAATCCCGATTGGGTGCGGCAACTTCAAATCGACTTCGGCGACACCGCCGCGAAGCCGCTGAAGTACCTCTGCAACGTGAACGTACTGACGACCGGCTTCGATGCCCCGCACATCGACTGCGTGGCGCTCGTGCGGCCGACGCTTTCGCCGGGGCTGTACTACCAGATGGTCGGTCGCGGTTTCCGGCTCCACGCTTCCAAGCAGAACTGCTTGGTTCTCGACTTTGGCGGCAACGTCCTTCGGCACGGCCCGGTCGATCAGATTCGCGTGAAGGAACGCAACCCCGGCACGGGTGCCGCGCCCGCGAAAGAATGCCCGGAGTGTAACAGCTTGATCGCCGCGGGCTATGCGGTGTGCCCTTCGTGCGGCTACGAGTTCCCGCCGCCGGATCGGAACAAGCACGATGCGAAGGCTTCAAACGCCGGTGTTCTCTCCGGCCAGGTGACCATCGAAACCTTCGCCGTTCAGGATGTCGCTTACAGCATCCACACCAAACGGGGTGCCAGCGAAGACGATCCGAAAACGCTGCGGGTTGATTACAAGATTGGCTGGCACAAGTGGAAATCGGAATGGGTCTGCTTCGGGCACACCGGCTACGCCCGCGGCAAGGCGGTGGCGTGGTGGAAGCAGCGTTCGCGGGAGCCGGTGCCAGCGACGGCGGAAGAGGCTTATTTCCTGCTGAACGAGGGAATCGGCATCGCCGAGCCGAAGTCGATCACCGTTCGCTCTGTTTCCGGCGAAGACTACGACCGCATCACCGGCTACCAGTTGGAGTCGATTCCTGAATTCGCAACCGCATCCGACGAGGAGGTGCCATTTTGAGTTCGCCTTCTCGATTGGATATGGCCCTGCAGTATGCCGAACTCGGCTATCGGGTCTTTCCGTGCATCCCCGGCACGAAGCACCCGATCACCCGGCACGGCTTTCACGATGCCTCGGCTGATCCCGTTCAGATTGAACAGTGGTGGTCGAAGCACCCGCACGCCAACATCGGCATCCCGACTGAAGGGTTGCTTGTGGTTGACATCGACGGTGCTGGCAACACCTGGCCCGGCGATCCCGACCGTGCGGCAGACCTGGCCAAAGCAGGTGCGATTGCACTCACTCCGCGTGGCGGGCGGCACTATGTCTTCCGCCGCGTTGCTGGCAAAGACTGGAAATGCTCGACCGGGAAACTGGCTCGCGGCATCGATATTCGCACCGACGGCGGCTACATCATCGCGGCTCCTTCGGAACGTGCCGAGGGGTTGTACCGCTGGGTGGAAGGTTGCGAACTTTCTGACCCCGCCGAAAGGCTCCCCGAACCACCGGGGTGGTTGGTCGAAGCCCTCGACCGTTTGGCCACCAAAACGCCCACGTTGGCCCACGTTGCGACAAGTCCCGCCGACGCCAACGCGATCCCGTCGGGCGAACGGAACGCCACGCTCGCACGCCTCGCGGGGCATATGCGCCGGGTCGGGATGGGGTTGAAGGAGATCTCCGCCGCCCTGCAGGAAACGAACCAGAACCGGTGCGTGCCGCCTTTGGCGGAAACGGAAGTGGATCGGATTGCCACGAGCATCGCCAGATATCCGGCGGATGAAGTCTCGGTCGCCTTGGCCGAGAACCACTACCAGCAGATGTTCGCGGAACTCGATGTGGAGGATGAATTCGAGATTCCCGATCCGGGGCCGATCCCCGGCGAACTGCTTCACGTGCCCGGCTTCATCGCCGAGGTGATGCAGTACACATTCGACACTGCTCCGTACCCGGAACCGGTGCTGGCCTTCGCGGGCGCACTCACGCTGCAAGCTCTGCTCGCTGGCCGCAAGGTCCGTGATGCGATGGATAACCGCACGAATCTGTACGTCCTCAGCTTGGCGAACTCCGGTGTCGGGAAAGACCATGCCCGCAAGGTCAACACCCGCATCTTGTATGAGGCGGGCTTGGCTGATTGCCTCGGCACCAGCTTCGCCAGCGGCGAGGGGATCGAAGATCGGCTGTTCGTTCAGCCCGCGTCGTTGTTCCAAGTGGATGAAATCGACGGGTTGATGCTCCGGGTGAGCCAAGCGAAGGATGCCCGGCACGAAGCCATCGTGTCGATGCTGTTGCAGATGTATTCGAGCGCCAACGGCATCTTCACCAAGCGAGCCAAAGCGGGCCGGGAACGGGAAGTGATTCACCATCCGTGCTTGTGCTTGTTCGGCACGGCGGTGCCGAAGCACTTCTACGAATCGCTCTCGGCACGGCTCATGACCAACGGCTTTCTCGCTCGCTTGCTGATCCTTGAGTGCGGCAATCGCGGCGAAGGGCGTGACGATGTGTATCGCCCGCTCCCTGATTCCATCGTGGAGGCGGCCCGTTGGTGGGCGACCTACCAGCCCGGCGGCAACCTCGGCAACGAACACCCCGAACCGGTGCTGGTGCCGACCGCCGCGGAAGCGCTCGCCGAGTTCACCGCCTTGCGGGAACGGATCGACCGCGAGCAGTACGACCGATGCCAGGAGGCGAACGACCAGTCCGGCATGGCGATGTGGGCACGCACCTACGAGAAGGCCCGACGGCTCGCCCTCATCTATGCGGTGAGTGTAAACCGCGAGAATCCGATCATTACGCTCGAAGCGGTGCATTGGGCGGGTGCGTTCGCCATGCACCAAACCCGGCGAATGCTCTACATGGCTCGCCAGCACGCCAGCGAGAGCGAGTTCGATTCCAAACGGAAGCGGCTGCTCGAAGTGTTGGAGCAATGGCAACAGCAGCACGGCGACGAATGGATGCCGTTCTGGAAAGTGAATCGGCGCTTGCCGTGGTCGAACCGCGAACACGAGGAAGTCCGCGACACTCTCCTGCAGCAGCGGCTCATCGAACATCAGATCGTGCCGCCTGGTCGCAAAGGTGGCCGCCCCACGGTCGCCTATCGCCTCGTGCCGGAGGCGTTGACGCCGCCCACGGAGTAATTGCTGTTCCTGCTGTTTTTGCACCGAGGCTCACAGAAGAGAGGGACGGAGATGAAAGAGGTAATTGCAGTAATTGCGGTTTTTACGCCTAAGCACGCGAAGGGACATGAATACGCGCACGGGCAAGAACGTGAATTACTGCAATTACTCTCTTCTTTCTTTCTCTTCCTCTTCTTTTCTCTGTTCATCCGTTCAGTCATGCCGTGCCGAATCTTCGGCGTTGGCCGAACTTCGGTCCCGCCGATTTTTTCGGTGTGGGCCGAATAGGTACTCCCGGCGAGTTTTTGATGTTTTTGCGGCCCGCGGGAACAGCCACCAAACGCAACACAGTTTGTTTTCGATGTCCGAACTTCACGGAGAAGCACCATGCCGAAGGATGAACCGCAGTTTGTTCCGTATCTGTGCGACCGCTGCCACGACCCGTACCCCGGCGGCGGAATGTGCAGTTCTTGCCGCCGGCAGTTGGCCCGTGCCAGCCATCGCATTCAGCGGGACAGGTACGACGACGAAATGACCCCGATTCAGGAATATGCCGTTCGCATTCTGGAGGACCAACAATGAAGATCGAACTTTGGAAGATCGCCGACGTGAAGCCGTACCCCAGCAACCCGCGCCAGAACGATGATGCCGTGGAAGCGGTGGCCGCGAGCCTGAAGGAGTTCGGGTTCCGTCAGCCCATCGTCGTCGATACGGAAGGCGTCATCATCGCCGGGCACACGCGGTTCAAAGCGGCTCAGAAACTCGGCCTTGATATAGTACCGGTGCATGTCGCCAAAGACCTGACGCCGGAACAGATTCGTGCTTATCGCATCGCGGATAACCAAACCGCGTCGCTGGCGACATGGGATTACGACCTGCTCCCCATCGAGATCGGCGCGTTGAAGGAGGCCAACTACGACCTCGGCCTGCTCGGTTTCGACATGGATGAGTTGGCGAAGTTGCTCGATCCGACGCTGAAGGATGGCTTGGTCGATCCCGACGAAGTGCCGGAACCGCCCGACGCAGCCATCACTCAGCATGGCGACATCTGGGTGCTGGGCGATCACCGTTTGATGTGCGGCGACAGCAGCAACCCCGCCGATCTGGATCGGCTCTTGAACGGCGTGACCATCCAATTGGTTCATACCGATCCGCCGTACAACGTGGCCGTTGAACCGCGAAGCAACAACGCCATCGCCGCCGGGCTATCGAGCTTCCCTTCCTCGGATACGCCGCCGGAAAAGCATCATCAGGGATTCGATCTCGCCCGGCATCCCGGCAAGTCGAAAGCGACCACGAAGAAGCTGCGGCCGAAGGACCGCCCACTGAAGAACGACTTCGTCACGGAAGCCGAGTTCGATGTGTTGCTCAACGCATGGTTCGGGAACATGGCTCGCGTGCTTGATCCCGGAAGAGGTTTTTACATTTGGGGAGGGTACGCGAATTGCGCCAACTACCCGCCCGCGTTGAAGGCCAACGAACTCTACTTCTCGCAGTCGATCATCTGGGATAAGCAGCATCCTGTGCTGGGCCGTAAGGATTTCATGGGGGCACATGAGTGGTGCTTCTATGGCTGGCGTGAGGGGGCGGCCCACGTTTTTCTCGGCCCGAACAACGCCACCGACCTCTGGCAGGTGAAGAAGGTCAACCCGCAGAACATGGTGCATCTCACCGAAAAGCCAGTCGAACTGGCCGTGCGGGCGATGCAGTACTCCTCCCGCGAAGGCGAGCATGTTCTCGATCTCTTCGGCGGTTCGGGTTCCACCCTGATCGCCGCGGAGCAAACGGGACGGAAAGCATTCCTCATGGAACTCGATCCGCTCTACGTCGATGTGATCGTGAACCGCTGGGAGCAGTTCACCGGCAAGAAAGCGGAACGCATTGCGGCGAAGCCGGAGGTCAAAATGTCACAGCAATGACACAGAGAAGTCACAGCAATGTCACAGGCTTGCCACCGGTTCGCCCACGTTGGCGCGTGGGGCGTTGGAGGGGAGGCTTTGAAGAGGAACGCGATCAACGAGAAGACGCCGCGTAACGCGGCGTCGTGGGCGAAAGGCGAGCGTTCTCGCTTAGAGACTGTCCCAGGAGCCCGGTTTTGCCCTGCGAAACTGCTGGAAAACAAGGGATTTTCGGGGCTTATGGGACAGTCTCTTAGGCGTTGCTGGCGAAGTGCCCCTTGCTGGTCTTGGCGAAGCGGGCTTCCTTCCCTTTGGCTCCGATCTCGCGGAGGATGGCGGCGTAGAGCGTGGCGTGCGGGGTCTTCCCGCCGGGGCTGGTCCAGTATCCCGCCTTGGCCATCGCGTCGATCATCTCCTTCGCGTTCATCGGCTGGCCCACTTCCGCGAGAACCTTCGCCGCCGCGTCCAAGGCGCTCAGATTCTTGGGCTTCGCATCCGTGGTGGGCTTCGCCTTCTTCGCAGGCTTTTCCGGCGGGTCGCTGATCCCGTGAATGTCGCCCGCTTCGCGGAAGGCTGCACTCAGCGAGCCTTCGACCAGCTTGGGGGCTTTGGCCTTCTTCGTGGGCTTGGCGATCTCCACCAAGATTCCGCCGCCCGCATCGATGATTTCGGGCTTGGCTTCTGGGGCGGGCTTCGCCTTCGCGGGAGCCTTCTTCGGGGCGGTCTTGGTCGTCTTCGTGGTCTTCTTGCTCATGTTCGTCTCCGGTATGTGAGGGGTTGGCTGCCTCGTCAGGCGGCGGGAACCACCCGCCGCTACGCCCGAAGGCGTTTCGGCGTTACCCGTTCTTGCGATCAAGGAAGGCGATGACTTCGAGGAGCATCGCGTTGACATGGTTGATGTCTCCAACGTGCCCCCAGTGGATCGGGTGGTCGTCGTTGCCCGGAGCGGGCATCTCGAAAAGGAGTTCGCCGATCCGTTGCACAAGGTCTTGTGCGACCAGGTGAGCGTTCTCGTAAGCGGCTTCCGCTTGCAGCTTCGGCTTCTTGTTCTTGGCGTTCGACATCGTGGTTCTCCGCTGGCGGTGTGTTCGCGTGTTCATCAATCCGCGTGACACACAGTTACGATTGAATCGCGGGACAGGGAAGCGCAGAACGCCTGCTTTTCCTGAGATTTTTGGAGATTCTGCGTGGCCGAAAATGCTTTGAATCCGACCGCCATTTCCGTGGCGAACGCCGCCCGGCTGCTCACCCGCGCCTTCGGCTCGCCGGTGACGGAAGAGATGCTCCGCAAGGACATCGAAACGGGTGCGCCCACGAACAGAGACGGAAGCATCAACTTAGTTCACCTGGCCGCGTGGCTGGTGAAACAGGAGGGACGTAGTGGCGAGTGATCCGCGACGATTGAAGCCGTCCGAAGTGTGCCGCTTGCTGAACTCGACGCCGCTCGGCGAGGTGATCAGCGAACGGCAACTCTATCGCCATCGCTCCCGCGCCGGGATGCGCATCGGCGACGGCAAGCACGTTGACCTTCTTCGCTACGTCGCGTGGCTGGTCACGGAGCGGCACGCCCCGAAGCCGGAGCCGGAAGCCGATCCGTATGCCGTGGTGAAGGAACGCTCGCGCCTTCGCAACCGGGCGATTGCCCTGGCGGGCCGCGACATCGGCGAGTTGCCCGACGTGGTGAATGCGGAACGAAAAGCGAAAGCGGCAACCGACTTCCGTTACTTCTGCGACAGTTACTTCCCACTCACGTTCTCGTTGCCGTGGTCCGACGACCACCTCAAGGTGATCGGCCGCATCGAGCAGGCGGTCCTTCGCGGTGGATTGTTCGCCCTCGCTATGCCGCGTGGTTCCGGGAAAAGCACCATCTCCGAATGTGCCTGCATCTGGGCGGTGCTGTACGGGCACCGCGAATTCGTCTGCTTGATCGGCAGTGACGAAGGGCATGCGATGGACATGCTCGATGCCATCAAAACGGAACTCGATGGCAACGAACTGCTACTCGAAGACTTCCCGGAAGTGGTCTACCCGATCCACTGCTTGGATGGCATCGCCAACCGTTGCAGCGGCCAGCTTTACAAGGAGGAGCGCACGCACATCGGCTGGACGGCCCGCGAAATCGTACTGCCCACCATCGCCGAAAGCACGGCGTCCGGTGCGATCATCAAAGTGGCAGGCATCACCGGGCGTATTCGCGGCATGAAGTACAAGCGCGTGGACGGCAAGACAGTGCGGCCGAACTTGATCATCATTGACGATCCGCAAACCGACGAAAGCGCCCGCAGTCTCAGCCAGTGTGCCACCCGCGAAAGCATCCTCGCGGGTGCGGTGTTGGGCCTCGCTGGGCCGGGGCGGAAGATATCCGGCATTATGCCCTGCACGGTGATTCGTCCTGGCGACATGGCCGACAACATCCTTTCCCGCGACAAGCACCCGGAGTGGAATGGCGAGCGGACGAAGATGGTTTACTCGTTCCCCACGGACGAAGCGTTGTGGAAGAAGTACGCCGAGATTCGTGCGGAGAGTTTGCGGGAAGGGCGTGAAGGCGTCGAGGCCACGGAGTTCTACCGCCGGAACCAACCAGCGATGGACGAAGGTTCGCGGGTCGCTTGGCCCGCTCGGTTCAATCACGATGAACTCTCCGGCATCCAACACGCGATGAACCTGCGGCTGCAGGACGAAGCGGCGTTCTTCGCCGAGTATCAGAACGAGCCATTGCTCGAAGAGGTCGGCGGCGATGATGAACTCACGGCCGATCAGATCGCCGGGAAGTTCAATCGCCGCGGTAGTGGCGAAGTGCCGCTCGGTTGCAACCACATCTCCGCGTTCATCGACGTGCAGGGGTCGCTCTTGTTCTGGGTCGTTTGTGCTTGGGAAGACGATTTCACTGGCTACGTCCTCGACTACGGCACCTGGCCCGACCAACGCCGAGCCTACTTCACGCTCCGTGAAGCCAACCCCACCCTTGCCGTCGCCACGGGCGCGGCAGGGCAAGAAGGAGCGATCTATCAGGGGTTGGAGAAACTCTCCGGCTCGATCCTCGGCCGCGATTGGCAACGGGATGATGGAGCCGTGATGCGGATCGAACGCTGTCTGATCGACGCCAACTGGGGGACTTCGACCGACATCGTGTACCAGTTCTGCCGCGAGTCGGCGTTCGCCTCGGTGGTGACGCCCGCTCACGGGCGCTTCGTGGGTGCATCGAGCCAGCCGTTCAGCGAATACAAGCGTCGGCCCGGCGACCGGGTTGGCCACCACTGGCGCATTCCGAATGTCCAAGGAAAACGTGCAGTGCGGCACGTGTTGTTCGATACGAACTTCTGGAAATCGTTCGTGCAGGCCCGGCTTGCCGTGTTGCTCGGCGACCGAGGCTGTTTGTCTCTCTTCGGCGATCATCCCGAAACCCACCGGCTCTTCTCCGATCACCTCACGGCGGAATACCGCGTGAAGACGGAAGGGCGTGGCCGCACGGTCGATGAATGGAAGATGCGCCCGGAACGAAGCGATAACCACTGGCTCGACGGCGTCGTCGGCTGCGCCGTGGCCGCATCCATGCAGGGCTGTTCTCTCCCCGGAACCGAGGGGAAACCGGCTCCGAAGCGAGAGCGAGTGAGCTTCCGAGATCTGCAACGCAAGTCAAGGAAGTGACCATTTCGTCAGATTTCGTCATCTCGCGGACAACTCAAAAACAGACGGCGTAAGTAACGTGCGAGGCGCATACGTCGCAACCGATTTTCGGTTCTGAAATGCCCTCATCGGGGCTTTCGCCAATGCCGGACGAACTCGACGAGACCATCGAACAGAACGCGAAAGGCCCGGCGAAAGCCTCGGGCGACGCCGGTTCCGTCGAGCAGCACCCGCTCCCCGACCAGATCGAAGCGGATCGTTACCTCGCGGCCAAAGAAGCCGCGAAGAAGGGCAATCGCGGCCTGCGGTTCAACAAACTCGTACCTCCGGGGGCCGACTGAATGCTTCGTTGGCTCACCAACATCTGGAACGCAAAGCCGCAACGCGAGCGAGTTGTGCGCGTTGTGCGTGCCCGCTACGACGCGGCCGTCACGAATGACGACAACCGTCGTCATTGGGCGAACGCCGACGGGCTTTCCGCGAATTCGGCCAACAGCCCCGAAGTGCGGCGAATCCTGCGGAACCGTGCCCGCTACGAGGTCGCCAACAACAGTTACGCGAAAGGGATCGTCCTCTCGCTTGCAAACGACGTAATCGGCACCGGCCCGCGTTTGCAGTTGCTCACCGAGAGCGATGAAGCCAATCGGCAAATCGAAAGCGAGTTCGCTCGCTGGGCCACGGCCGTTCGACTGCCGGAGAAACTCCGCACGATGCGGTGCGCTCGCGCCACGGACGGCGAATCTTTTGCCCTGTTGACGAGCAATCCGAAGCTGCCGCACGCCGTGCAACTCGATTTGAAACTCGTCGAAGCCGACTGCGTGACGACACCCGATCCGAACCTGAACGCCACGGTCGATGGCATTCTGTTCGATTCGTGGAACAACCCGGTCGAGTACCACGTTCTCCGCGAACATCCCGGCGAGTCGCTGTTTTGTCGTCTACTGAAGTACGACCGCGTGCCCGCGGAGACGATGCTGCATTGGTTCCGCATGGATCGCCCCGGTCAGGCTCGCGGCATCCCGGACATCACGCCGGCGCTGCCGCTCTTCGCCCAACTGCGGCGGTTCACGCTGGCGGTGCTGGCGGCTGCTGAAACCGCCGCCGACTTCGCGGGCATTCTGTACACCGATGCGCCCGCCAGCGGCGAAGCCGATTCCGCCGAACCGTTCGAGCCAATCGAACTGGAAAAGCGGGCGCTCGTGACGATGCCGGGCGGATGGAAGATGAGCCAGTTGGAAGCTCAGCAACCTTGCACCCAGTACGGCGAATTTAAGCACGAAATCATCAACGAAATCGCTCGCTGCTTGAACATGCCGTACTGCGTCGCGGCCGGGAACTCGTCGGCTTACAACTATGCGTCCGGCAGGCTCGACCACCAGACGTATTTCAAGGCGATCCGGGTCGAACAGAATCACATCGAAGACTTGATTCTGGATCGTTTGTTCGCGGCATGGCTCGCCGAGGCGATGTTCATTCCCGGCCTTCTGCCCGATGGCCTGGGGCCGTTCGTTGCCCTCGACCACGTCTGGATGTGGGACGGGCAGGAGCATGTGGACCCTGCCAAAGAAGCCAACGCACAGGCCACCCGGCTCGCCAGCAACACGACCACGCTCGCGTTTGAATACGCCCGCCAGGGGCGGGATTGGGAAGACGCTTTGCGCCAGCGGGCGAAGGAAGTCGCGTTGATGAAGGAATTGGGGCTGATCTCGGAACAGCCTGCTCAACCCGAAGACACCGAAACGGAGGAAGAGGATGCCGACGAGCAAGCTCGAACAAGTGCCTGACAAACTGTTGCTTACCGCCACGATGCAGATCGCCGCCGGTGAAAGCGACGGCAAACCCAAGCTGCCGCGTTTCGAGATGGTCGCTTATACCGGCGGCTCAATGCGTCTGGGCGGATGGTCGCACCCGGTGGTGGTCGATCTCGCGGGGATGGCGATTCCTTCGCAGAACCGCCCGATCCGCGTGGGGCACAGTGCCGACCGGCTCGTGGGGCACACCGAAGCGGTCGCCTCGAATTCCGGCCAACTGGTCGCTTCGGGCGTACTGAGCATTCCCGGCTCCGACACCGACCGCATCGTCGCCGGCTCCAAGAACGGCTTCCAATGGCAAGCGAGCATCGGGGCCTCGGTCGAGCAGTTCGAGTTCGTCAAGGATGGCCAAGTGGCTCAAGCCAACGGCCGCGAATTCAGCGGGCCGGTCGTGATCGTCCGCAAATCCACACTCGGAGAAATCAGCTTCGTCGATCTCGGCGCGGATGGGAACACCCGCGCCAACGTCGCCGCGAAAGCTTGGGAGAACCCTATGCCGACCACCACTCCACCCGAAACGATCCACGCCGCCGACGAAGCGGTGAACGCCGTTCGCACGGCCACCGCCAATGAAACGAAGCGGATCGCGGCCATTCGCAAAATCTACAACGGCCAACTTCCCGACCTGGAAGCCGAAGCCATCGAGCAAGGCTGGGATGTCTCGAAGGCCGAACTGGAGTTCATTCGCGGCAAACGCCCGGCAGCACCGGCCATTCAAGGTGGCCAGCCTCAGCGACCGAGCAATGAAATCATTGAAGCGGCCCTCTGCAACACGCTGAAAACGCCAGGGCGTGAGAAGCTCTTCTCGGTGCAGGCGCTGGAAGCCGCCGACAAGCAATTCAAGGGACTCGGCTTGCAAGAGTTGGTGCTGATGGCGGCACAGGCCAACGGCTACACCGGGCGGATGGTGATCAACACCGAAACCCGCCGAGCCGTTTTCCATGCTGCGTTCAGCACGAACTCGTTGCCGGGCATCTTCTCGAACGTCGCCAACAAGGAAATGCTGGCGGGCTTCCAGGAAGAAGACCAAACGTGGCGGGAGATCGCATCGGTAAAATCGGTGAGTGATTTCAAGCAGATCACCAGCTACCGCCTGCTCGACAACATGGAGTACGAAGAACTCCCGCCGGGCGGCGAAATCAAGCACGGCAAACTCTCGGAAGAGTCGTACACTCGACAGGCACGCACCTACGCCAAGATGTTTTCGCTCACCCGCGAAGACCTGATCAACGACGATCTGGGTGCGTTGGAAGATGTCCGTTCCCGGCTCGGCGGCGGTGCGGCTCGCAAATTCAACAGCGTCTTCTGGGGCCGTTTCCTCGACAACTCCGCGTTCTTCACCGCAGGTCGGGGCAACTCCATCACCGGTGCGACGACGGTTCTCGACATCAACGGCACCGGCTTGCAGGCGGGCATTCTCGCCTTCCGCAAGCTGAAGTCGGCCGACGGCAATCGCGTCGGCGGCGGACCGACGATCCTGCTTGTACCGCCGGAGTTGCAGTTCATCGCCCAGCGGCTCTTCCAAAGCACGACGGTGAACACCGGCGGTGCTTCCGCGAACGATTCCGTGCCGAGCGACAACATCCACGCCGGGAAGTATCGCCCGCTGGTTTGCGATTGGCTCTCCGACACCGCCTTCACCGGCAACTCGGCCAAGGCGTGGTATCTCTTCCGCGCTCCGGGCATCCTGCCGTCCGTCGTGGTCAGTTTCCTCGACGGCGTTCAAACCCCAACAGTCGATGCGGCCGACGCCGACTTCAACCAGTTGGGCGTGCAGTTCCGGGGTTACCACGACTTCGGCGTCGATTTCGCCGAGTGGCTCGCCGGGATCAAAGTCAAAGGCGAAGCGTAATCCCTCAACCACCCGTACAAGGAGTTTGAAACATGGCGACAGCACAGTTCGTTCAGGACGGCGATTTCATCGACTACACCCCGGCGGCGGACGTCGATGCGGGCGATGTAATCCTGCAAGGCGATCTGATCGGCGTGGCCAAGCGGGATATTCCCGCGGGCGTATTGGGATCGCTCGCCCTCGTCGGTGTCTACGATGTCGCCAAAGTTGCGGCGACCGCCATCACCGCTGGGGCCGTCGCCTATTGGGACAACACCAACAAGGTGGCGACCAACACCTCAAACTCCGGGGCGAACAAGACGCTCGGCAAGTTCATCCGAGCGGCGGGTGCTGCCGATGTCACGGCTCGCGTTCGCCTGAGCCAGTGAGGTGAGTGATGCCGGACATCTTGCAGTTCGGTTCCGACTGGCTGGCCGCGAAGTTGAAGGAACATGCCTCGCGGCCGGTCGTTTACCAACGCGGAATGCTGACGGTCAACGTGCAGGCCACGGTCGGCCGCACGTTGTTGAAGCTCGACGACGGCTACGGCGGCGTGCGGATGGAGTGGACTGACCGCGACTTCCTCATCCACGCCGAGGACTTGGTTCTTTCCAGCGTGGTGGTTCTTCCCGAACGCGGCGACCTGATCCGTGAAACCGATGGCG
The DNA here is from genome assembly GCA_026931725.1 of Bacteroidales bacterium. GTDB lineage: Bacteria > Planctomycetota > Planctomycetia > Gemmatales > Gemmataceae > JAIXLE01. The sequence goes on from JAIXLE010000096.1 coordinate 34,563, forward strand.
GGAAGGTGTTCATTTACGAAGTGATGGCTCCTGGCAAAGAACCGCCGTGGCGCTACTCCGATGTCTTCCGCAAACTGCTGCGGATTCACACCAAGCAAGTGGGAGTGGAGTAATGCCGGCCACCATCGTGAGCATTGCGGAAGCCGTGGTTGATGAACTCAACGATGCCGACTTCAGCCAGGAGTTGACGGCGGCCCGGCACTACCTGCCCCGGTTCGAGTTGGGCGACATGACCACGCCGCATGTGAGTGTCGTGCCCCGGTCGATTGCCTCAACCGGCTTGGACCGCAACCGCGATGTCTTCGAGTACCAGATCGATGTCGCGGTGCAGAAGAAGATCGAACCCTCACTGGTGAACCTCGATGCGCTCATGGTGCTGGTGGAAGAGATGGCCGACTACTTCCGCTCGCAACCATTGGCGGGCTACCCGGCAGCGCGTTGTACGGAAGTCGTCAACAGCCCGGTGTATGCCCCGGAGCATCTGGAGGAGTTTCGGCAGTTCACCAGCGTCCTCACGCTGACCTTCAAGGTCTGGAGGTAGCCGGTGATCGGGATGAGCTTTGAAGCGGCGAAGAAGGGGTTCTTCGACCGGGCCGACGTTCAGAAGCGAGTCGATAAGGCATCCGGTAGGTGAAAATTTACCTGCCGGACGCTTGTTTGGGGCGGATGGTGATGTCATACTTGGGGAGCGTCGCGGAGCGGTCCAGGCGGGCTTCGATCGGCTCCATTTCCGCCTTCGTCAACTTCACCCCGTCGACGTACGTCCCGCTCAGTACCCCAACCGTGGGGTGGCGACCCTTCCACGTCATCCGTCGCGCGTAGCTCAGGATCACCTCCAAACTGGTCAGTAACGCCCCGCCCCACTTCCGTTCCAAACTTGACCAGCACCGCTCCACCGGGTTGTACTTGCTGTGGTACGGTGGGTAGTACACCAGTCGCACCGTCAATCCCGTCGCGTCCACGAACGCCACCATCCGCTTCAAGAACTGGGTTCGTGTGCCCGCGTTGTGGGGGCCGTTGTCCAGATAAATCACCAGCGTGCGGACGTGTCCCAACCCGCCCCGGACCTGGTCCCACCACCGTCCCAATCCGTCCACCCAGAGGTCACTTGTCTCCCGTGTCCCAAAGAATAGGGACAACGCCCCCGTCGCCAGGATCAGGATACCGAGCGGTGTCCATTTGGTCTTCGCGGGCGGGTCATGGTCAAGCCCCTTGGCCGATGTCCCGTCCGATGCCGTCCGGGTTTTTTCCCCCACGGGCGTATTCGCCTTCGCTCACCTTCGCCTTCGTATCCATCGAGATTTCCAGCGTATGGGGATCGCCCTTGACCTCCGCTTTCACGGCCGCCACGTTGGCAAAGATGGCATCGGTCGAGGCGATCTTACGAAGGGGTTTGGCCTTGCGAATCCGGGTTAGCCGATATCCCATCCGGTTCAGGATGTCCCGCATGGTCCGCTCGCTCGGCACGGCATCGTCGGCGTAGCCCTTGGTCGTCCGCAACAAGTCGCACACTTCGCGGGCGGACATGTTAGTGTACACACGCTCGGACTTCAGTTCGGGGTGGGCCTGGGTGCGGGGCTCGACCAGGTCGCGGATGTCCGCGGCCAGTTGGGGGCGGGCGACCTCGGTGGGCACCTTGCCACGGTCGGCAAAGCGTTCGACACAGCGGATCCCGGTGGCGAGTTCGCGGAGGCCGGTGTCAACGGTGCCGCGTCCCCACCCGAATCGGCGTTCGGCGGCGCGGGACGAACCGCCGCACAGTACCCGAGTGACCTCGGCCTGGAAGATGCGGCGGCGGTGTCCGGTGAGGGTCCGAGCCGCCAGTCGGAGCAGGTCGTCGGTTGGGTCGCAGTGTTCGGTGCGGTCCATGGCCCGTCCTCGGGGTGTGAAGTAGGACCATTATCCCACGCCACCCGGTCCAGCGAAAGGCGAATCTATGGGTATAAATCCACCCACCGGATGCCTAAGGCCACGCGGAAGGTGCTGTCGAAGTTCGGGGCCTATGTGCGACAGCGGGCGAAGACGAGCATCCGCAAGCGAAAAGGAATCAGCCCGCCGGGTTCGCCGCCCTATTCGCATGTGGGCTTGCTGAAGAAGTTCCTCTTCTTCGCCTACGACGCTGAGCGGCAGTCGGTGGTCATCGGCCCGACGCGGATTCGCGAGGCTTCGGAAGCGCCGAAACTCCTGGAGCATGGCGGCGACACCACGCTGGAGACGAAGCGTGGTCGCCAGCGTATCCGCTATCGACCACGCCCGTTCATGGGTCCGGCGTTCCTCGCGGAGCAAGCGAAGTTGCCCGCACTCTGGCACAACTCGGTTCGTTGAGGAGTCATCGATGAGCGTGAAATTGGGCCTTGATGCCAAGCTCTACCGTAACACCGGATCGAGCGGGACACCGACCTGGGGCGAAGTCGCCAATGTCAAGGATGTGACACTGAACCTGTCCGCCGGTGAGGCCGATGTCACCACCCGCGGCAATGCCGGCTGGAAGGCGACCGTGGCCACGCTCAAGGATGCGTCCATCGAATTCACAATGGTGTGGGACAACGCGGATACTCACTTCGCCGCGATCCGCGATACGTTTCTCAATCACGCTGCCGTCGATTTCGCCGTGATGGACGGTGACATCACCACGGCCGGTTCGCAGGGGCTGCGGGCCACCTGCATGGTCACGAACTTCAGTCGCAACGAAGCCCTCGAAGAAGCCATCACGGTCAGCGTGACCGTGAAACCGACCTTCTCAGCCACACCACCGACCTGGCTGGTCACGACCTGATTTTACCCTTTTGGAGAACCACCCATGCGCTGTCTGTCTGTTCTGTCCGCGTTGATGTTTGCGACATGTGCCACGGGTGCGGAACCGATCCGGATCGTCGGCAAGACCGATTACCCGTCGCATTCGCTGGTGCGATTGCGTGCCGAGAACGTCGATCCCAAGGCGGCGATCCTCTGGCGGGTCCACCCGTCGCAGGATGTGCAAAAAGCGACCACCCCGCGTGAAGTACTGGAATTCGCGGCTCATCCCGGCCGCTACGAGATCGAACTGCTGGTGATTCAGCAATCAGACGGTGGACTCACCGTGGGGGAGAGTCAGATCATGGTGACGGTCGCGGGCTGTGGTCCGGTGCCGCCGGAGCCCAAGCCGTCTCCCACGCCGCCGAAGGCCGATCCCGTCGCGGCCATCGGCAAGCTGCGTTTCGGCAATTCCGGCTGCACCGCCACGGTGATTTACCCGCGTCGGCCCGACGGCAAATGGGACATCCTGACCGCGTCGCATTGCACCGGCGGGCCCGGCAGTCGCGGCACTTTCACCCTCAAGGACGGACGCACACTCGCTGTCACCGTCACGGCTCGCAATACGAGTTCGGATCTCACCTGGCTGGTCACGGACGAGATCGTCGAGACTCTGCCGTTCGCCATGCTCGCGACCCAAAACCCGACGGTCGGCACGGCCGTCTGGCACAGTGGCTATGGGGTCGATCGGCCTGGCAACCGGGAAGACGGCCAGATCATCGGCGGCGAAACAGCCGACGGCCAGTTGCAGATGGAACTCAACGTCTCATCGGGCGATTCGGGCGGCGGCATTTTCCGCAACGACACCAACGAGTTGATTTCGGTCGTCTGCTGCACACAGGCGCGTGGGCGGAAGACCACCATGTACGGCGGCAGTGCCGAACAGGCGGCCCGACTGCGACCGGTAACGAAGACCGATTCGGATGTCTGGCAACCTCTCGAAATCCCGGTCTGCTTCGCCCGGCGAACAGACGAACGGTGGCAACCGCTCGAAATTCCCTTACGGAGCAAATGATGCACCGCTTTTGCGACAACGCCGGCCGGACCTGGATCGTCTCGATCAACGTGACCGCGATCAAACGAGTGCGAGGTCTGGTCGGCATCGACCTTTACAAGCTCATCGACGACGGCTTCCAGCCGCTGGGGACATTGGTGGCCGATCCGGTGCGGTTGGCCGACGTGCTCTACTGTCTGTGCCAGGACGAAGCCGACGCGAAGAGCATTTCGGATGAAGATTTCGGCCGGGCGCTGGCCGGTGACGCGATCACGCTGGCGGCCGATGCCTTCGTCGAGGAACTGATTGATTTTTTCCCCGATGCCCGGACGCGGGCCAGTCTCACAAAAGTGCTGGCGGCCGGGCGGAAGGTGCGGGATCGACTGCTCGACCATGCCGAGAGAGTGATCGCGTCGCTCGACGTGGACAAGGCAGCGAGCCGGTTGATCGCCTCGTGTGGGAACTCGCCGGTGTCCTCGGACTCGATCCCGGCCCGTTCACCCTCCGCGAACTCCTGACGATGGCGGAGTCCGCCGGTCGTGAGCGGTGGACGCATACGTCCGCCGTGTTGGCCCTGCTGGCGAATGTCCACCGCGACCCCAAAAAGGGACGAGCCTTCACGACGGCCGACTTCCATCCGTATTTGCGACACGTGGAACGGACGGACATAAAGGTCGGTATCGGCGTGCTGAGACAAGTATTCGTGGATCAACCGCATGCGGGGAGAAGCTGATGTCCACAGCAGGCGGCATTCGTGCGGGCGCGGCTTACGTCGAATTGTCCGTGAAGGACAACCGGCTGACACGCGGCTTGAATGCCGCCGCGGCTCGTCTCAAGGCTTTTGGGGCCGGGATCACGGGGCTTGGCCTGAAGATCGGCGCGTTGGGTGCCGGGGCACTCGCGTCACTGATCCCGGCACTGGAGACGATCCGGGAACAGGCCCAACTCGCCGGTGCCGCCGATGCGTTCGGACTCTCGGCCGAGAAAGCCTCCCGACTCTTCGGACTCCTGCAAGCGGGCGGGAGCGACATTCGGGACGCGACCGAAGGATTCGTGACCTTCAACCAGCGAGTCTCGGATGCACTGTCCGGGACTGGTGAGACCGCCGCGAACCTGTTCAAGACCCTCGGTGTCTCCGCGAAAGAATTCGAGGGTCTCGATACGGCCGACCGCTTCACCAGGCTGCTCGATGCCCTCCGCGCGTTGCCGGAACCCACGAAACGTGTGCAGATGTTATTGGCCGCCGTCGGCGAGGACACGGGCAAGAACCTGATCCCGCTGCTCTCGATGAGCGAGGACGAGGTACGGGCCCTGGGCGATGCCTTCGAGCAGTCCGGGGCCGACCTCGCCCAGGGCCGCGAGTCGCAACGAGCCTACGCCCTCGCCACGGCGCAACTGTCGGCGGTCTGGCGGCAGGTGGTCGGCGCGATCGCTCCGGCCATCGGCGAACTGGCCAAATGGGTCGCAAAGGCGGCACAGCCCGTCATCGCCTGGGTCCGTGAGAATCACGCGATGGTCCGAACAGCGGCGCTGGTCGCGGCGGGACTACTCGGCGCGGGCGCGGCCCTGGTCACAGTCGGCATCGCGGTCAGTGCGGCCGGGTCCGCTATTGGCGGGCTGGTGACGATGTTCTCGACGCTCGGCACGGTGATCGGCGTGATCGGTTCCGTACTCGGTGCCCTGATGTCGCCGATCGGACTCGTGGCGGCGGCATTCGCCGGTCTGGGCTATCTCTTCGTGACCCAAACCGCAGCCGGGCAGCAGATGGTGCGAGAACTCAGCGCGGGGTTCACGAGTTTCGCGGAGACGGCGAAGACGGCCTGGGGCGGGATCGTCGCGGCGATCCAGGCCGGCGATCTCCAACTGGCGGCACAACTGGCACTCGCCGCCGTCAACCTCGAATGGGCGAAAGCGGTGCTCTGGTGGACCGAGAAGTGGAACGCCTTCAAGAGCCTCTTCGTGGACGGCTGGCACGATGCCGTGGCCGGCCTGAAGCTGATGTTTTGGGACTTTTCGGCCTGGATCGCCCGCACGTTCGCCGGGGCCATTGAGAAGCTCGTCCAGGCAACAGCCTGGGCCGCCGACAAGCTCGGCCTGGGCGACCTGGCCAAGGATCTCCGCGCGAACTTCGACTTCTCCGACGAGAACATCAATCGCAACCGCGACCGGATCAAGAGTCAGATTCTCGACGATCGGCAACAACGGCAACGCGATGTCGCCGCCGCTCGAAACGATGATGCGGCCGAGGCAATGGACGATGTGCGGAAGGCGGCGGATGCATTGCGGGACGCGGTGCGGGAAGCGGAACAACGCCGCAATGCGATTCCCGAACGTGTCCCGCCGATGGTGCGGGAACGTGCGATGTCGTCGCTCGATGATGTCGTCGATCTCTCGAAGAAGCTCGACGTACAGGGGACGTTCAACGCGATGTCCATTCGTGGACTCGGCAGCGATTCACTCAACGCCCGCACGGCACGAGCCGTGGACCAGATCAACGGCAATGTCGCCGTGCTGGTGAATGAAGCCCGGCACGGCGGCATCGTTTTCGGATAGGAGAACTCATGCCGGTCATTATCGAGAAATTTGATAGCGGCAGTGCGACGGTCGGGCCGGACAGCCCCTCGGTGGATCTGCTCTACGCGGTCATCGGCAGCGAAAGTGACCTTGATGTACGGGCACTGGTCGAGGCGACCATTCCGGCGATTTGCCGGGGCATGGTCTTCCAGAACTACCATATCGAACACAAGGGCGGCGGCATTTGGGACGTGTCGGTTCGATATGGCCGCCTCGAAGGGGAGGCTTCCGAAACGCCGGAAACGGGAGATCCACCAGCCCAGGCCGAGGACACGCTCGGCTCCAGCTACAGTTTTGAGACATCGGGCGGGACACAACACATCACACAATCCCTGCAGACCGTCGGTCGCTACGGCAAGCCGGGCAAGAACCCGCCCGACCTCAAGGGAACCATCGGCTTCAACAACGACTCGGTGGAAGGATGCGACATCACCGTGCCGGTGTTTCGCTTCACGATCACACATGCGATCCCGGTGGCGCTGGTCACATTCGGCTACGCGGTCACGCTCTTCCAACTGACCGGTAAAGTCAACAACGCTCCATTCAAGGGGTTTGCCGCCGGTGAGGTTCTGTTCCTCGGCGCGTCGGGTCAGCGTCGTGATTCGGAGAAATGGGAGATCAGTTTTGCGTTCACCGCCAGCCCGAACACCGCCGGCCTGCAAGTTGGGGACATCGCCGGTATCGCCAAGAAGGGCTGGGAGTATCTGTGGGTGCGTTACGCGGATGTGGAGGACCAGAAGGTGCTGGTGAAGCAACCGGAGTCGGTCCACGTCGAGCGGGTTTACGACTCGGCCAACTTTGCACTTCTCGGAATCGGAGTTTGAGATGCCCGGTGATCCACTCCGGCACGTCCTGCCTGGCCAGAAGCTCGAAATCCCGGCGGCGGCCTACAACGCCTTCGCGGATGCGGCCCGTTTTGCGCGTGGCCGGATACACGAAACCGGTCGTGAGTCCGACCCGTATTTTCGACAGGCGGACATTGTCCCGGTGCGGAACAATTCTGGCTTCGCACTGCCGCGTTTCGCCGTGATCGCGCTGGCGGAACCGATCATTGGACCTTGGGACAACCTCGCCGAGTTCCAGACACGCGTCGCTTTCGAGGGGATTGTCCCCGACGACCCGCCGGCATCCGGGCGGTTCGCGGTCCTGCTCGACCCGCTCGATGCCGGTGCCATCGGCCGGGGGATCGTCGCCGGTGTTACGCCGGTCAAGCTGTCCGTCGATCCCGACCGCTTGTACGAGTTCGCCGAGGTTGCGGGCGGCGGCACCAGTTCACTCCGCAACGCGCCGGCCGGTTCGGCACGGGTGCTGTGGCTCGAAGAGTCCGGTTCGTCCGAACGCTGGGCCATCGTGCGACTGGGTGACGGCGAGGAGCATGTCCGTTTCCAGCTGACGACACCGCTACCCCGTTGCGGCTCGGCTGAGGCGAATCTGGTCCTCTTTCGTGAAGGGAGATGGTGCCCGGTCGAAGCGGCAATCACGGTCCACGATTCGCTCGGCGTGGTCGGGGCGACGTTCGCCGGCGAGACATCCGGTTCCGGTGACGGTTGCGGTTGTCCCGGCATCGAGTCGGTGCCGGCGGGTACGTTCGGCGTCGCCAGGTATTTTGCCGACAGCCGCAAGTGGGAAGTCGTTGTCCTCGGTGAAGGGTGCTGTTCCTCGTCATCGAGTTCGTCGCATGGCCGATCGTCCAGCGGTGTCTCGTCCTCGGGCAACTCATCCAGTGGAACATCCTCGGGCGGTTCGTCCGGCAGCAGTTCAGGTCGTGCGTCCGATTCGAGTTCGTGGTCCGCGAGCCGCTCGTCGAGCCAATGGACCGGCAGCAGTTCCTCTTCGGGGTGGACTTCCGGCAGTTCCTCGAACCAGGAATCCAGTAGTGGCTTATCGGCCTGGTCCCAGGCGTCGAGCAGCAGTTCCTCTTCGAGCCAGGCTTCGAGTGGTTCGTCTGCCGGGGTCGGTTCATCCGGGGTCATTCGCTCCAGCAGCGGGCCTGGTGGACCCGGAACATCGTCGGGGTTGTGGTCTTCGTCCAGTGGGACACCGAGTGGACCCGGTAGCAGCGGCACCGGCTCGAGTGTGGACATCACGGAAACGGATGTCCGCTGTGAGGACGGCAAGTTGAATGTCTACAACCGCACCGTCACATTGCGGATCGACAACGGCGGACTCAGCCGCGAAGAAGGGACATGGTCGGTCCTGCATCAGGCGGGTTGCTGTTGCTGCGAGAATTGCGGCAGCAGTTCTTCGGGCAGCAGTGGTTCCCAGGTCGAATCGAGTTCCGGATCGGAATCGGGTTTGTCCGCAACGCAACTGTCCTCCGGGATCGAACCATCCTCTTCGATCCCGACTTCGCCACCGCCCGGTGGTTCGGATGCGACATCGGGCACACCCCCCGTGCCGTTGTCCTCGTGGATCGAACCACCCCAGCCTTCGTCCAGTGACGGCGGACGTGTCCCACCATCGGGTAGCGATTGGTGGTCGGGTCATTCCAGGTGGGCCTGCAGTTCATCAAGCGACAGTGGCGGGTTATCGTCATCGAGCAGTAGCAACTGGCTGCCGCCGTCGGATGCGTCCAGCTGGTCCAGTAGCTGGATCGAAGCCCCACCCCTGAGCAGCTATTTCCTCGAGTAACCGGAGGTGTTATGCGTGTTTTTTTGATCGGCTACCCTGGCGAAATGGGCGGAGCCAACACGGAAGCCTGGCACACCGTCAAGCTCTGGCGGCGAGCCGGGTTCGATGTCCACCTCATCCCGACCTGGGGCTTTGACAACCGCTGGAAATTGCGTCTGGATGCCCTCGGTTGCGTCACCCATGTCACACGTCCGGAGAATCTGGAGCGTGTCCCCGGCTTGCCCGGTTCGCCGGTGGTCGGCTTCTGCAACGGTGAATTTCTGACACACCTCCATCGCTTCCGGGCGTTGGGCTGCCCGCTCGTCTGGGCCAACTGCATGACCTTCCTCTTCGACCACGAGAAGAAGGCGTTCACCGATTATGGACCCGCCGATGCGTTCGTCTTCCAGTCCGAATTCCAGCGGCAACAGCTCGAACCGCAACTGGCCCCGCTCGGCTACGACACGACGATCGGACATCTCATTCGCGGTGCGTTTGACCTCGGCGAGTGGGAGTTTCGGCCCCGGCCGCATGCCGCCAATGAACCGTTCGTCGTCGGCCGTGTGGCCCGACCCGACGCCGACAAATGGTCGTCGAACACCTGGCGAATCTACGACCGCATCGCTTACCGCCACCGACAGTCGGTGGTGATGGGCGTCGATGAACGGACGCTGGCCAAGCTCGGCTCGCCACCGCCGTGGGCCAGCATTTTACGACCGATGGCGATCCCCACGTCGCAATACTTCGGCCTGTTGCACTGTCTGTTGCCCGTGAATGGTGGTGCCCGCGAGAACTGGCCGCGTGCCGGACTCGAGGCGATGGCGGCGGGTGTGCCGGTCGTGGCCCAGAACGACTGGGGCTGGAAGGAGATGATCGACCACGGTGTGACCGGTTTCCTCGGTTCGTGTGATGAGGAACTGGCCCACTACGCCGCGACACTGGCTTACGACGAAGACTTGCGACAGAAGATGATCGCCGCCGCCCGCGAGAAACTAGTGCGCGAGTTGGCCAACCCGGAGGTGCTCGCCGCCGCCTGGGTGAAACTGTTCGAGACCGTCACCCTCTGCCAAAAGGTTGCCGCCTGAGTAACCGTTCACGCCCTTTCGGGCAGTAGTGACGGGTTCTGGCCGGAGACGGCCTGCACCAGGAAATCGAGGACACCAAGCCCCTGCTGTCGACAGGATGCCACCACCGTCAGCATCCGTTCCACAAACCGGCTGCCCCGTTCGCTGTCTGTCCCAAAACTCGTCTTCCGCCAGCACACCGCGTGACGCACCGCCCGCTCGGCCGCGTTGTTCGTCGGTTCGACCCCGTCCCGACACGCGAACGTCCAGAACGACTCCTCTACCCCCAGGAGTTCCCGACACACCCCGGCCGTTTTCGGACACGAACACGCGACACCCCGCGCGAGCAGGGTCTTCACCCTCGCTCGCAGCCGCGACTGGTGTGTCTGCCAGAACCACTGTCGAGTTCGCGTCCCGTCCCGCACTTTTTGCCAGTGCGTGAACAGGATGTCGGATTGGGACAACAACGCGGTCCCAATCTCGCTTCCCGCATTCTTCCGATCGATCATCGCCTGAAAGTCCCGCCGCAGGTGGGCCCAACAGACCTGCCGGCGTGTCCCAGCCAAGTGGGTGTACACTCCGTACCGGTCGGTGGTGAGCACCCCCGGAGTTGGTCCGACCAGGGAGTCGAAGGCGGCCCGATTGCGGCCGGGACGAATCAGGAAGACCGTCAGGACAGCGGTCACCGCCACCCACAGCCACGCCTTCTTCTTCCCTTGCTTCCAGCCCGTTTCGTCGACGTTTGCGTCCTGACCCCGGGTTTGGGTCAGGACATCGGCGTGGATCGGGGCCAATGCCCGGCTGACAGTCTGCTCCAGTTTGCTCACGGTCCCAAGCGACATCGGCAGGTCGCACACGTCGTCGAGCAGCGTGCGAATGGCCCGCTTGCTCAGCCGGCCGACCCCGCTCAGGTAGGCCACCGTCGCGGTCAGTTTGGGACCATACCCGCTGATCGTTTGGGACACGGGGACGGCGATCGTCGGGGTGTGACATTGGGGACAGGTCAGCGTATGGCGGCGGTGGTGAACCACGTGTCGCAACTGGACCGGCAGGTCGAGCACCTGGTCGACAGTTGGGTCCGGGTCCTCACCGGCGAGAGGCGTGGCACAGTGACGGCAGTGGGTCGGCTTGTGGTCGATGATCTCATCGGGCGGAAGGATCACCTGCGTGTGTTTCGTGTGGCCGGGCTGGCCGCCCCGCTTCTTGCCAGACGGTGTTTGGGGCGGGGCTGGCTTCACCTGTGGGCCATCGGATGAGGGCGGTTTGGACGAATTCGACGAATTCTGACCGAGCCGGGCTTCGAGTTCGGCGACGCGGGTCTGGAGGATGGCGACCTGGGCGGCAATGGTTTCGAGTGAGCGGATGTACGCCTGCACGGCCGGCGGCAGGGCGGCGAACAGGGTGTCGGGGAGTGGCGGTGGAGACATCATACTGTCAGATGGAGTACGAGCTACGAACCGAACCGGCTATCCCCCCTGTGAACGGTTACCCGCCTGAAGCGATCCGTTCACCGTTGACGCGGTCGTGACTGAAACCGGATGGGAAAACGAAAACGTCTGGGAGCCGAGGGAATGAATTTCGCGATCCCGTATGGAGGCAGTCGGAGGATCGATTTCGCAACTCGTTATCGAACCACGCGTTGCAATATCCTTCTACAAAGAGGAATGTTCTCTGCATCAACCGTGAACGGACCTTTTGCATGAAGATCGCATGCGGAATATCTTGACTCTCGTTCACGGTTCGGGCAACAATCACCAGCATACGTTGATTGATTAAAGCATTAACTATAGGACGTGGATGAATATTTCGGATTGGAAATGGGCGGTCGCGGTCACGACCGCACCCAGACCTCAATCGACTCTGGAACGGACGCTGGCCAGTTGCGCGGCGACGGGATTTCCCGAGCCACTGCTCGTCCGCGACACAACCAATGCGGGTTCCTGGCCGACCTGGTTTTCCGCGCTGAAGCAACTGCTCGAAGCACATCCGGATGCGACCGCGTATCTCATTATTCAGGATGATGTTCTCTTTTGCCGGAACCTGCGTTCGTATCTGGAACAGACAGTGTGGCCATCCGAAACGACGGCCCTCTGTTCCCCGTTCTGCCCTGCCGCCTATCAAAACCCGGTACCCGGCTGGCATCGCGAGAATCACGGCTGGTCACTGGTCGCGGCCCTGTGCTGGGCCATCCCACCCGCAGCGGCCCGGCGGATGGTCGCGGAATTGTCGAGCATCCATTCGTTCCGTCAGGTCGATGCCATCGTCGGTCGCTGGGCCCAGGCCGCCGGCCTGGACTGCTGGTATCACACGCCCAGCCTGGCCCAGCATATCGGACTGAAGAATTCGGCCCTGGGCGATAACTCGGTCAACGATCTCCGTCAGGCCGGCGACTTCGTCGGTGAATCGTATTCCGCCACGGCTCATCTTCATACCGCCTGGACTCTCGGACCCACGCTCGCCGGCCATTTGCGACATCTGTTGCGTCCAGAATTGCGGACGCTCGAATGCGGTTCCGGCCTGTCGACGCGACTCTTCGTGGCGGCCGGTTGCGATCATCTGGCCCTGGAACATGACCAGCGATTCGCGGCCCCTCTGCCCCCGGTTCATCTCTGCCCGTTAATCGGCAACCCGCCCTGGTATGACTGGAAACCCCAGGGTCCGTTCGACCTGGTTCTCATCGACGGCCCTCCGGCGAATTGTGGTGGACGCACGGGGATTCTGCCGTTCATTCGGGAACTTTCCCACTCACGCACGATCTTTGTTTGCGACGATACCGAGCGACCGGACGATGCCGAGTTGGCGGACACCATTGCCCGGCAGCTGGACCTGACCCAGATTCTGATTGCCCCCACGGAACCGGCGGACCTCGGTCGTCAGGGGCGGATTCTCGTGCCGTCCGATCGGGTTTGGGACCGATTGCTTGCGGAGACTCCATGAAACTCGCCGCCCTCTGTTGTACATTCCATCGTCCGCACCTGCTCGGCCATCTGATCGAATCGTTTTTGCGACAGGATTATCCACGGACGCACCGGGAACTCATCATTCTGGATGATGCCGGTCAGTACGACAACCAGGCCGGTGACGGCTGGCGACTCATCTCCGTACCAGCCCGTTTTCGGACACTCGGCGAGAAACGCAACGCCTGTGCCGCACTCGCTTCACCGGATACGGAAGGTTTTTTAATCGCGGACGATGACGACATTTATTGGCCGCACTGGTTCTCGGCCCACGCACGAGCCCTGAAGCAGTCCGAGTGGTCGCGGCCGTCGCTGGTGCTGCTCGCTCACGGCGACGGACTGAAGGAACGCGACACCGGTGGACTCTACCACGCGAGCTGGGCGTTCCGTCGCACCGCCTTCGATCGCATTCGTGGCTACGCAGCCCTCAATAACGGCGAGGATCAGGATTTGGCCCGACGGCTGATGGAAGCGAACGCCACAATCTGTGATCCGTGCGCGTTCGTGCCGCCGTTCTTTTACTGTCGAGTCGACACCGGCAGCTATCACCTGAGCTACCTCGACGATGCCGGCTACCGCGACCTGGCTCGCAAGCCCACCCGTGGCAAGCACACGCTTCAGCCCGGCTGGCCCCAGGATTTCACGAAGCTGCCGGTGGTCAAGCGGTTCACGGCCGCCCCGCCCGTCTCGCACCGCGACGGCACGATGCCGGTCGAGTTGATCGGCCCGATCACCACACCCGGCCACGACGGCCCGACCCACGGAATGTACACACTGCAGAAGGAACTCCGCAAGCGGATCGCCGACGGGCTCGATTGGCTCACAATCAAGCCATTACCCGCGAGCGAAGGTGCATTGCCGTGGTTCTGGCACTGGGACGACCGGCGCTACGCCAACTGGTGGGATTCGCAAGGAAGGCCGTTCGTGCAAGGCCCGAACCTGCTCTTCACCGACTCGAACCGACCGCGTATCGATACCGACGAACGCGCGTTGCTGGATGCCGCGAATTGCCGGGCGATGTTCTGCCATTCGGACTGGTACTCGGAATTGATCGCAGCAAACCGCGGTACGGCAAACACATCGCCGATCCACACCTGGCCGTACCCCATCGACCCGTGGCCGGGCGAGCCGTTGCCCGACCAGTACGACCTGCTCATCTATGCGAAGAACGGCCACCGTCCCGGCCTGCTCGAACACCTGTGCGAGGTCTTTCCCCGACACGTTGTGCTGCACTACGGCCAGTACCGGCGGGAGCAACTATTCGAGGCCGCCCGCCGTTCACGAGCCTGCGCCTACCTGGCCGACGACGACCACGGCCCGCTCGCCTTGCAGGAGATTCTGTTGGCAGGGTGCCCCGTGGTCGGCATCCGCACCGGGACACCGTTCGTCCGCGACGGCATCACCGGGGCAATGGTCGAACGGTTGCCGCCGGGTAAAGAGTGCATCAGGAACGACACGGAGAAAAAGACGCTGACGTTGTACCTCGAGGCCGTGCGGCAAGCCCAGACGATGGACCGGCGTGTGATCCGCGAAGAAGCTGCGAAACGATTCGCTCCCCGGCACATCACGGATACAATCCTGACCGTGTTACAAGCCGCGCGAATTGTGGCGCGGTAACGGCTACGTTGCCGGACAGCCCCGGCCGCCGGCAATCCGCGCGAACACCTGTTCCCAGGACCGCATCGCCGCCTCCAGACCCCAGGTTCGCTCAAGCCGGACGCGGGCGGCATGACGCATCCGGTCCCGCTCGTCGCGCTCGAAGGCGCACCGCGATGCCTTGTAAACGAACTCGCGGTCATCACCGCAGAGCCAGCCCGTCACCCCGTCCTCAACCTGCACCTGCCAGCCGCCGCGACGATCAACCACCAGAACCGAACCCGATGCCATCGCCTCGAACCCCACTCGCGGCAGGTTCTCGAAAGTGTCGGTCGTCATGATGATTGCCTCGCACGCGGCGTAAAACGCCTGCTGCGTCATGCCTCCTTCAGGCAACGCCCGGATATACGAGTCGGGCTGCTTCCCCACCTTGGCCGCCACGCGGTCGTTCCAGCCCACAATCCAGCCTTCCTTGAGGACCGGGGCCGTCATCGTCTCGTAAATCCAGAGTTGACGGGAATGAAACTTGTCCGCATCGGCCCGCGAGATGCGACCGAAGCGAAACGTGTCGTCGGGGCGAGTCGCGTGGAACGGAAAATCCTCCGCATGAAAGTACGGTGTGAACAGCAGACCCTGGAACGGCCGCTCGGCCTGGAGTCGTGGACCGATACGCTCGTGTGCATGCCCGGTCTGGTACAGGTGGAAGTCGATCATCCCCTCGGCGTGCATCCGCACTTCCTGGTCGAAATTCCAGGTCATGCAGTTGACCCAGGTTGTGGTGCGGGCATATTGGTGAATCTCCGGCAGGTTGGCCAGGTACTCGCCGTTGCAAAAGGAGATGCAGTCCAGGCCGTCGAGCGACTTCCAGTCACGCGAGGTGTGGTAAACCACTCCGCGTTCTTCCAGACGCAGCGATCGCAAATGGTCGTCGATCGGCCCGGTGTGGCAGATGTGAACCGTGATTCCCATCGCCTGCCAGCAGCGGATCTGATGGTCGAGTTCGGTGTCCGCGCCACCGACCCGACTGGGATGGCCAATCACACAAAGAGCATCGAGCGTTCGTGGCATAACAATCCGTCCGGTAACGATCCGTGCCGCACTCCTGACCCGTGATTCGGCAGAATCCGGGTCGCGGCTCCGGAAATTCCGGTGACAATGCAGCCCGGCTGGAAACTCACTCATATCCTCTCGACAATTTACGGATACCGGGGAATATCGATCCGGAGATCCAGAATCTCACGAAATGTTTTGACGGCGGTCGGACGGATTTGCTAGCCTGAACCCGGATCGATCTGGCACGGCACGCCATCGCGTTCGCGTTGCCGATGGGAAAACGTAATCATGGCTTCATTACCCAGCAGTTCCTCGGAGGGACCACCCGAACCGTCTTCCAGTTCGAGTGGCCCCAGTCCGAGTTCCGGCAGCACGTCCTCTTCATCGAGTTTGCCGGAGAGTTCGAGTTCCTCGTTCAACAGTTCCTCGTCTTCGAGCGGCTCGCCTTCCGGTTCGTCAAGTCGCTCGTCTTCCTCGACCAGCCTGCCTTCCAGTAGCAGTTCGTCCTCTTCTGCGAGTTCCCTCCCCGGTTCGTCATCCAGTAGTTCTTCACCGAACAATTCGAGTTCGTCGTCTTCGAGCGTGGCCTCGTCTTCAAGCGGGCTGCCCTCCGGTTCATCTTCCAGCAGCAGTTCGTTGTCTTCGTCGTCTTCAACGAGTTCGCACTCCGGTTCCTCCAGCAGTAGCCGTTCGTCATCTTCCGGCCGTTCGCCTTCGGGTTCGTCCAGTAGTAGCAGTGCGTTGCCGAGCAGTTCCTCGTCCTCGGGCCGTTCGCCATCGGGTTCATCTTCGAGCAGCATCTCTTCGACGAGTTCGAACTCGTCGTCCAGCAGCAGTCTTTCGTCGTCGAGCCGTTCGCCATCGGGTTCGTCCAGCAGCAGTTCATCCTCGGTGAGCAGCTCCAGTTCGTCTTCGGGCAGTTCGTCTTCGGGCAGTTCGCTGTCCAGCAGTTCTTCGTCTGCGGGCCGTTCCAGTTCATCATCGTCATCGAGCCGTTCACCCTCCGGTTCGTCGAGCAGTTCAAATTCGTCTGGCGGCAGTTCGTCTTCGGGCAGTTCGTCTTCGAGCAGTTCGTCTTCGAGCCCGTCCGGTTCGACGAGCAGTTCCAGTTCGAGTTGCGTGCCCGCGTTGCCGTGCCGAAGTACACCGGCCTACATGGAACCCAGGTGCGATCGCTGTGGTTGCTCGTGCGGCGGCGAGTCGGGAGTCTGTTCCCGCACGGGTGCGGCCCAGGTCCGGCAACCGGGCATCTTCTCGACGGTGTCGGGAACCGGGGTCCAGTATTCCAGCGGCTGGATGCAAGGAGGTGCGCCGTCCCCGTCCGACTCACCGGCGGGCGTGAACTGGATGAGCGGCAGTTTGCCCACACTCTCACAGTGTGGCAACGAGGTCGCGGTCGTCTTCGATCTCTGCACCGCCTACTGGTTCACGGTGTCAAACGGCACCAATTCGTCCTCCAGTGGTTCACCTTCCGGCTCGTCGAGTGCGAGTGGGGCGGCTGTCTACACCGCGCGGTTCGGGGCGAAGCAGACGCTGGCATTCGACAAGAGTCAGTGTCGGTTCATCTTCACGGATTGCGACGGCACGGTCTGGCAGTACACCAATAAAGGGGAGTTCCACAGCGTTCAGTATCAGGATGCACGGGGGACAAACGTCACCGAATGGACATCGGACGGGTTGCCCCAAAAGATCACACAGGCAACGACGCAGACCGGCAAGACCACGACCGGCATCACCAATTTGGAGTCGAATAACAGCGGCCGGTTCACCACGACACCGACCGGCAAGACCACGATCGATGCCAATGTGTTCGAGTACGACAACGCGCGACGGATCACGGGAATCACGTTCCAGCGTTCCACGAACCCCACGGCCGGCATCCGCCGCATCGTTTACACCTACTACGGCCCGAATGAAGAACACGGCAGCGACGGCGACCTGAAGACGGCCACGGAGCAGTTGCTCGCCGGCACGACCTGGGTGGACAGGGACACGAGCTACTACCGGTATTATCAGACCGGTGAAGCGGGAGGATTTGAACACGGGCTCAAGTTCGCATTTGGCCCCGAAGCGTTCGAGCGGCTGAAGGAAGACCCGCAGGTCGCCGACCCGTTCCTGGCCACGGACACTCAGGCCGGCCGATACGCGGATAACTATTACGAGTACGATGCCGAGCAGCGGGTGACGAAGTCCGTGGTCAACGCGGGCCAGCAGACTTTCACCTATGCCTACGCGACCAGCAGCCACGCCGACGACTACAACCACTGGAAACGGAAGGTGACCGTGACGCGGCCGGATGGCAGCCGGCAGATCACTTACAACAACTTCATCGGCCAGGCACTGCTCACCGACCTGGCCTCGGGCAGCGATCACTGGCTCGACTATCACCAGTTCGACGCGAACGCGCGGGAAGTGCTGCACGCCCACCCCTCGGCCGTCATCAGCTACGACGACACCCAGGACGACCTGGGCATCGTGCTGCGAACCGATGCTGGTCTGATCGACTTGACGGACTACTACACGATCACCACGGCGACACCGACAACACCGGGCGGGGCCGCAGGCTACGTGCAGTTCCAAAAGGTCCAGGAGGGCACGGCGGGAACACCGGTCACGATCGCGGAGACCATGTACTTCGAACGGACGGCGGCAGGGGCCACGATCTACCCCGTGGCCGAGTCGACGACTTTTCGCCACGACGACGGCACGGGGGCGATCACGACGAGTTACGCCTACACCTGGTTCGCTGACACCGCGCAAATCGAGCAGCGGACCACGACCTTGCCGGTCGTACCGGTCGATCAGAACGGCACCGGAGCCGCCGATACGATCACGGAGATTTACGACGACGATGGTTACCTGGTGTGGCAGCGTGACCCGCGTGGCTTCATCACCTACCGGGCTTACAACTTGCCGACCGGTGCGGTCGTGCAAGAGATTCGGGACGTGAATGGTGCGAAGTTGACGCTGCCGGACGGTTGGGTCACGCCGCCGGGCGGCGGCTTGCATCTGGTGACGGACTTTGAGCATGACGCCCTGGGCCGCACGACCCAGACGCTGGGGCCACCGCATGACGTGAACGGCCAGACGGTGCGGACGGCGAGTTGGACGGTCTACCGCGACCTGGAAAATGAGGTCGTCAGCGGCCAGGGGTATGTGCTGGGGACGGGGCCGGACGTGGTGGGGACGCTGGTGAACCCGGTGTCGATCGCGCGAACGAGCCTGGACGGTCGGGTGCAGGACACGATCACGGCGGTGCGCGGTTGCCGGGTGCCCCACGCGTGCGACTGCCTGGTTCCGGAGGCGGGGTTGGTCGAGAGTGCCGGCCGGCTGATGGCCGGCGATTGCTTCCCGCAGTCGTCGTGGGTCCGCTGGTCGCGCACCCTGTCCGACGATCATGGGCTGACGGTCGCCAGCCGCGTGTACCATTGCATCCCGGCGGAAGGAGCGGGAACGATTGGCGTCCATTACGACGAGACGCGGTTCGGCTATGACAGGATGGGACGGCAGAATCGGGTGGTCTCGCCGGCCGGCACAATCCAACGCACGGTGTTCGATGTACGCGGGTTGCCGGTGAGCAACTGGATCGGCACCAACGACACCGGCGCGACCGACGCTGATCCGAGCGGCGGCGGCGTGGCCGGCAACAACATGGTGCAAGTGTCGGCCAGCGAGTACGACGGTGGGAACAATGGCGGTGACGGCAACCTCACAACGCAGACGCAATTCGTCGATGGCGCGACGACCCGCGTCACGACCTTCGAGTACGATTTCCGCGACCGCCGCACCGTCGTTGATGGCGAAGAGGACTATTATCAGGAATCGACCTACGACAACCGGAATCAGGTGATCCGCGTGGATCAGCGAGACACGTCGGCGGGTGGGAACCTGATCGGTCGGAGCGAGACGCTGTTCGATGATCGTGGCCGGGTCTATCGGACGATCCGCTACGCCGTGGACCCGGCGACCGGCACGGTGGGTAACAGCCTCGTGGACAACATGTTCTACGACGCCTCGGGGAACGTGATCGAGAGCCGCCCGGCAGGGAGCGATGCGTTCACCACGAGCGTCTATGATGGGGTGAATCGGCCCACGGCCCAGTATGTCGGCTACGTGGGGAGTGGCACCTCGTCCTCTTCGTCATCGTCGTCCAGCGGTGGTGTCCTGGCCGGCGATGTGATCTTCGAGCAGTCGGAGACGGGATACGATGCGGCCGGGAATGTGACGTTCGCCACCAGCCGACAGCGGTTCCACGACGCCACCGGCACGGGACCGCTACAAGGGCCGACGGGCTGGCAGCCGAAGAGCCGCGACAGTTATGTGGCTCTGTGGTACGATGGTGTTGGTCGTCAGGTGGCCAGCGCCGACTACGGCACCAACGACAACGCGGGGCCGCCAGCACGGCCCATGAGTCCGCCGGAATCTTCGGACACGGTGTTGGTCAGTCGGGTGCGGTACAATGCGTGTGGCGAGGCCTTCGAGACGGTCGATCCGGCTGGGCAGGTGAATCGCACCGTTGCCGACGTCGCGGGACGTACTGTGCGAACGATCCAGAATTATGTGGTGGGCGAAGGGTGTTTCTGTCCCGGGGCGGAACAGAACGTGGTCACGGAGATGCGTTACCAGTTGGGCCAATTCACGGCGTTGGTGGCGAAGAATTCCACCACCGGCGACCAGGTGACGCGCTACGAATATGGCGTGACCCTGGCTGATTCTGACTTGACGTCGAACGACCTGTTGCGGGCCGAGGTCTATGCCGAGGCATCCGATTCAACCGACCGCGTGAGCTACGCCTACAACCGCCAGGGCCAGCGGACGCGGATGACCGACCGGAACGGTTCGGAGCATGCATACGAGTACGATCTGTTGGGCCGTCCCGTGGGCGACAGTGTGACGACACTGGCAGAGGGCGTGGATGGTGCCGTGCGGCGGATCGGACAAGCCTATGACGTTCGCGGCATGGTGGAGACGATCACTAGTTACAGCAATGCGGTCGGCACGACAGTGGTGAACCAGGTGCAGAACGGGTATAATGCTTTCATGCAACTCGCGGAGCAATATCAGGAGCACACGGGCGCTGTGAGCACGGGCACGACGCCGAAGATTGGTTATGGTTATGCCGATGGCAGCATGAACACGATCCGACCAGTGAGCATGATGTATCCTAACGGTCGTGCGCTCGGCTATCTTTACGATGACACAGCATCGGATAAGTTATCACGTATTCACACATTATGCGGGATGATGTGGATGTGTGCCAGTACAGCTATTTGGGTTTGAGCACATTCGTCGCTACCGATTACCTGCCGCCGCAAGTCCAGTTGAACTACGCACGAGGTAACGGCTCGAATCCGTACATCGGCTTCGACCGCTTTGGACGCATTATCGACTTGCTGTGGACGAAATATAGTGCGAACAGTTCGTCCAGTAGTTCCAGTGCATCGAGTGATGCAGATACGCTGGTACATCTACAATATGGTTATGATCGCAGCAGCAACCGGACCTATCGCCGGGATGAGGTGGCCCGGAGTTATGGTAAAAACTTCGATGAGCTTTATGTCTATGATGGGCTAAATCAGTTGAAGAAGTTCCATCGTGGGTTGTTAGTTGATGATAATACTGCAATTGAATCGCCAGGATTGCAGCAATCATGGCAGTTTGACGCAACAGGTAACTGGAAGAATTTCACGCAATTCGATCCAGTGGATACATCGAAGACTTTGGATCAGCAGCGGCAGCATAACCGCGTGAATGAGATCACGGAGATAGCCCGAACAGTGGGAGCGAATTGGGAGACACCCGCGTATGACCGTAACGGTAACATGCTGAGTGATGATACAGGTAAGGTATTCGTGTATGATGCTTGGAATCGGTTAGTAGCAGTAAAGGATTCTGAAAGTGTAATATTGCAGACATATAGCTATGATGGGATGAATCGCCGAATTACCAACGCCATCGATGGCATCGCAACCCATCTCTATTACTCCGACATGTGGCAGGTGCTAGAAGAACGAGTTAGCGGAGAAGTTAAGATACAGCATGCGTGGGGTCTACGATATGTGGATGATTTGATATTGCGCGATCGAGCAACAGTGACGCCAGGTGTGTTGGATGAGCGATTATGGGCATTGCAGGATGCCAACTGGAATGTGGT
>JAIXLE010000025.1 GCA_026931725.1 Bacteroidales bacterium
TCACCATGATTAAGAACGATGCCGTAGCCACACTGACCCCCGAAGAGAAGGCGGCACTGCAACCCATCCTGAACGCGAAACCCGCTACGGTGGCCGTGTTCACACCGACACCCCGGCCATTCGTGAAGAAGTGGACGATGGAAGAACTGGCTCCGCTACTGGAAAAAAAACTCGCCCAGGGTGGCCGAGACTTCGACCGGGGCCGCAAACTGTTCGGCGCGGCCAACTGCTTCGCCTGCCACCGCTTCGACCTGGAAGGCGGCTCCGCTGGCCCGGACCTGACCGGCGTGGCCGGCCGCTTCTCCCAACGTGACCTGCTCGAATCCATCCTCAACCCCAGTAAGGAAGTCTCGGACCAGTACGCCGCCATCGAAATCGACACGCTCGACGGCAAGAAGATCGTTGGTCGAATCGTCAATCTGCACGGTGATGTCCTGCATGTGAACACGGACATGCTCAACCCGAACGGCCAGGTGAGCGTGAAACGGAACAACATCGACACGATGAAGCCTTCCAAACTGTCGATGATGCCGACCGGGTTGCTGGACACGCTGCACGAAGAGGAAGTCCTCGACCTGATGGCGTATCTACTCTCACGGGGCGACCGCAAGGCGGCTGTGTTCACGAAACGGTAATTCGTCGTGTTTCGGCTCGTGCCCCCGGTGGCGGGTCTGCCGGGGGATTCTCTTCCAGTGGGAGTTGCTTTATGCCTCGGTTTCGTCTGGGCGCGGTGGCCATGCTGCTGACCGCCACGGTGAGTCTGGCCCAATCGTTGCCGAAAGGGGCCATCGTCGACAAAGACATTGCCTATGGGCAACACGAAAAGCAAAAGATCGACCTCTACCGAATGCCGTCCGAGAAACCGCAACCGTTAGTGGTCTGGATTCACGGCGGCGGCTGGGCGGCGGGCTCGAAGAATGACCAACGCCCCGCGCAACTGCTGCTGCCCGAAGGGTACGCCGTCGCGTCCATCGGGTATCGGTTCAGCCAGCACGCGATCTATCCCGCGCAGGCCGCGGATGTGCGGAACGCCATTCGGTTCCTGCGGGCCAACGCCAAGAAGTACAACATCGACCCGCAACATATCGGCGTGTGGGGTGCCTCCGCGGGCGGCCATCTCGTCGCGGTTCTCGGCACCGGCTCGGACATCAAAGAACTGGATGGGAAAGAAGGAACCCCAGGCGATGCACGCGTTCAGGCCGTCATCGACTGGTTCGGACCAACGGAGTTGAGTTCGATGACAGAGGCAACCACGAATCCGAAAGGTCTTATTCCCAAGCTACTCGGCGGCACCCTCGCGGAGAAGCCGGAACTGGCCAAGCTCGCCAGCCCGCTGTACCACGTCACCCCGGATGATGCCCCGACGCTGATTTTCCACGGCGACAAAGACCCGCTCGTCCCGCTGGCTCAAAGCGAAATCTTCGCCAAGGCAATGAAAAAAGCGGGCGTGGAATGTGAACTGGTCGTCGTCCCCGGCGCGGGCCACGGCGGCAAGGATTTCTTCAGTGAGGCGAACCGCCAGAAAGCTCTCACCTTCCTGGCCAAGCATCTGAAGTAGAGTCGATCACGCCCCGGTGGAGGGCCGATTCACCGGGGCTGCCTCGGGATTTTTCCCGCGACAGTGCATTTCCCGCTTGTTAGCATCAACCATCATTCCCGCCCTTTCCGCTGAGCCGAGGCTTGCCGATGTCCGCGACCGCACCCGAAGCCCATGACGTGGAACTGATCGAAAAACTCCGCGATGCGCACACCCGACTCCGCCGCGAGATTGGCAAGGTCATCATCGGCCAAGAACAAGTAGTCGATGAGTTACTCATGGCGATCTTCTGCCGCAGCCATGCCCTGCTCATGGGCGTGCCGGGGCTGGCGAAAACGCTGATGGTCAGCACACTCGCGCAGTCGCTAGATTTATCCTTCAAACGGATTCAGTTCACGCCAGACCTGATGCCCTCGGACATCACCGGCTCCGAAGTGATTCAGGACGACCCCGCGACCCGCCAACGGATGTTCAAATTCCTTTCGGGTCCGATCTTCGCCAACATCGTTCTGGCCGATGAGATCAACCGCACCCCGCCGAAGACTCAGGCCGCGTTGCTCGAAGCGATGCAAGAACGGAAATGCTCCGTCGGCGGCGAAGATCATGCGATGCGGAATCCGTTCTTCGTGTTAGCGACGCAAAACCCGATCGAGCAGGAAGGCACCTACCCACTCCCGGAAGCCCAGCTCGATCGGTTTTTGTTCCTCATCAAGGTCGATTACCCGACCGATGCCGAGGAAGAACAGATCATGCGGATCGGCACTTCTGATGTGAAAACCCAGATTTCCCCGGTGCTGAACGCGGAGGACATTATCACGCTGCAAGGTGTGGTGCGCCGGGTGCCGGTGTCGGACAAAGTGTTCGCGTTCGCCAAGCGGATTACGCGCCTTTCTCGTCCTGGCACCCCGGAAGCCGCCGAGTTTGCGAGTCGCTGGCTGACCTGGGGGGCGGGGCCGCGTGCGAGCATGAATCTGATCCTCGCCGCCAAGGCGAACGCCGTCCTGCGGGGCAGTAACCATGTCGCCGGGGATGATGTCGTCGCCGTGGCGATGCCGATTCTCCGACACCGATTGCTGTTGAACTTCGCCGCTCAAAGTGAAGGGGTCACCGTGGAAGAAGTCGTTCGCCAACTGATCCGCACCGCCGCGAAAACCGCCTGATCACCCCACCCTCGGAACTGTGAACTGTGAACTCGGAACTGTGAACTCGGAACTGTTATGCTTTCTCTTCTGCAACCGGATGTGCTGGCACGGGCGGAATCGCTGGGCTTGGCGGCTCGGCAAGTCGTGGAAGGGTTGCGGGTCGGCGATCATCGGTCGCCGTTTCGCGGCTTCTCGGTCGAGTTCGTCCAGCACCGGGAGTACGTTCCGGGGGATGACATTCGCCACATCGACTGGAAGGGGTACGGTCGCACCGAACGCTACACGATCAAACAGTACGAACAGGAGACGAATTTCATCGGCCATCTGCTGGTCGATGGCAGCAACTCGATGCGCTACGGCGATGGCACGCAGAACAAACTCGCCTACGCCAAGCTGCTCGCGGCATCGCTGTCGTATCTGATCGTCAAGCAGCGAGACAGCGTGGCTCTGCGGGTGTTCGACCAACAGTTCCGCACCGAACTACCCGCCAGTAGCCAGATGGGGCACGTTCAAACGATCTGCCGCGAACTCGAAGCCCTGCAACCGGCCGAGAAAACCGGCATGGGGTCATTGCTCGAACAGTTCGCCGATCAGGTGTCCCGTCGTGGGTTGGTCTTCTTAATTTCCGATTGCTTTGATGATTTGGAACCGCTCTTGAAGGGTTTGCGGCACATCCGGTTTCGCGGCCACGAAGTGATTCTGTTCCACATCGTCCATCGTGATGAAGTCGAATTCCCCCTCGATGGCAACATCCGCTTCATCGACCTGGAAGGGGAAGAACAACTCATGACCCGACCGCACCTGCTGCGTCCCGCGTACCTACGAGCGATGCAGGCGTTCTTAAAAGACTTGGAACGCGGTTGCGATGGGAGTCGAATCGAATACTTCCGCATGTCGACCGATCGCCCCATGACCGCGGCTCTGGGGGCGTATCTGGTACGGCGACTGCAAATGACCGGGCGATAAACCCCCTCCGTTCGACACGATCGGATCACGGCGATCGGATCACCCGGTAGAAGATGTAAGCTCTGGAAATCAAGGTGGTTCCTTCATGGGTTTCCTCGCACCATTGATGTTACTCGGCGGCGCGGCGGTGTCGGTGCCGATTGCGTTGCACTTCTTCTACAAGGCCCGCTATCGCCCGCTGCCCTGGGCCGCGATGCGGTTCCTGAAGCAGTCCATCGAGCAAACGAGCCGACGATTGCAATTTCAAGAATGGATTCTCTTGGTGTTACGCTGCCTGTGTCTGTTGCTCTTGGCCCTGGCGATGGCTCGTCCGTCGTGTGCCTTGCTGGGCGATGGTCGCGGTGAGAGCGTCGATGCGGTGTTCGTGTTCGATACCTCGTACAGCATGGGCGCACAAGACGGCGAGAAAACCCGCTGGGAGCGCGCCCAGGAAGCGGCTCTCGGCATCCTCGACCATTTGCCGGGGAACTCGACGGTGCAGATTATCACGAATGCCGACCGGGCCGCGGACATCGGACCCCGCACCCCCAGCAACCTCGACGAGGCCCGGAACCTCATTCAAGCGCTGACCCTGACCAGTCTGGCGGGTGATGTGCTGCCGGGACTCGATGAGGCGTACAACGCCCTGGATCGCGGCACCGGCACGAACAAGGAAGTCTACCTCTTCACGGACTTGCAAAAATCCGGTTGGGAACGACAAGCCGGGGCGGTGAAGGCGAAAGCGGCGGAAATTCAAGCCCGCGCGAGCTTCATCATCGTCCGTTGCGGCAACCCGGAACGGCCCGTGCAGAATGTCTCCATTGCCGACATCACCTATCCCGGCGGCATTCCGCACAGCAAAACCCGCCTGCCGGTGACAGTGCTTTTGCGGAATACCGGCTCGAAACCTGTCCGCGATTTGACGGTTACGCTCGATGTCGATGGCCGCGCGCGGGAAAAGGAATCCGCGACGATTGCGGAGATCCCCGGTGGGCAAAGCTACCCGGTGACGTTGACGGCCAAGCTCGATCTGGCCGGGCCACGGCTCCTGACCGCAACGGTCAACCGCGATGACCTGCCCGGCGACAATCGGCTTGATCGCATCATTCCCGTGCGGGATCGACTCCGGGTTCTCATCGTCGATGGTGCGCCCGACCCCCGCGATCCGAAGGAATCCGGCAGTCACTTCCTGCGGAATGCCCTCTTGCCCGTGGCGGCTTCGGCCGTGGATGAGTACTTCGTGCGTGTCACGGTGGTTCCGCCGGAAGAAGCCGGGCCAGGGCTGCTCGGCGTGAATGATCTCTGCGTCCTGTGCAATGTGGCCGCGTCGAGTCAGGATCGCCCAGGGATTCCGGGGTTGTCGCCGGACTTCGTGGCCAAGCTCCCCACGTTCGTGCAACAGGGTGGCGGGCTCATCATCGGGGCGGGCGACCATGTGATACCGAAACGGTACAATGCAATCCTCGGCTCAACGGGGGTGGGCATCCTCCCGTTCCCGATCGCCGGAATCGTCTCCACGACACCCGACAAACCGTTCCGGCCCGCGCCAGACACCACGGAATCGCCCGGCTTCATCAGTTTGTTCCGGGAAGAACCGTACAGCACGGTCACGGCAGATGTGGAACTTTTCCGCTTCCTCGATTTACAGGAAGACACACCAAAAACCCCCCAGGAAGAAACTGCCGCTGCGGATGCCCCGAAGGGAGAAACTGCCGCTGCGGATGCCCCGAAGCCCCGAAACCGGGTACTGATGCGGTTGGCGAACGGCAAGCCGTGGCTGACCGCTCAGACGATCGGTGAAGGTGAAGTGGTGTTCATCACCTCGCCTCTGGATGCCACCTGGGGGAACTGGCCCGCGAAAGCGGGATCGTATCTGTCGTTCGTGCAGTTCACCCTGTCGCACCTGACCGGGCAGGCCGCCGTGGGGGCCAACCAGATCGCCGGACGGCCCCTCACTTGGCGGCCCACGACGCTCGACCCCGCTGGATATGAACTGATCCTGCCCAACGATCGGCGTGAGAAGATCACGACCGTTCACCCCGGAGATGCGGAGACGAAACCAACCGTGACGGTGCCCGAAACGCTTTTGGCTGGGGTCTATCGCATCGAGGCACTGGGTCAGCCGCTGCCGGAATCGCCTCGATTGGCCGTCGCCCCTGATTTGGCGGAGACGGATAACCTGGATGTGTACACGGCACCCGACGTGGAGTCGTTGCTCGGGTTTGAACCCGTGCTGGTTCTGGCCGGGGACGGCACTTCTTCGGAGTGGGCAACGCTGCGAAGCCGACGTGAATGGACGATCTGGCTATTGCTAGGTTTGTTTGTCGTGGCCGTGGGCGAATCGGGATGGGCTTGGATGTGCGGTCGAGCCTGGTAAATCGCAGACAGGATGAATGCCATGCAATGCGACTGGGTTTGTTTCGCGGCTTTGGCGTATCGGGGTTGGTTCCCACCCGCGCTCGCCTTGATCCTCGGCCTTCTGGCGGCGGTGGGGGTTTGCGCGTTGTACTGGCGGGAATCGGTGGCGGTGCCCTTGTGGCGGCGCGGGATTCTGGCGGTGGTGCGGGTGCTGTTGCTCGCCAGTATCCTGTTCCTGGCTCTGCGGCCGACCATCGTGACCGAATCGAAGCAGGATCGCCCCCGTGCCGTCGCCGTCCTGGTGGACGATAGCCAGAGCATGACCAACCGCGACCCACGCCCCAACTTTTTGGATCAGTTCCGAGCGGGCATCGCACTGGGGTTGATCGACCCGACCGCCCGCGTTCCCGAGCATCCATCCGCGGGCGATTTGCCCCGACTGCCGGAGCAACCGCCCTCACGGCTCGAACTGGCCCAAGCCGTGCTGCGGAACCCGCAACTGCAACTGCTCGATCAACTGCGGGCCATCGGCCCCGTGCAACCCTCCTCATTTGGGCGGCGGCGTGTGGGCCGGGATGGCCGTTCCACCGACTGGATCGCGGCGTTGCAGGGGCAGGAACCGACAACCGCCCTGGCCGATTCCGTCTTCGACCTGCTGAACCGCGACAGTACGGACTTGCCCGCCGCAATCGTTCTCCTCACCGATGGCCGCGACAATGCCAGCGAACGCAGCTGGGATGATCTGAGCCGGGTTTGTCTGCGGCGGGGCGTGCCGCTGCACATTTATGGTGTCGGGAGTTCCGCCTTCGGCCAACTGCAACTCCGGGATGTGGCGGTGAATGCCACCCTGTTCGTTGAGGACACCGCCGCCATTCCGATCCGCTACCGGGTTCGTGGCTTCACCGAAGGGCAAGTGATTCTCACCGCGAAACTCAACGGCATCGAGGTGGCGCGGAAGAAAGTTCCCGTGCGAGAAGGCGAAGATCTGCGTGAGACGCTGAGTTTCGTACCCACCCCCCGCGATGCGGAGATCGGCAAGCAGGAACTCACCACCACCGTGACGATTGTGTCCGGTCCCGATTCCGTGACGGACACCTTGGCAAAATCCGTGCGGGTGATTGACCGCAAGATCAAAACCTTAGTTGTCGATTCGGCACCACGCTGGGACTTCAAATTCCTCCAGCGAGCGTTACTCCGCGATCGTCGTATGGAAGCTCGGTTCTTTTTGACGGAAGGGGATCCCAAAGCCATGCAGGCCGGGGAACCGTTCCTCGCCGAGTTTCCGACCCGGCGGGAAGAACTTTTTGCTTACGATCTGCTCATTCTGGGCGACATCCCGGCCACGGCACTGCAATTGGAACAACAAGAATTCGTCCGCGATTTCGTGGCGGAAGGCGGCGGTCTGATCGTGCTGGCGGGGCGGAATCATGGGCCATCGTCCTGGTTGGGCACGCCGTTGGCCGAGGTGCTGCCCATCGAGTACCCCGCGGCGACGTTTGCCGTGGATGCGGGCCGGTCTGCCGCGAGCTTTCGCCCAGTGCTGACCCCCGCCGGAAAGCGGAACCCGGTTCTCAGCCTGGACGACAACCCCACGGAAAGCGCCCGCATCTGGGAGACGCTGCCCGAAATGTTCTGGTCGTACCCGGTGACGAAACTGAAACCGGCGGCGGAGGCGTATCTGGTTCACCCCACGGCCCGCACGGTCGATGAGAAACCGATGCCGCTGCTGGCTTCGCACTACTACGGGAAAGGGTACGTCCTGTATTTGGGCTGCGACGAAACCTGGCGGTGGCGGTTCAACGAGGCGGAAAAGTATTTTGGCCGTTTCTGGACTCAGGTTGTCTACATCACGGGGGTTCCGCGAACGCTGGGCACCAAGTTGACGCAACTCTCCCTGGATACCACAGACCCCCTGCTCGGCAAGACCGGGCAAGTGTACGCACGATTGTTCACGCCGTCGATGCAGCCTTTGACCACGGAACGGATGGATGCCCGGCTCGAACGTCTGGATGTCGCGCCGGGGGATAAAGACCGCTCTGCTCCGGTGGAACTGAAAGCGGTTCCGGGGCAGCCGGGAGAGTATGTGGCCACCCTGCCGTTCAACGCTCTGGGTCGGTATGTGCTGCGGGTCGAGAACGGCAGTGATCCCGCCTCGCTGGAATACCGAGTCACATTGCCGCCCGATCATGAGATGGCCCCCGGCAGCATGGCGGAAGAAGCGTTGCGGACGCTGGCTAAAAACTCCGGCGGGAAATTTTATCGGGAAGAAGATCTGCACACGTTGCCCGGTTCGCTGGTGCCGCAGTTCTCGCCGTACTCCCGACGCGAAGAACTGTTATTGTGGAACCGCTGGATGCTGTTCTGGGTGATCGGCCTGTTCTCCGCCGAGTGGTTCCTGCGGAAACTGAATGCGTTGAGTTAAACCCGGCTCGATCGAGGATGGGGGGCGGACAGGGTCATGCACACACTGCTTCACAAACTGCATGTCTGGCAGCGTCGAGAATGGCTGTTCCGGGCGGCGTGGGGGTTCGCCCGCTGGTCGCTACTGGTGCTGCTCGGTCTGACTGTCGCCTGTCTGATTGATTGGTTCATCGACCGTTACGTCGAAACGCCGTGGAGCCTCCGGGTGCTGCTCACCGTCGGGCAGGCGATCGCGTACAGCGTGTGTGCCTACAGCCTGATTTTTCGTCTGCGGGTGCCGTCGTTGGACTCCCTGGCGGCGCGTGCGGAGGAGGCGTTCCCGGAACTGGGCCACCGGCTCGTGACGGCGGTGCAACTCAATCGCCCCACGGCCCGCACCGAGGGGATGTCCCCCGTGTTGATCGCGGCGGTGACACGAGAAGCGGAGTCGTTGACCGCCCAGCGCGATTTTGGGCAACTCATCGACCGCTCCCGCCTGGAATGGGCGCTCGGCGTGTTGATTCCGCTGTTCGTGATCCTGTCGGCGTTTGTCGCGTTTCGGCCGGGACTCGTGACCGCGTTGCTCTCTCGGCAACTGCTCCTCGATGTGGCGATTCCGCGTTCGGTTCAGATCGACCATGACACCGCGACCTTGTGGCCCAGCGGCGATGCGGTGGAGTTGCGGTTCCTCGTTTCTGGCCGCGTGCAGGAAGACACTCCGGGCCGGGCGAGTGTCTACCCGGATGATCAACCGGCGGAATCGTACCCGCTGCGTTTTCAAGGGCGTGCCGAGGATGGCCGAGCGATTTTCACGGTGAAGCTCCCCCCCGCCTCGACGGCGTTTACCGTGGTGGGTCGGGTGGCCGATGGCCGTACACATCATCCGTTGCGAATCCAGTTTGTCCCGCGTCCTTCGCTTGGCGAGCTGGCGGCCTGGGTGCGGCTGCCTGCCTACGTTGATCCCGCCGGGGTGCGGCGTTACGAACGGTTCCAACCTCAGGGGGAAGTGTTTGCCTTCGTGGATTCTTCCGTGCGGATCACCGCGCAGGTGTCCAAACCCATTGCGCGGGCCGAAGTCGTGCTGCTGAGCCGGGATGCCGCCGGTGTGGAACGGGAAAGCCGTCGTCAGCCGATGACGATTGCGGAAAATGGAACCGCCATCAGCACGATCTTTGAGATACCGCAACGGCCATCCGCCTACCGAGTCGAAGTCTGGGATGAACATGGATTCGGAGCTTTGAACCCGCCGCGCCGGGGCATCACCCTGGCTCCTGACGAGCCGCCGCGAGTGGAACTGCTGCCCGAAGTGTTAAAAGACCCTCAAGACCCCGGCCCGCCGGATGACTTTGAAGTCAACGGAATGCCGCTGGCGCTCGGGGGCCGGGTGCAGATCGGCTACCGAGCCCGCTCGCCATTGGGGCTGAGCCGAGCGTACATCGTCTACCGAGTAAATGAGGGGCCGTGGACCCCGCTACCGTTGACTCCCACGGTGGCGGACATCGCCAAGCTGGGGCCGTTTTTGCCGGAACTCGGAGTGTTTGAACGATCCGGGGTCTTCGGACAAGTGGAATTTTACCGGCTGCCGCCAACCGACCCGGAGAACGACCCGCCCGGCCTCGTGGCGGGTGGACGGTTCAACTTCCAAACGTCCTCACTGAAGAAGCGTGACGCGGAGGGGATGGAAACCGATCTGGCCATCGGCGACCGGGTCGAATTTTTCGTCGCGGTGTACGACCGCAACCCGGCACCGGCGGAACCCCCCGCGCCGCCGGTATGGGTCGATGTCGCCAGTCGGTCGGAAGCCCGGCCCCATACGGAGAAACGGTTGCGTGCCCCAGGCCGTTCCGAATCGCGGATCAAGTCCGTTGTAACGGCTTCGCAACTGCAATCCTGGCTCGATCAACGGGACCAGAGCCGCGAGCGACTCCGCCAGATCGAGGAACGGCAACGCGGCGTCTTCACCGCGGGGAAGTAGATTCGGCGACGCAAACCCACATTGGGTTGTCATTTGCTCCAGTGTGTGGGTCATCGTCGATTTTTACCCGTCGATCCGCTCCAGCGGCCAGACGACCACATCCAACCGGCGGACGAACTGCAACCGGGGCGGCCCGGAGACGGTCAAACCGTGCGAAGCCAGCAGCGCGGTGGCATCCAGCTCGGCTTCTGCCGACTGGATCGGCCACGGGAGATGGTGAATCTCGCAGCGATACAGTGTGCCCCGCGGCGACTGCGCGTACAGGCAATAGCGTTCCGTCAAAAAGGCATCGAGAGTACCCGGTGGCACCAGCACGGGGGCCGCCGTGGGGCGATACCATGCGTGGAACGACGCGGGATGCACGCTCCATTTGCGGCGTGAGTCGAATGTGATTCCGTTTGCATCTTCCTGCAATCGCATAGTTGCATGTTGATACGGCAAGTGGAACCACCGTCGCGCCACCCAAACCGCCAGCGGATTCGTAGCATCCAGGCTCAGAAACCACACGCCCGGTTTGCCATCCCGTTCCACATACAGGCGGACATTCAACTCCGGGAACGCGGACAACCCCGGAATGGCGGGCAGCCATCGTGCCGTCACCCCGGACATGCGGAACGGCACCACGCTGATCCAGGATGTGCCATCGTACTCTTGCAGTTGCAGGCCATCCGGGACGAACCGCCGCAGGTCCGCCGTGGGAATCGGCCAGTGGGCGAACAGCAGATCCTGCCAGCTTTGCCGCATGAACCAGCGACCGCGTGGTAGCGGCCAAGGGCGATGATCGCTTTGGGCGAACGCGGGGTGCATGGCTTGGCCTCACTTCAAACGCCAGACCGATTCGTGTGGAATGCTAAGTTTTTCCATCACCGGCTGAATCGCGGCGAAGAACCGTTTCGCGTCCACGGGGTAGCCCGCGGTCGGTTTCAAGTCCGGTAAGTGGGTTTGCCAGTAGCGGTTGAATTGCCGCATACACACTTCCCGGAGGTACTTCGCCAACATCGAAGCCCAGGCCACGGAAACACCGTCCGCATCCGCACGCGGTCGGAACAGAACCGTCACGGAGCGGTCCAGCCCCTCAACGCGGTAGCGACTTTCCGCCGGGGTTTCGCATTCCGTTACGATCCAACCGCCAGGGAACGCGGATTGTAACAAGGGTGCGTAATAATGTCTTCCTCCCTGCTTGTCGCAGAGGGCCAGGATCGGCTCCCCGGTGGGCAGTGCGGATGTCACCGTTTGCAGCAGCCCCACCAATCCCGCGGCGAGGATGGTTCCTTTGGACCCGGAGCCAGCCAGAATCTTGTTGAACTGCGGAGCGGGCACCAGGTTTGCCGCGATGGAGCCGATGCGGACTCCTTCCACCAGGGTCCACGCGGGTTCCGGTGGGCACTGTACGGGCAGCGGGTCGTTGCCGTCAAACCAGACTTCCCCACGCAGTTCCGTCAGCACTTCGGTATGGCACACCTGACTCAGCAGGCCGCTCAGCGCGCCCGTGGGCAAGCCGAGCCCGAGGAAGACACCCCGTTCGAGCCGGGCAAAGCCACCCGATCGCGCATACACTTTCTTGGAGTCATCCACGCACAGACGGCCATCGTCTTTCTCCGCCGCCCGGCGCAAGCACGGTTGCAGGGTCGCCCATCCGGCCGTGTCGTGATCCGGCAAGAACACACTCACGGCCGCCTGCACCAACGGCCCGAGGTTCGGTCCATAACCGGCTTCGTCGATTCCGACTATCCACGGCATCGGTAACCCTTTCGCTTCCCCGGAAAGATGGCTATCGTAATCCCCAGGAACCCTCTCGACCAATACGATGACACCCGCCCAGGGATTCTCATGGCCATGATGACGCAAAACATCTTCTTGAAAATCATCAACAAGGAGATTCCCGCCCGGATCGTCTACGAAGATGAGCAGTGCCTGGCGTTCCACGACATTAACCCCGTCGCGCCCGTGCATGTGCTGATTATTCCCAAGAAAGTGATTCGGACTCACGCGGACATTCTGGAAGAAGATGCCCCGTTGATCGGTCATCTCCACGTTGTCGCGGTCAAGCTGGCGCAAGAGCTTGGCCTGCAAGCCGGTTATCGACTCGTCATCAACTGCGAGGAAAGCGCCGGTCAGACCGTGCCCCACTTGCACCTGCACCTCCTCGGCGGACGGGATTTTACTTGGCCCCCTGGTTGAACCTCGACGGAAACCCATGACCGACGCGGAACTATCCCAACGATTGAGCGATCGCCTGACCGCGGTGCAAGAACGGATCCAGGCCGCGTGCCAGCGTGCCGGGCGTGATCCGCGAAGTGTGACGCTGCTGGCTGTGACGAAAACGGTGTCCCCCCGTGTCGCGGCCAGCATTGCGGCGCTCGGCGTGCGTGACCTCGGCGAGAGCCGACCGCAGGAACTGTGGCGTAAAGCCGAAGCGATTCCCGGCATCCGCTGGCACCTGACCGGGCACCTCCAGCGGAACAAGCTCGAACGCACGCTGCCGCTTCTGACCCTGCTGCACTCGGCGGACAGCCCCCGTCTGCTGGATAGCCTTGGGGCATGGGGCCGCCTACGGGGGAGCCGGTGCCGCTCTTGTTGGAGGTGAACTGTAGCCGGGAAACGGCCAAGGGCGGAATCGCACCCGAGGAACTGCTGGCTCTGGGCGACCGCATCCGCGCGGATTCCGGTATCCGTGTCGAAGGACTGATGACGATGGCCCCATTCCACGAGAACCCCGAACGGTGCCGTCCCGTGTTCGCGGAACTCCGCACCCTACGGGACCGACTGCGGGACCACACCGGCTGGCCGCTTCCCACCTTGTCGATGGGAATGAGCAACGATTACGCAGTTGCCATTGCGGAAGGGGCCACGATCATCCGCCTGGGCACCACACTATTCGACGAACTCACGGGTGAGTGACCCCACAGGAGCCAGCGACGGTGTACAACCAGTTCACGTTGCAGAAAGCGATTGCCGATTTCGGGCTTGTACTCGGTTCGGTTCGGAATCTGTTTCCCCAAGTGAAACCCGTTCCGGTCGCAGCGCCCGTGCGGCTCCGTTTGCGGGCCTTCGCGGACTTGGCCACGAGCGAAGCCGGGCGCGCGCACTACCTGATTGCCCCGCTGATCGGTGAAGTCTATCTCGCCGGAGAAGATCGCGTGGCTCTGTTCCCCGCCGCGCGATTCGATGTGGACGACGCGGCGGGGTTGACGGGGATCTGTGATTTCATTCTCGGAAAGCCGCCACAAGCTCCGATTGTCACGAGCCCGGTGTTGATGATTGTCGAAGCAAAAAACGAAGATATTGTCGGTGGGTTGGGTCAGTGTGCGGCCGCGATGGTGGCTGCACAACGCTTCAACCGTGCGCGGAACCCCGACATCGATACGATTTTCGGTGTCGTTTCCGATGGAGAACGCTGGCGTTTCCTCCGCCTCAGCGCCGCCGCCCTGGATTTGGAGAGAACCGATCGGCTCATCTCCGACCCGGACCAGATTTACGGCATTCTCCTCGACATCTGCGGCATCACCCCCGCAACCCCGGTGGCCGCATGATCGTATCGCATACCGATGGGGCCACACTCGCCGTCCGGGCACAACCTGGTGCGAAGAAAAACGCGGTGATGGGCGTACAAGCGGGTTCCCTGAAGCTCGCGGTCACCGCGCCGCCGGAAGAGGGTCGCGCCAACGCGGCCCTTGTGGAATTGCTCCGCGACTGGCTCGGGGTTCGCCGTTCGCAAATCGAGTTACTGTCCGGGGCCACGAACCGGAACAAAGTCTTCCTCATCCGCGATGTTTCAGCCGCAGAACTGCAAGCCATCGTCGCGGAACAGCTCGGCCAATGATCCGCGCCTTCTCCAGAATCTTTTGTCGAAACTCCATTCCTCCCACCAGCACACCGTAAGGCACCAACCCCGCGATGATCCCCACCGCGATCGTTGGCCAAGTCGGAGCGGGTTCCCCCAATGCCAACCAGATCGCCAACGGCAACGTGTTCGCCAACAACGGTTGCAACCAACTCCTTCGCAGATACGCCCGGAGGGGAATCCCCAGCGTCAGCAGGGTGAAGCCGATCACGAACAGGCAGAACAACACGTTCGGCACCGCAACCGCCACGGCGACGCCTTCCACGCCAAACGGTCGAATGAGCAACAATGTCAAACCGAGATTCAACGCGGATTCCAGCAATGCCATCCGGGCGAACAACCGCAAACGCCCCATGCCGTACAGGACGCGGGCCGTCACGGATTGCGCCACCCCCAGCGTGAGCGTCGCGGCCAGAATCGCGGCGGCGGGGAAACTTGCATCCACAAACTCGGATCCGACCCAACGATGCAGGAATGGTCGACCAAATAACCACAATCCGAGGTTCACCGGCAGCACGATGTACAAGACCCACCGCGTGGCCGTCAGCACGAGCCGGGCGATGCCGTGAAAGTCGCCACGGGCTTCCATCGCACTCACGCCGGGTGTCAGGGTGGCGGTGATCGTCCGCAGCAGGGTCTTGGCGTATTCCACAAGCCGGGCCGCCGTGGCGAAGAACGTCACCTGACCGGCAGGCAGGAACAGCCCGACGAGAATGGCCCCGGTCTGCACGGTGATCCGTCCCGCCAGCATCGCCAGAAACGCATCGGTGCTGTAGCCGCGCACCTGTCGGAACGTCGCCCGGTCCACGAGCCGCCAGGAGAACCGCAACTCCGGCAGGAAGCGATAGCACAACCCTGCCATCAATCCATGTTCGATCAGATTGGCGATTGTGTAGACCACGGCGAGTGGGAGCAACCCGGTTTGCGTCTGAATGGCGAGGATGATTCCGATGGTGCGCAGAATCAGAATGCCGATGCGGACTAGACTTTTGGCGGTGAACCGTTCCAGACCGTCCAGGATATTCGGAAAGATGCTCAGAGGAAGTGTCGCCGCGAGGTTGGCCAACATCAACAGCATGAAGGGGAGAACGTCTCCGGGTGACCCCGCTTTGGCTTCGAGCGATTCCCCCATCCCCATGAGAATGGGAGTACCAAGAACCAGCGCGATCACCCCCGCTGCCAGGAACACGGCCAGACAGGCCGAAGCCATGCGGTTCAGCGATTCCCGATCGGTTGAGGCGTGATGTCGTGCCACCGACCGCACCAGGCACGCGGCGATCCCCATGTCCAGCAGCGTGAAATACGCCAACACGGATTCGACGATGCACCAAACATCGTACCGTGGTTTGCCGAGTTCCCCGATCAGGTACGGCGTGAGAAAGAAACTCACCCCCAGCGTCGCCGCAAAGGCAAGCCAGTTCGTAGCCGCTCCGAGCAGAAAAGCATGACGAGAACGAACATCCATGTTCGGTTTCAAGTTTGAGGTTTCCGGTTTCCGAGGTTTCGTAAAAAATCATTCCGACGCGGCGGCTTTGCCCCGTTTCTTCGTTGTTGTGGTGGGGGCAGGGGCTTCGGCTTCGGCGAGTTCGGCGGGGTCGTCCTCACTGGCGGGGAGAGCTTCCCCATTGCGGGTGGCGGCGTGCTTGGCCAGCACCTCCGCGATGATGGTGTCTCGAATCGTCGGCGTGTCGCGCAGGAAGGTTTTGGCATTTTCCTTCCCCTGGCCGAGTCGCTGTTCCTTGTAGCTGAAGAACGCGCCACTCTTGGTGACGACTTCTTCTTCCACGGCGATTTTCAGCACATCTTCTTCCAGGTCGATGCCGCGATCGTGCATCAGAGAGAACTCGGCGGTGCGGAACGGCGGGGCAATCTTGTTCTTGACCACTTTCACCTTGCACTCGGAGCCGATCGGCTCATCACCATCCTTAATCATGGTCGACTTGCGGACTTCGAGCCGGACACTGGCATAAAACTTCAGCGCCAATCCGCCCGTGGTGGTTTCCGGGTTGCCGTACAGAACGCCGATCTTTTGACGAATCTGATTGATGAAGATGATACAAGTGCGGGTCTTGCTGATGGTGGGATTGAGCATCCGCAACGCCTGGCTCATGAGCCGGGCTTGCTGACCCACGGAAGAATCGCCGATGTCGTTGTTGAGTTCGTTCTTCGGCACCAAAGCCGCGACGGAGTCGATGACAATGAGATCGACGGCGTTGGATTTGACGAGCATCTCGGCGATGCGGAGCCCTTCTTCACCATAACTCGGTTGGCTCACGAGCAGGCTTTCGAGATCCACGCCGATCCGCTTGGCCCAACTGGGGTCCAGGGCGTGTTCCGCGTCGATGAAGGCGGCGACGCCGCCCATCTTCTGCACATTGGCGATGCAGTGGAGGGCAATCGTCGTTTTGCCACTGGATTCGGCCCCGTAAATCTCCACGATCCGGCCCCGTGGGATGCCTTTGCCACCCAGGGCAAGATCGAGTCCGAGCGACCCAGTGGGAATGCCTTCGATGTCCTGGGCGGAAAACTCCCCCAGGGACATGATGGCTCCTTCACCGAATTCTTTTTGAATCGCGGCCAGGGTGGTTTTCAGTTCGCGGCTATCGCGGCTATTGGCGGCCATGGGGGATACGCTCCGTCACCGGGTTGAGGGAACAAGATTATCCCATCTCCGGTACAGAGAAGGAATCTTGATTGTGATACTGGTGATGGAAGAAGTTTACCCGCTTGGGGCCATAGGCGAGAAGGTCAGCAGGGCGAGAGGGGGCGATCTTTCTTCTGCTGGGCGACGGTTTCAGGCTTGATGCGCATGAGTATGAGAAAGAAGAATCAATGCACGATGGCGTGATTTTGATCAAAATGTTGTTTGTATTCTGCCTGGAGACGGGCCATCACGGCATCCCGGTCCCGATAGGACATCTCGCGGAGGGCGACAAAATCCAGCACGCTCCGAGCCGCCCGTTCTTCTTCGGACAGGTTGGGATAACGCATTTCCAAGATCGACAGGGCGGAAGGTGTTTCGTGATTCAGCACTTTGAATCGCAAGATTGCTTCCGCGAGTGTCGCGCGGCCCAGAATCAATTCATCAATAATCGCATCCTTGATCTGAATGCGGTTGTTGACGGCGGTGGCTTGCACCTGGAGCAAATGGCTGAATTCCGAGTTGGAATCGAGTCGATCTTGCAGCGTGCCATACTCGCGGAGATCCTGCACCGCGGCGCGGATGCCGCCAGGGTGAGCGAGCAAAACGCCCAAGCCGACGGCGACCACGATGCCAACCAGGGAAACCGGAGAAACGGATTGCGAACGCATGATGACAACAAACTCCAATAGACGAGCCACCCCTTGGAAAGGGTGAGCGCGTATAGGGTTGGACATGGGGAACGCTCGCCCGAACCTCGCAAGTGGAGGTCATGTCCAGTTCTTGTTCTGGTTCCACGCGGCCTGAACGATCGGGAGAAAAGCCATTCCCAATATCGTTCCGCACTCACATCACGGCTGTTGGGCCGCAAAAAGAATCGCTTCGGTTACGGGTGCCGAAGCCGATTATCAGGCGGGTCTGAGATACTGTATTGATCTTGAGCAAAATTCGGGCCATTTCGTGCGTGATTTCGTTGTGCTCACTCAAGTCATTTGTTGCGAACACGTTATGATTCATTTCATATATGAGAAATTCTCCAGGTTTGTCGCGGCGTGCTGCAGCATTGCACACAGTGTCTAACCCTGCTCCAGCGAAAGAGTCTCGCGGGATGCGCCCTTTTCTCTCCGTTTGCGATAAACTGACGGCATCATTCTTTTCGGAACCTTTTGGCGTGATCCATGTCGGAACCCCACATAAACTCGGCCACAGGTGAAGACGCGGAGTCCGCGTATTTGGCGGCTCCCGCGGAATCACCGATCTCATCGGCGGAGTGGAACCAGCCTCGGCGGCACTGGGCGGATACCACGACGCTCCGTTCCGTTGCTTCTGTTGTCATAATTCTGGCGGGGAGTTGGTATTTGCTGAGTCAGTTGGATGTGGTGCTGCGGCCGTTGTTGCTGGCGGTGTTTTTGGCGTATGTCTGGTTGCCGTATTACAATCGCCTGCGGCAACGGTTACCTTCCGCGGTGGCGGTCGCCTTGTTGGCGGGTGTGACCACATTGGTACTGACCGGGTTGGCCCTGGCGGTGTACGGCAGTCTCTCGGCTCTTGCGCTGGAAGAACCGCTTCTCAAAGCCCGCGCTCTGGATTTGCTGCGACTCGGGACGGAAACCGTGAATTATTACCTCCCCGGTGCGTTGGGCGGGACGGATGGGCGGAATTCCGAAGAGATGGCCGCGGAGCAGATCACCCAAAGCGTGATGTGGTTGGTGAATTTGGCGGCACTGGGGTTGCTCGAAGCCTTGACGGCGGGGTTGTATCTGCTGTTTCTGCTGTTGGAATCCGGGCGGTTTCCGAACCGGGTGCGGGCGGCGTATCCCGCTGAACAGGCGGAGCAGATTCTGCACATGTTTGGCCGCATCAATTCGGCCATTATCAGTTATTTGAAGGCGAAAGTGCTTTCGAGTCTGGTGCTGGCGGTGCCGGTGGGGGTGGTGTTGTCGGTGTGCGGGGTCCGGTTCGCGTTGTTGTGGGTCGTGCTGACGTTTGTCTGCAATTTCATTCCGTACATCGGTTCGGTGATCGCGTATTCCTTCCCGGTGGGTTTCGCGCTGCTGCAATTGGATATTGGCATCGGGTCGGCGATTGTGGCGGTGGCGTTGTTGGCCTGCCACATTGGTTCCGCGTCCGTGGTGGAGCCGATGATTTTGGGCCGGGCGGTCGGCCTGAGTCCGTTAGTCATCCTGGCGGCGTTATCCGTGTGGGGTTTGTTGTGGGGCTTGCCCGGAATGTTTTTGGCGGTTCCGTTGACGGTGGTGGTGGTGATTGTCCTCGATCATCTGGAAGTCACCCGCCCCGTCGCCCGTCTACTCGGCGGCTCCTGATCTTCAAACTCTGCTTCTTGAGACTTCAAACTCGGAAACTTCAAACCCGGAAATGATTCCATGAACCCTGCTGATTGGATTTCAACACGTTCGCGCCAGACGGAAGTGTCTGGCATTCGCAAAGTCTTCGATTTGGGGCGGTCGCTCAAAGATCCGATCAATCTGAGTATCGGTCAGCCGCACTTTGATGTGCCCGAGGCGATTCGGGAAGCGGCGAAAGCGGCGATTGACGGTGGAAAGAACGGGTACAGCGTCACGCAAGGGGCCGCGGAACTCCGGGATCGCCTGCTGGCCGACGTGCAGACGGCCTATCCCGGTCAGGAACGCGGTTTGCTGGTCACGAGCGGCACCAGTGGCGGGTTGCTGCTGGCGATCCTGGCCACGGTCAACCCTGGTGATGAGGTCATCATCCCGGACCCGTATTTCGTATCGTACCCGCACCTGGTCACGCTTGCGGGGGGGAAGTCGGTTTTCGTCGACACATACCCGGACTTCCGCATCACGCCGGAACGGATCGCCGCCGCGATGACGGAACGCACGAAAGTGGTCCTCTTGTGCAGCCCGTCGAACCCGACCGGGGTGGTTGCCGACCCGGAGGCCATTCGGGCCATCGCGGAACTCTGTGCGCAACGGGGCGTGTTGCTGATTTCGGATGAGATTTACAAAGCGTTCCACTTCGACGGCCCGCCCCGCTCCGCGGCCGAGTGGAACCCGCAGACGCTCGTCATTGAAGGGTTCGGCAAGACCTACGGCATGACCGGCTGGCGGCTCGGCTGGGCACATGGACCCAAACCGCTCATCGAGGAAATGACGAAACTGCAACAGTTTACGTTCGTCTGTGCGCCGAGTGTCTTGCAGTACGGCGGGGCGGCGGCTCTGGATTTTGATGTCACCGGCATCGTCGCGGATTATCGGAACAAGCGGGATCGGATCGTGGCGGGCTTGCGGGAGCGGTTCACGTTCACGGTTCCTGGCGGGGCGTTTTACCTCTATGCGCAGGCACCGTGGGGCACCGCGACCGAGTTCGTCACCGAGGCGATCCGCCGCAATCTGCTGATTATTCCGGGGAACAGCTTTAGCCGCCGGGATACGCATTTCCGCCTCAGTTTCGCTACCACGGATGAGACGCTGGATCGCGGAATCGCCGTGTTGAACGAACTGGCCCAGAAAGGATGAAGCCCTCCAATCGTATCACGCCGTGCCGGGTTGGCGGAGGATGTGTCTTCCTCCGCTGATCCTTCCGCGACAGACGGTAACTTCTCCTTTGCATTTCATATCATGATCCTCAACCGCCGCTCTCCCCCATCGCCACCATGCCCAGCCCAACACGGGCACCGGGGGGAAGAGCAGAGAACGCAAACACCGGCGCACCCGCCACAAACCGATATGACCCACACTACCCCGCTTCCCGTCGTGTCGTCTCAACCGAAGATCGACTACGAACTCATCTTGGATTGCGTGCATTGCGGCTTGTGTACCGCGTCGTGCCCCACTTACGTCGAAACCGGGAACGAAGCCGACAGCCCACGCGGACGCATTTATTTGATGCGTCAAATCATCGACGGCACCCTGCCTTTGGATGAAACGGCGAAAGATCACCTCGATCTGTGCTTGAATTGTCGAGCGTGTGAGACGGCTTGCCCATCGGGCGTGCAATATGGCCGGTTGATCGAGCCGTTCCGCGAGCATATGGCCCGACTCGAACCGGGGCGACCCGTGCGGGCCTTGAGTGCCCTGCAGCGTTGGATGTTGTTTCACATCTTTCCCTATCGTGGGCTGACCCGGTTGGCATTGGCCCCGGCACGACTCGCTCAGTGGACCGGAGCTGATTGGCTGGCGCGCAAGTCCGGCGTGCTGAATCTGCTGCCACAATCGTTGCGGTCCATGCATGGGATGCTACCCGCGCTCCAGCCGCACTACGGGAGCCTGCCGGAAATACTGCCCGCCGAGGGGCCGAAACGCGCCCGCGTCGGCCTGTTCCTGGGCTGCGTCGCCGATGCGTTGTACCCGCAGACGAACTACGCCACGGCAAAAGTCCTCCAGAAGAACGGCTGTGAAGTCTGGATTCCGCGCAATCAGGTCTGTTGTGGTGCCTTGCACTACCACGCGGCGGAGGAGAAACCC
Source organism: Bacteroidales bacterium (assembly GCA_026931725.1). Taxonomy (GTDB): domain Bacteria; phylum Planctomycetota; class Planctomycetia; order Gemmatales; family Gemmataceae; genus JAIXLE01. The sequence continues at coordinate 21,291 of JAIXLE010000025.1, forward strand.
GCCCAGGCATTCGCCGCCCAAAACTGCAACGCCTTCGGGATGACCCGCGAGGACTGGAACAGCCTCGATGCCATTATCACCAACGCGGCGGGCTGCGGGGCCATGCTGAAAGATTATTCGCACATGATGCACGAACACCCCGGAGCGGAAGCCGCGGATCGGTTCAACGCCAAGGTGCGGGACATCAACGAATTCCTCTACGATCTGGGGCTGATTCCGCCCACGCATCCGCTGCCGATCACCGCGACCTACCATGATGCCTGCCACCTGCGTCATGCGCAGCAGATTCAAAAACAACCCCGCGCTCTGCTGGAAAAGATTCCCGGTATGAAGCTGGTTCCGTTGAACGAAAGTGAACTCTGTTGCGGAGCGGCGGGAAGCTACAACCTGACCCAGCCCGAAATGGCCGCCCAACTCGGTCACCGCAAGGCCGCGAACATCCTGGCCACCGGCGCACAAGCGCTCTTTACCGGCAACGTCGGCTGTCTCATGCAGATTACCCGGCACCTGAAAGCGATCAACCCACGCCTCTGGATCGCACACCCGGTCGATGCCCTCTGGGCGAGCTACAGCGGACAACTTCCCACGGAACTCCGCTGATCCGAGCGTGCGGCGGGACGCTGTTCCATTTCTCACAATCTTGCCCCGCGGTTCGATCGTCGTAGTTCTGATCGAACCGCCATGGCGGCGGTGTTCCCTTTCCTGTACCGGAATTTGCACCCATGCTCTCCGCACTCGCACTGGCCATGGCCACACTGGCCCCATCGGCTCCGCTGCCCCGGACCCCCGAAGCCGCTGTCGGCGCACCGCCGATGATTCTGCACCTCAAACCCGATGCCGATGGCAAAGTGCGGGTGCCCGTGCAACGCACCGTGACCCAAAGGGTCCAGGCGGCCGTGCGGAACGGGAACCAAATTCAAAGAAGTGAACGCGTGATCAGACGGGTCGTCCGGCAGAATGTCGAACTGCAAGAGGTCCAAGACCTCCAGGCGTACAGCGCGGACGGCAAGACGCTGGATGTCAAGGATACCGTGGAAAAACTCTCCCGCGGCGCGGTGGTCATCGCTTCCAGCGACGGAAAAAAGGTCAGCCCGGAATATCTGAAATTGTTCCGCGATCCGGTCGTGGTGTTGGTGTCGCCGGAACTGGTTTCCCCCGCATCCGTGAACCAGCCGATTGCCAGCCCCGGCCTACAGGCACCGGGAATCCGTCAACCGCTGCCCGCGCCGCTACCCGCTCAGCCGCAGATCGAAATTCAGCTGCAACCCGCTCCGGTTCGGGCCGCGCCGCTGCAACCCGCGCCCGTGCCACCACTCCAGAAATCCCGGTAACGCCTTCGCTCACCGCCATCACAATCGCCATCGCGGGACGGATACCCCATCCTCCCGCGATGGCTTTTTGCTATAATCTTCCTCATCACGCTTCGCACTCTCGCTTGCGGTTCGCCATGCCACCGGAATCTGACACCCCCGCTATCAGTTTCTATCACTCGCAGGATTTGCCGCGCTTTCAGGCGGATCAGGTGCCGACCGTGATTGCCCGGATGCAGGCGATTGTCGGAACCGATGCCGTCCTCACCGAAACCGCGGAACTGGCCGTGTACGAATGCGACGGCTTCACCGTCGATAAGGGCCGCCCGGATGTCGTGGTTTTCCCGACCAGCACGGAGCAGGTCGCCGCCATCGTGAAGGCGTGCAACGAATTGAACGTCCCTTTCATGGCCCGTGGTGCTGGCACCGGGTTGGCGGGTGGCTGCGTCCCCGTTGGCGGCGGCGTGATGATCGCTCTGTCACGGATGAAACGAATTCTCGAAGTCAACATCCGCGACCGATACGCTGTCGTCGAAGCGGGTGTCGTCAATGTCTGGTTGACCAATCATCTCCAATCCCAGGGGTATCATTACGCCCCGGACCCCAGTAGTCAGGGGGCGTGTACGCTCGGCGGCAACGTCGCCACGAATTCCGGCGGGCCGCATACCTTGAAGTACGGTGTCACGGTCAATCACGTCATCGGCGTGGAAATGGTCCTGCCCAATGGCGAGATCATCCGCACCGGCGGGCCAAGCGAGGACACACCGGGGTACGATCTGACCGGCGTGATTGTCGGTTGCGAAGGTACATTCGGCATCGTGACGAAAAGCTGGGTGCGGCTCACCCGTAACCCCGAATCGGTGCGGACGCTATTGGGCGTGTTCCACACGGTCGATGATGCCGTGCATTGCATCTCCGAAATTATCGCCGCTGGCATCGTTCCCGCCGCGTTGGAGCTTCTCGATCAAACGATCTTGAAAGCCGTGGAGGCCGCGTTCCATTTTGGCTTCCCCCTCGATGCCGGGGCTGTTCTCATCATGGAAGTCGACGGCCTTGCAGCCGGGATTCAGTCCGAAGCCGATCGGATCGAAGCGATTGCGACCGCGAGCCAGGCCCGTGAGGTGCGCAAAGCCAACACCGAAGCCGAGCGACTCTTACTGTGGAAAGCCCGCAAACAGGCATTCGGCACCATCGGGCGATTGGGCTACCCCAGCTACTGCACCCAAGATGGTGTCGTTCCTCGGACGAAGTTGCCGGAGATTATGCGATTCATTCAAGCGACCAGCCGCAAACACGGAATCGCCATCTGCAACGTCTTCCATGCGGGGGATGGGAACATCCACCCGATTCTGATGTTTGATGAGCGGATTCCCGAACAGGTGCAAAAAGTCCTGGCGGCCAGCACGGAGATTCTCACGGAGTGCGTCCGACTCGGTGGCAGCGTCACCGGGGAACACGGAATCGGCCTGGAAAAACTGGACTTCATGCCGATTCTGTTCTCCCCGGATGACTTGGCGTTCATGACCCGCCTTCGCTCGGCATTCAACCCGGAGAACCGATGCAGCCCCAACAAGATGTTGCCGACGGCGGGCGGCTGTGTCGAAGGGAATCACGTTGTTCAAGTCAAACCCGGTCGCCGAGCGGCAGTATGAACCCAGAATCGCCAGACTCTTCCCAAGCGGAGGCCGTGTCCACACCCTCCGTGCCATCCGCTTCGGCACCACTGCTCGACATCACGCTCGAAGAGTGGATCGCGGCTTCCCAGGCGTGCTGTGGCCGGGATCCGGTGGACGAGACGCTTCCACCCACGGCGACATCGGATTAGTTCGGAACGAGGTAGGTGCCGAGGATTTTATCCTGCGGGCCGCGTTCCGGGTTTCGCAGGGCGATCAGCACATACAACGGCAACAGAGCCAACGCGGCCAGTAGCAACCCCACCCGCAGTTCCCGTGCGTCGGGTTGGCTGGCTTGCACCCACAAACTCCCGAGTAACAGAGCCACAATCGGGAACCAGATTAGCAGTTCCCGTGCCGCGCACAACCAGCGTCCGGCGAGTCGGCCATCTTGCCGTACCAGGGTGATGCTGGCGAGGGACATCGCCAACCCGCCTCGAAACACGAAGGCGAACACCGCCCACATCAGCGGCACGGCCAGCACGACCAAGGCCGCAATCATGGCCGCCCCTTTGCGGAACTCCATCGGCGGTTCGTCCCGCTTCCCGTAGGCGAATGCCAAGTAAATGTCCGCGTTCTCCTGAAAAGCGGCGCTGCTCGCATCGGGTTGCCCTTCGACGATCACGTTTTCCAATCGCCGGAGCATGTTTTGTTCGATTTCCAGGAGTCGGCCCCGGTGTAATTCCAGATTCGCTTGCCGCACGGTGAGCCAGGCATTCAAACGGTGAACCGTTTCATCGGCGGAATGGCTCATCAGTAGCGGTTCGAGCCGCACCCGGAGCGGGTCATCGTCCGGCAGTTGCCGGAGCCGGGTCAACGCGATCTGGCGGCGAACGGGGTCGGCCACCGCATCACGCACTTCCACCGGCCCCCAGACCTGCGCCGCCGAGAAGACGGCCAGCCCGAAGGTGAACAGCCCCGTAATGTGGAACATCACCAGCAACCCCACCGCGAGCATGGCTGCCTGGGCACCGAGTTGCGCCCCCCGCATCGTCGCCGTAACCTGTGCTGGGTAGTCGTGGTTTTCCATCAAATCCTGACGCAGCGACCCCAGATCGGAATACCCGGTTGCATCATCATCGAATAAGTGGTCGGTAATTTGGGCGGCGTGTGGGGGAATCGGAGCTTGCACGGGACCGCCTCCCGAACGCGGTTGCCCTTCCAGCGCCAGGGTGGTCACTTGCCGCAAAAACGGGATCGGCGGCAGTGGCCGAATGGCTGGCTCCTCGGGGTGCGTGGGATCCACGGATGGCGCGGAACCTGTGGGAATATCGAAATCCAGCAATTGTAAGCGTCCGCCCGGTTCGACCCAAAGTTGGGCCAGATCATGCTTGGGCTCGTGGAATTGTTCCGCCGGTTCCGCGAGTAATTCATCTGTCAGTTGTTCAAGGATGGGGCGGGTTTCCGCCCAGGAAAGTGGTTGAGCCGGGGTGATCACATCAAGCAGGGGTGCCCCGTGTGGTGCGACATAGGCGACCCAGACCCGTTCGGTTCCACGCCAAGCGAGCGTGCCATATCCGACCCCCCGCAACCGGGCTGGGCGTGCCATCGGCAAATCGGCCGCGTCGGGCAAAGCGCGACCCGCGGCGAAGACATGGATGAGTACCTTGCGGCCCAGTCCTCGGTCTTCGGCGATCCAGAGTTCGCCACCATCGGGATGATCGCAGACTTTCCCCTTGATGGTAAAGCCGCCGATGTCCGTGGGCAGCGGAGTGACGGAAGGGCAAATCTGATCGAGCGGGTTCGGATAACGGCTTTGCAGCAGGCGATGCCGAACGGGCCGAGGACGCTGCACCGTGCGAGAGCGGCTGATGCGATCGTGCAAACCGCGATGCCCGAATCGGTCGGCTCGCAACTGCACGGCCAACCCGGTCAACCCCGCCAGGGCGATGATCCCGCCGACCAGTCGCAACGACGCGCCCGCATCCGGGGGGCTGACGACCCAGCCCATGCCGATCAGCGTGGCAAAGAGGATCGCATGGAAGACCGTCGAACGCAGCAACCCGGCTGGGATTCCTGGCGACCCGGTTTCGTGCAACCGCGTGACACGCAACCCCACCAGTCGCTTACCCGCCGTCCAACCGTAGTACCCTTCCAGTAACCCGAAGTAGACCAGGGCCACCAGAAAGTCGGCAATCGAAACCAGCGTCCCCGATGCCCAGAATGGCCACAGCATCTGCCAGTGGAGGAACCAATCGAGGGAAATGGCCGGGAGTTGTAGGATCAATACGTCAATCATATAAGCGAGGGCCAGGGACCGTCGATGGGCGGGCCGCTGATTCGCGGGGAGCAGCGCTTGCAGCGCTTCCCGCAAATCATCGAGCGATTGCCAGCGTCGTTCCCGTTCCCGTTCGAGCCCCCGCAAGATGATGCGATCGAGTTCTGGCGAGACTTTAGGAACCAGTCGCCGTACCGGGAGAACGGGTTCGGAAATGACCTTGGCGACCGCGGCCGTGGCGCTTTCGTGCTGATGCGGAGCCCGGCCCGTGAGCAGAAAATAGAGCGTGGCACAAATGGCGTAAATGTCCGAATCGTAGCCCACGGGTTCACCCCGAATCTGCTCGGGGGGGGCAAAGAGAATCGTTCCCAGAAACGCGCCGGATTGGGTCAACTGGTGATCGTCGCCTCCGCCGTTCGATACCAGGGACTTGCTGAGGCCGAAATCACCAACCTTCACGCGATCATCGCGGGTGATGAAGCAGTTGCTCGGCTTGACATCCCGGTGAATCACGCCCATGCGGTGCGCTTCACGCAGCCCATCAATGACATCGAGAATCCGCGTAATCGCTTGTACAGATGATAGTGGGCCAGAAAAGTCCACCAGATCTTTCAGTGTTTTGCCCGGCATCAACTCCATCACGATGAACGGCCATCCCGCATCCGCATCGGCACGTAGGACGAACACACAACGGGGATGGTTGATCTGACTGGCCACCCGTCCTTCCTGACGGAACCGTTCCACGGACACTCGACTACTGGCCAGTTTGGGCGACAGCAATTTCACGGCCACGCGGTGCCCGGAATCATCGGTGCAGGCTTCGTAGACCGAACCCATGCCGCCCGCTCCGATAAAACGCACGAGCCGTAACCCGCCAATCCGATCTGGTGGCGCGGCCGGTTCGGATGCGGTATCCGTCGGTGGGCTCGTGGAGCCGGGCTTACCGGCTGGATAGTCGATCGTTTCCGTTGCGGCGGGTCGCGGTGCGGATGGGGAATGCAGGCGTTGTCCGCAAAACATGCAGAACTGTGGAGGATCGCCGGGATCGGCGGAATCCACGAGGACACGACAACAATTCGGGCAGGTCAAGGCCATTCCGAACCTGGGGAACGAGGTTGCTTCCACACAAAGTCGTTCGACCCGTGCGCAGGGAAATTATCCAAATCTCCGCGGGAAACACAAGGAGCGTGATCGGCCAACCGCGTGAGATTCTCTCAGAATCCATCATTTAGGCGATCGTAAAATCTTGGTCTGTCCGTGGTTGAGTCAGGGTTGGTGTCCGCGGATCCGGTTGTCACCGTCTCCGCTGGGGAGTGGATTTCCAGGCTCACCTGTTCGTCCATCGTGGGTGCGATGGTATCGAGCATCAGCGTGTTGCGGGGTTGCAGCCGTTCGGTCACATCGACGCTGAAAACGCCCTCCGCGATCGGGGAGCCGTTGAGATGCACCGTCACCGGGTTTACGCCCGCACAAACGATGCGGATGATCTCCTGCCCCGTGGGCAGCCGAGGTCGGCCAAAATGCCGGGTATGCCGGGTACGCCCATCGGGAAGCGGGGTCGATTCCCAGAAGCCGCGGAGCCGGATGCGATGGATGTTCACGCTTTCGATTCCCATTCGTCCAGCAGTTTGTTGATGTTCTTGTAGCCGAAATCCAGGTTCGCCAGTTCGTGCCCCATGTCGACGGCGCGGACCATGTCCCCCCGTTCGACGGCGAGGCCCGCGAGTTGGTAGAGCGCTTCTTTCCGGGTATTTTCGTCGCTGGTTCCGGCGGCCTGGAGGGCATCTTCAAAATTCCGCTCCGCGAGCTTGGCGTTCTTTTTTCGGCGGAAGCTCAAACCCAAGTGCAAAGAGGCGCGTGCTTTCAGTTTCTCGTCCCGGCGTGCTTGTTGAAACTCCGCGATGGCCTCATCGGGTTTGTCGAGCTTGTACAGTCGCAACCCCAGTTCGAGGCGATGGGTCAGATCACCGGGGAACCGTTCGGACTTGGTCCGCAGGATTTCCGTTTCTCGTGCGAGAATCTCACGGAGCAGCCGGGTGCGGAGCTGGGTCAGTTCTTCTTCCGTGGGGCCATCATCGTCATCATCGTCGGGGCCGCGGGCTTTGAGCTTTTTGAGCCGGGCTTCCGTTTCTTCGAGATTCTTCCGCAGCGGGATCAAATCGAGTTCCGCGAGTTCCAGTTGCAGGGTGAAATGGTTCCCGGTCGGCCCGAGTCCCTGCTGGAGTGCGGCGCGAGCGCGGTCCTCGGCTCCGTGACGGCGGTAGGTGGTGGCCAGTTGAATGTAGAGGCTCGGTTCGGTGGGGTCGGCCTCGATCCGTTTTTGAATCGCCTCGGTATCGCGGGTTTGCCGATCCTGGGGTGTCTCGATGGCGCCGGACGATTTGCGAATCGCCGCCGGGATCCCCGGTTCGGTGCCGTCCGCGGGTTTGACGTTGGCCTCGTATCCGCCGCGGGCAATCGTTTCACTGGCGAGCAGGTCTTTGGCTTTGTGTCGGGCTTCCACGTCGGTCGGTGCCGCTTGCGCGACGAGCTGCCAAAGGCCGATAGCGGCCTTGAAGTCACCGCGTTTCTCGAAGAGCCGGGCGAGGGCGCGGTTGAGGGTGGGGTCTTTCGGGTACTTTTGCCGAGCCTGATCGAGTGTGAACACGGCCAGATCGGTCAGGCCGAGATTGTCGAATGCTTCGGCCATGTCCATCTGCGTCCCCAGATCCCACGGGTTCTTGCAGAGGACTTCTTCGCCAGCCTCGATGACTTTGAGAAACTCCCGGTTGGCCTTGGCTCGCTTCACCTTGGCCTTGAGGCTGGGCGTGCTGAGAAAGGCGAACTTGCTGCCGATGAGGTTGTTATCGTACTTTTCCTTCTGCGTGCGCCGGAGTGCTTGCCGATACAGGAAGTTCGCCGGGTCGATCTGACAGCAGAGCATGAAGAGTTGGATGGCGTAATCGAAGTTCTGCGTGGCACGGACTTGTTCCGCCCGTGCGAAATTCTCGGCGGCGACCCGACGTTTCTCGGGATCGGGTGTCGGAACTGTCGGCTGGCTGCGAGAGGTCATGGCGAAGTCCTGCGGACACCGTTCGCGGCTGAAATGGACAGCGCCATTGTAGCAGATTCGCGGGAGTCGTAATACGGAATCGCCGCATCATCAGGAACCCTCGTCGTTCCTGCAAGCGGAATGCCGGGGGCACCCATTCCGGCACTCCGACGGGAGAAAATCCCTCACTCCTCGGTTGCGGCACGCGGGGACAGCAGTCGCCACAACCCCGCCAGGAGGCTGCCGATCACGGAGTGCATCACGGCGGAGATCGCGCACGGGACGGCTGTTTCCGGGGTGAAGTGCTGCTTCGCCAGGGCGGCTCCCAGGCCGGAATTCTGCATCCCCACTTCAATCGACACGGTCCGGGCATCCGCTTCCGCATAGCGGGACACGCGGGCGAGGGTGTAACCCAGCGCAAATCCGCCCAGGTGCAGCATCAGTAAAGCCCCCACCAGATCGAAACCGCTCGCGCTGATGTGAGTAGCACTTTTTCCGACGATGGCTCCACAGATCAGAGCGATGGTCAACACCGAGATCAGCGGGGCGATCGGCAGCACCCGGCGGACCAACCCCGGAGTCAGTTCATGCAGGGCCAGCCCGAGAATCAACGGCAGCAACACGACCAGCAACACGCTTTGCAGCAACCCCAAAACATCCACGGCGACGTAGGTTCCTGCCAGCCAACCCGTGAGCAGTGGGGTCATGCCGATCGCCGCAACGGTGCTGGCCAAGGTCATCAACACCGAGAGAGGCACATTGGCCCGCGCCAGATAGGTCACGACGTTCGACGCGGTGCCGCCGGGACAGCAAGAAACCAGGATCACGCCGACGGCCAAATCGCGTGGCAGATCGAACACCACGGCCGCGGCGTACCCCAAAGGGGGCATGATGCCGAACTGGGCGAGCAACCCAAACGCCACCGCACGCGGCCGCCGTAGCACCCCGGCAAAGTCACTCGCGGTCAAGGTCATCCCCATCCCGAGCATGATGACCGCGAGCCCTGGGACGATGTACGGATCGAACCAGATGAATGCATCGGGTTGAATCAAACCCACCACGAGCGCGAGCAACACCCACAACGGAAAGAGATTCGTTAGCAACGACATCATGATATGTCCCGGAGCATTTGCCAGGAACCTGAAACCTGAAACCTGAAACCCGAAACCTGAAACCTGAAACCCAGAACGACACCGTGTTCTCGGTGAGCGAATCATGCAAGCCTACCCCGGTTCAGTAGAACACACCGAACCGGGGATTGTCGTCCCCGGTTCGGTGTGTCCTCTCACTATTTCCCAATCAGACTGTCTTACTGGGTTTGTGTATTAGGTGTTGACGTTGACTCCGCCGAGGAACGTCGATTCGTAGGCCAGGAAATTGGCCAACTCGACTGGTGCGGTGCCGTTCTTCTCCGAGACATCCAGCACCCGCACGCGGGGCGTGTTCCCCGGCCCGGATGCGACGATGATTTCATCAACCCCGTCACCGTTCCAGTCAATGGTGCCAATTCGAGCACCGCTGCGGATCACGCCGGGGAGAATAATTCCCATACCCGGTGTCGTCGATACCAAGGAGTTCGGAGCCTGCCCTGGTGCCAGTAAGTTTCCACTGGCCTGCTTCGTGTTTGTGTACAACCCTGTACCTGTATTCGGGCCAGAAGCCGGAATCTCATCGACCGGAATGTTGATGGTGTTCAACAGACCGCCCTTGTTGTTAAACGTCCGAACAATTCCCAAATCGGGGCCTGCGCCGCTCGTTATGATTTCGGCGAATCCATCGCCGTCTAAGTCGCCACCAGCCACAAATACACCATGTGTATTGTTGGCATCGCCAGCGTAAAAGGATAAGGTGGGATCGAAAGGCCGACCCAATGCCGTTCGCCGTCGCACCTCCACGAAATCGAATACTTTGATGTGTGGTGCCCCGCCTGTGCCAGGCGCGGTAATGATATAATCATTGGCGGTTCGAGACAAAGGGTCTGTATATCCTTGCGGCGCTGGCGGCGGTGCGAATCCCAGATCGGGACCATCAATATCCGCAGTCGCCACGCGAATTCCCGACCGCATGTTGGGGTCGTAAGCAAAGAATGTTGTTATGGTTGGCGTTGACAATATCCGCTGACTGACTGCGGAACCGTTAATAAAGATGATTCGAGTTGGTCCAATGAAATTGAGATTACGGACTACGGAGAAATCAATAACCCCAACAATCGGTCCGCCGCCATCACCCGCTCCCACAACAACTTCTGCCTCGCCATCCGAGTCGACATCACCGACTGCTACGGTCGCGCCACCACGGAAATTCGGGTCAAAGAGGATACCCGAATAAATCATCGCTCCATCGACACCACTGAACACTTTGATATTGGCACTACCTCCCACTCCCGGAGCTGTGATAATATCATCAATGCCATCTAAATCAACATCGCCTGTGGCTACTCGGACACCACCTGTAAATGTGGCATCATAGGCGAGGAATGATCGAACAATGTCCCCCGTTCCGTTGTTATACACTTTAACCAGGGGTGCCCCACCGGCATCGGCCCCCGTCACGAGATATTCTTGGTGAGGTTCGGTAATATCAATGGTGACACAGCGCAGAGGAGCGACCGGAATTTCACCTGGCTCGTTAGGATCATTTTCATTACTGGCCAAGTAGTTAAATTGGATTCGTGTAATCCGTTCGGGAAACTCATTCCCCGGCACGGTCAATGTAAAACTACCGTCTGGATTCAATTTTAAGGTGTCCGGCGGTAAGGCGCGGTCCGCACCGGTTACAAACAGATCACCTTGTTGTGTGACGGTGAGCACGGCTCCAAAGTCCACAGTACTATAATCGTTCGATAGTACCCCTTTCTCTGGGGGGACATAAAGAACCGCACCACGTTCGGCCGTGTAGAAATCGGGAATGAACCGCACAACCGGCGTGATCCGTTCTTCAAATTCCAACAACGACGGCATCACCCGATTCCGATCTGGGGCCGAGTGGGGTGTGGAACGAAACATGAGAAGGCTCCTGCCTAGAGTGTCAGCCGCCAATCCTGGGGCTGAGGCCGCTCTTGTGGGCCGTTCAACCGCGAGCTTCATGCTCAGGGTGGGCCAGAGTCGCCATCAGCCGAGTCTGACTCCGCAGACTCCTGCACCTTCTATCGCCCGTTCCGGCAGGCCGAACGACTGGATAAGACGGCAAATCCCAAACGATACCCCCAATCGGGTTCCGTCTGTACCGATTGGGGTGATTGTTCGGGTGAATGAACGGAAGGGACGCGGGTTGCCCAGATGCGACAACCCACAAGAAAGGGAGCGGCACTACGCGGCCTTCAAGGCGAAATCGGGGCGGTCCAACCGGAAATGCGGGCTGTAGTACGGGTCGCCCGCTTTCAGGAACTGGCCCCATTTCAGATGGAAGAGGTCATACTCTCGCTTGAACCGTTTTTGTTTTTCTTCCGTATCTTCTGGCCCACGTGTTTTCGATTCCAAATGGTACAACTCCGCATCCGGGGTCCAGACTACCCGATACCCCTTCGCCAACACGGCCAGGCACAAATCCACATCGTTGAAGGCCAGCACGAACCCTTCATCAAACCCGCCGACCGCGTCGAACACGGATTTCGGCATCAGCAGGCACGCTCCCGTCACGGCGGCGACATTCTGGGTGTACACCAACCGCTGCATGTGCCCAGGAGCGGTGCGGGGGAAGTTCAGATGCGCGTGCCCGGCCACGCCCCCCATGCCGACGACGATACCCGCGTGTTGAATCGTGTCATCCGCGTAGTACAGTTTCGCGCCCACGGCACCGACACCCGGTTGAATGGCGAGTTTCACCAAGGCTTCGAGCCAGTCCGGGTTGATGGATTCGATGTCGTTATTGAGGAACAGAACCAGTTCCCCCTGAGCCTGGCGCGCGGCAAAGTTGTTGACAGCCGCGTAGTTGAACGGTTGGGTCCACTCGATCACGCGGATGTGTGGTTGTTTCTGGATTTCTCGGTAGTAGGCGTGAGTCTCTGGCTGCTGACTGCCGTTCTCGACGACGATCAGTTCATAGTGGGCGTAGCTGGATTTCGCCAACGAATCGACACACCGCCGCAGCATTTCGGGGTGATCCTTGTTCGGAATGATTACCGAAACCAACGGTTGCTTCCGCAGGTGGTAAATCGGCTGATAAGTACCCAGAATCGGCCCATCATGAACCGAAGCATCCACGCCGAGCCGGGCGAAGTGTTCGGTCAGGGCTTTTTTGCCGTTGTCGTAGGCGTAGTTCTTGCTCCCCTTGTTCGCGGCTGTGGACTGGGCGTGCATCCGCCAGTGATAGAGAACCTGGGGGATATGCACAATGTGTGGAACCTGCTCACTGGCTCGCAGCACCAAGTCATAATCCTGGGCACCATCGAAGCCCGCTCGGAAGCCGCCGATCGACTCGACCAGCGATCGGCGTAACACCGTCAGATGGCAGATGTAGTTCCGGCTGCGGAGCGTTTCGGGCGACCAATCCGGTTTGAAATTCGGTTCCACCCGCTCACCGATCGTATCGAGCTTATCTTCATCGGAATAGAAGAACGAAACTTCTGGGTGCTGATTGATCGCGGATACCACTTCATACAGGGCGAACGGCGCGAGGGTGTCATCATGATCGAGCAGGGCGATAAAATCCCCGGTGGCCATGTCGAGGGCGGCGTTCGAGTTCCCCGCGATGCCGCGATTCTCGGTGAGTGTCTGGACACGCACGCGGGCATCGGCAGCGGCGTACCGGGCGAGGATCGGTGCCACCTCGGCCTGGGTACTGGCATCGGCCAGGCACAGTTCCCAGTGGCCGTAGGTTTGATCCAGAACGGACTGAATCATCGCCTCCAGAAATGGCAGTGGAGGGTTGTACACCGGCACCACGATACTGAGCTTCACGGGGCGGGAGAACCGATGTTCCCGCTGGGCGGCGAGGTCACGCGGTTTCGGTTCCCAGCGTTGTATCCAACGCCGATACTCACTGGCGGGCGTGGACTCGGACAGGTAGCGTTCTTCGGGCGGCGGCCCATTCCGCGCTTGCCGGGCGGCGAGTGCCCATCCCGCGAGTCCGAAGATGGATTTGAGCGTGGACCGTGCAAAAGCCCGGCGGCGAGTATGTATCGGGAAGAAGCGGTTGAACAGTTTCTGAACCGCGTGGGCGGCCTTGTAGACACGCGAGGCTTTCATGTTGGCGAGTTCGGCCGACTTGTTTTCCAGCAGTTCCGTGCGCCGCATCAGCGCCGCTTCGAGTTGTTCGATCCGGCGCTGGGCCAGTGCCAATTCGTGGGAGAGTTCATCGGTAGAGTGTTCGGCCATGACCCAGACCTTCCCTGGTGGGGTACGGAAAGAGCCGGAGTTATACCATGTTTCCACCAAACCGAACAAGAGGGACCGCATTCTGACGAGGTCAAGCAGAAAGTTCCACAATCCGCGCGTTTTCCTCTTGAATAATGAGCTCACAATTGCGATATTGCTAATCGTCCTCTCATTCTCGCTATTGCCGTTTTTTCATGTCATCACAAAGAGGTCGGGAACATGTGCCATCGGATGCACAAATCTGGGTATCGCCGTGCCTTTACGTTGATTGAATTATTGGTTGTCATTGCCATCATTGCCATTTTGATTGGACTCTTGTTGCCGGCCGTGCAAAAGGTCCGAGAAGCCGCGGCGCGATCGACGTGTACGAACAATCTGAAACAGATGGGCTTGGCTCTGCACAACTTCGCGGGCAATGCGAATGGCCAACTCCCCGCGGCCTTGATTCATTCGGGCCGGTACAACTACGGGACCGCTCCCACACCATATCGGGGACCGGAAACCGACCTTACAAGTGATGGCAGCTACCTGGTCTATAACCACACCGGCTTCGTGGCCTTGCTGCCCTTTATCGAACAGGAGGCGTTGTTTCGGTTGTACAACTACAAGTTCGGCTGTGACTGCGAGAAACGGCAGTGTGCCCGCGGTGACTGCGAGAAACGGCATCTGGGCTGGTATTGACTGCGAGAACCGGCACCGCGTCAGTAAGTGACAGTGGGTTGTCACTATTGTTTGTTTCAGGTGGCTGGTGCTGGAATCGTGGTCCTTCGTGGCTGGCGGCCCCAGGCTCTGATGGTATCGCGGCTGGCGGAAATACCGGTGTAAGGGCGGTGTCCGTGTGGCGGAGTGGTGGCTTAAGATAAGCCGAACGAGTCGCTGCAGCAGACCCCGCCTCGTGGTTGGGTTGGGTAGCGTGTCTCGGTGGCTGTGTTCGTTGGGGGTGTCCCGGCGGGGCTGCTGAGCTTGTGTGATGGCATCCAGTGTTTCGAGCCCGTACGGAAAACCCGTGGGCAATAACCCCAGTCCGAATCCGAACCAGAATGTATGCAAGGCTTTTATCAAAGTCTACACATGCCCGTCCGATCAATCACCGCCACCGGTTGTGACTGCCAGTTCTGGCACGGCCTCTAACTTCTACGAACGCACCACGGTCTCACGGAGCAACTATCTGTTCAACGCGGGAAGCACAAACGATTACAACGCAGCTTATGGCACAATCGCCGTGGCATCTCAAGGTGCATTCGGCAACGACGGGGCCGCCAACATCGCCACGATGACCGATGGTACCAGCAATACCGTAGCCATCGGTGAATCCAAGCAACAACACACCAGCAATGACTATGGCCCCTACTGGGGTGCTGGCACGCACACTTCTGTGCATGGCCACACTAACGGTTCGTCGTATCTGCCCAATTACCCCTATGGAAATTGCCCCGGCAGCACCACCAAGAAATGCCAGTACGCTTGGGGCTTTGGTAGCTACCATACGGGAGTGACGAACTTCCTGATGTGCGATGGTGCCGTCCGCGTCATCCGCGATAGTGTGGATTACACCAGCTTCAAAGCGGCTATGACACCAAACAACGGTGAAGTCGCGCAACTCACCGACTAGGCAACGCTCCGCGATTCTCGGGTGCCATCCGGCGCATAGGCTTCTTTGTCAGAGTTTCTTTTGACAAAGAAGCCTATTCTTCCATCTCGCAATTTCTCTCAGTTCGAGGCGTTCAGAACAATTATGCGATTGCTTATCGGATTATTCATGGCCTCCGGTTGCCTCTTCTCTATCGGGTGCGGCTCCGGTGCAGCCGAAGGCGGCCAAGTTACGGGGATCGTGACGCTGGATGGGCAACCCGTAGCGAATGCCAAGGTCACGTTCTACAAATCGGATGACAAAACAGGCACTATGGATGTCATCGTGGCGATGACCGATGCAATGGGGAAATACAGCCTATTCGGAGATGACCCATCCTATCGGGGCACACCTGTTGGTGAATACAAAGTCACGGTCTATAAACTCGTTCCCATCAAGAATGCAAAACTGCCTGAAGATGCGGACCCTGAACAGATCGAAGCATCAGGCCAAGGCAGAAACATTCTCCCCACCCAGACCGCGAATCTGCAAACCACGACGATCACCGCGACGGTCAAGGATGGACCAAACACGGTGGACATCGCCCTGAAAAGCAAATGATCTCCCAGCCGTTCCATCAGGCCAGCGCATCCGTGAGGAGCTGGCCGTTCGGCACCAGTGGGAGCGGTCGTTTCTGGAGATCGACCAGATGCGTTTCCCGATCGTAGCCAAGTAGATGATAGATCGTGGCGAGCAAGTCTTTCGGTGAGACAGGACGATCCAGCACATCGCCGCCGATCTTGTCGGTCTTGCCGATGACGCGGCCCCGTGCGATTCCGCCACCGGCCATCAGTGTGGTGTACGCCCGGCTCCAGTGATCGCGTCCGCCGCCGTTCGCCTTGTTGATCCTCGGCGTGCGTCCGTGTTCGGTCATCACCACGACCAGGGTTTCATCCAGCATTCCCCGGCGGTCCAGGTCGGCAATCAAGCCCGCATAGCCTTTGTCGAAACCGGGCATGAGTTCTTTACGGTAGCGCTCATAATGGTTCGAGTGCGTGTCCCACCCGGACCCGGCGAGGCCGTATTCGTCCCAAAACACCGTCACGAACTTGCTCCCGGCTTCCACCAACCGGCGGGCGGCGAGTGCCGATTGACCGAACAGCGTCAGGCCATATTCTTCCCGCTGTTTCAACGGCTCGCGGGTGACATCGAGTGCTTGGCGAACCTGTTCGCTGCCGATTAGGGCGTAGGCCATTTCTCGGAATTGATCGTGCTGTGGGGAGCCTAAGTCGTGCTGACGGCGGGCGTTCTCGAACTGTTCGAGCAGAGATTTCCGTTTGTTCAATCGGTCCAGCGTGATTTCCGCTGATGGTGTCGCGGTTTCGCCGAGGGTGAAGGTGCAATCCGGGCCAACCCCGACATACGGTTCGTCAAAAATGATGTCGTCTGCCCGGAGCGACTTGCGCATCTTGCCGGTGATCGTGCCGCGGAAATCCGTGAACTGTGGGTTGTACGCGGAACCGAGGAAGGCGGCATACGGTCCCGCTCGCGGCACTTCCCCCTTGCGGCGACTGCTGAACGGGAACGGGAGAGCCAAATTGTCCGGCACCGGCTTGCGAATCACGGACGGATCGCGTTGCTGTTCCAGGTACGACACCACGGAGCCGATGAAGGGCCAATGCCGGGGATCTCGGGGATTCAGTTCCATCGGCACGTCGATTTCCGGGACCGACGAGGTCGCATAGGCGGCCCCGTGAATCGGATATTTGTGATTGACCGTGCGAATGACCGTGACATTGTGCATCACCCGTGAGGTGTTCGGCAACAGTTCGCAGACATCGCAGCCGGGCAGGCTGGAGCGAATGGAACCGAGTTCGCCGCGAATCTCCACGGGGGCATCGGGTTTCTGATCCGCCAGTTCCAACTGGCTGGCTGCTCCGTAGAGGAACAGCAAAATGCACGATTTGGCCTGTCCGAAGCGTTGGCCGGGCGGGGTTGTCCATTGGGATTGTGGCTGCGCGGCCGCGCGCAGGTAATCGGGCAGACTCAGACCCAATAGGCTCAAGCTGCCTGCGGTCAGCATCTCTCGGCGAGTGACACCGTCGCACAAGGTTTTGGGGGAGCCGAGAACTCGGAGCATGGCGGGAACTCCGCGGAATTTGTGCGAACGAAGACAACCGAACAGGCGGGGAATGCCAGGGCACAACCGGAGGTTAGAACCGGCATCGTCCCTATATCATGTACCAGGTCGCAGCGTTCCGCAAGAGAAAAGCGCCCGACAGGAAAGAGTGTGGCTATTCTGAAGCGAAGACATGGAGTAAGATGCTAAGTAATCCCGTTTACGCCTCCCGAAAGGGGGTTTGCCGTGTCTCTTCTTCCTGCGGATCGAGACTTGCTCCAGCGCTGCCTGGGCAAACACCCCGGTGCCTGGAATGATTTCGTCGATCGGTTTTTGAGCTTGATTTACCATGTGGTCAAGTATTCCGCGCACCTGCGTAGTGCCCCCCTGGCTCCCGTGGACGTGGAAGACATTGCTCAGGAAGTGTTGCTGCAAATCGTCGCCGATGACTACAAGCTGCTCCGCCAATTCAAAGGGAATGCCAATCTGTCCACCTATTTGACGGTGGTAGCCCGGCGCATCAGTGTCCATGAACTGACCCGTCGCCAGAATGCCCGTGAGGCGATCCGCAAGGGGGATTCCCGGCCGACAATGGAACCCGTGGATGAAAGCGTCGCCGCGCAAAAGAGCGTGGAGAGTCTCGACGAAGTCGAACAACTGCTCCGCAAGCTCTCGGGAAAAGAGCGGGAGATCGTTCGACAATTCTATTTGGAAGGACGATCCTACGAAGAGATCAGCGGAGAATTGGATATTCCGGTGAATTCGATCGGGGCGATTTTGTCGCGTGCCCGGAAACGGCTCCGGGAGATGTCCACCGTGGCGACCTCGGATGCGGAACTGCCCGCTTTGAAGGCCATGGTCGAAGCCGAATCGAAACGGGGCACGAAGCCGAACTCCCCGAACTCCCCCAGTGGGGCAGCTGCCGGGAAACGCCGCCCAGAATCACCGAACTCGGGAACCCATCCGAAGTGACCACGCTCACCGGGGCTTTTTCGTATCGAGTTCCCGGCAAGCTAATTGGACGAGTTTCTTCATGACCCAGCCTTGATCCGGGCAGATGTCCACGCGGACTCCTTGTTGAAGCAGGGAGTCTGCCGCGATTGGCCCCACCGCGGCAATCGCCGTCTGTTTCAACCCCGTCGCCAATTGGTCAGACAAACCACGTTCTTTGGCGACTGTGAACAACCGATCCACCTGAGATGAGCTTGTAATAATGAACAGATCGACTGATCCGGCTGCCATCTGATGAATGCAGTCGACCACTTGGTCCGCATCGGAAGCTGGAGCATAACGGTATGGCTTCACGGGCACGGCCACGGCTCCGCCTTGGGTGATCGCGGCAATCAACGGCGGATTGTCGTTCCCATGACACACCACGCCGACCGTTTGACCGTGCAGCTTTTCACGAGACAGTGTCGCAATGAGGCCATCCGTCGTGGGAGGGGTCGCCGTTTGGTAGGGTTTGAAGCCCAATTCCTTCAGCACCCCGGCGGGTTTCGATCCGCGGGTGATGACGCGCATCCGCCCCAGGGCTGCCACGAATTCCGCGCGAATCCCTTCTCGCTCCGCCACGCTCAGGAGTCGGCGAAGCCCTTCTCCGGTCATGGCCACACAGTAATCAAACGGCCCAGCCACGCAATCCCGCATCCAAGCCGTGACCAAGCCCGGTTCATCGCTGTCCAACATGGCCACCATCGGCACCGCTAACGGTGTTCCGCCTTCACGCACGATCATTTGCGTGAGTTCTTCCAGATGTCGAGCCTCAGCCAGTGCGATCACTCGACCTTCTAACGGTGCCGCCATCGTGTCGATCTCTGTTTGGGCCGGTAAAACGTCATGGGAAGAGTGTATGGCCTGGGAGACGGAGTTGGAACCATTTTGAGGAATCTTTCCGGTTCATCAGAAAACCGGGGGCTGTCGTCCCTGGTTCGGTGTGTTGGTTCCTACTCCTGCGGAACCGGGGATGATCGTCTCCGGTTGTGTTTGTTCAATCCGCCTTGAGGAATGTTCATGCCGATGCCGTGGGTCTATCTGCTGATCGCGGGGGTGCTGGAAATCACCTTCACCACCTGCTTGAAGCTCTCGAACGGGTTTACCAAGATCTGGCCATCGCTGGGCTTTTTGGTCGCCTCCGTGTTCAGCTTCGTGTTTCTGAACTTCGCCATCAAGTCGATCCCGATCGGCACGGCCTACGCGGTCTGGACTGGCATTGGTGCGGCGGGCACGGCCACCATCGGCATTCTCTGGTTTAAGGAACCGGCGACCACGGCTCGGCTCTTGTTCCTGGTGCTGCTCATCGGCTCGGTGATCGGGTTGAAACTCGTATCGAAGTGAAGTTGTCATCCCAAAAAGGTTTCCTCACCCCGTTGGCGGCGGGCGAGTAACTCTGTGACAGCCTCCAGCGGTGGCTTCCCTTTATACAGCACCTGATACACCGCCGACATGATGGGGACATCGACACCCGTGCGGGTGGCTCGCCGATGAATACTGCGGGCCGTGTAGACTCCTTCGGCGACCTGTGGGCCAGCGGTGATCGTTTCCAGTGGCTCTCCACGGGCGATGCGTTCTCCCAGCCGCCGATTGCGGCCGTGCGCGCTGAAACATGTTGTAATCAGATCGCCCACACCGGCCAGGCCGCCGAACGTGGCAGGGTCTGCCCCGTGGGCCACGCCGAATCGCCGCATTTCCACAAGTCCGCGGGTGAGCAGGGCGGCCTTGGCGTTGTCACCGAAGCGTAAGCCGTCACAGATTCCCGCCGCGATGCCGATGACGTTCTTGAGCGCGCCGGCCAGTTCGACCCCCACCACATCGGTATTCGTGTAAATCCGTAGGCGTTCGCTTCCGAGGTGATCTTGCACCCAGCCCGCCACGCTCGGATTGGTTGCCGCCGCGACCACGGATGTCGGCAAGCCGCGTGCCACTTCTTCCGCATGGCTCGGGCCGCTGACCACCACGACATCGGTGCTGCCGAATAACTCGGTCAGCATCTCGCTCGGTCGGCGAAAGGTGTCGAATTCAATTCCCTTTGTTAGGCTGATGATCGGAATGTCTGGCCGAGCGTGGGAACAAAATCGCTCCATCGTTTCGCGCAGATAAGCGGTCGGTACGGCGATGATCCAGCAATCGGCATCGGCGGTGGCGGTGGTGGTGTCTGGGGTGAGCGTGATGGAAGTGGGAATGGGGATGCCGGGTAACTGTCGGGGGTTCTCCCGCTGGTCCTGGAGGAGTTGGTAAGTGGCGGCACGGGCCGACCAGAGGCGGACCCGATGTTCGGGCTTCTGGGCTAAGGCGATGGCAACGGCGGTTCCCCAACCACCGGAACCGAGTACGGCAAACGTCGTCATTCCTGGCTCTCTGCATCTGTCCTGTCTGTTTCGGCAAAATTTACCCAAGCCTGCCGAACTCCGGTTCCCCACCATCTTAATCGTGGACGTGCGGAACGGCGGAACTCGCTTGGGTTTCACTCCAGTTCCCCCCGCGGACTTGTCGAAAGTGAAGGTGAGGTTCTGTGCCGGGGAGCCGGGCGGAGCCTCAGCGGGTCGCGGTCCCGGATAGGAGAGGACCGCCCCCGATCCATTCGAGCGTCTTCAGGGAGGTACAGCAATGGCCGCACATCTCAGAGTGTATCAGATGCCCGAAGAAGAATGCGACTTCGGCCCCGATCCGTCCATCCGTGTCCGGTTAGGCGACTTGTTGCCGCTGGTGGCGATGGCGCAACGGCTCAACTTCATCTGGTTGAAAGATTTTCTCGATGATGAAGTGGTCATCACGGAAGACCTGCACGAAGTTTTGCAGAACTTCCGGGGCTGTCGACCGTCCGCATGATCGTTGCGGGGGGTTACTGGTCCTCGTCGTCTTTCCTGTCGCGGAACATGTCGGGTTTGCCGAATTGAGTCGGGTCGAAGGTGCCGCGTTGCTCCGATTCCAGGATGCGTAACCGCGCTTCCAGGTCGCGGACCTTCGTTTGGAGCATTTCGATTTTTGTCGATACGTCATCCCGCTGCACCAACCGTGGCACTTCTGGGTAGTTCAGCTGCCGTTGCAGTGCCGCGAACAGAAAGAGCGGATCGCGGCGGATGCTGGCCCGTGCAATCCGGCCTTCTTTCTCGCCGAACAGGGGCGGGAGACTCGGCTGGTACGCGGGATCGTCACGCCGTTCGTCCGCGACGTAGGTGTCGGAGCGGAGATAGACCAACTCGGCCAAATCCACCACGCCGATCTGTCGGCGGACAATCTCGGCGTTTTCGACCCAGGCGGGGCCATAGAACGGATCGCCGCCGATGGCTCGCAAACCCGCATCATAACCGAGCCGGTTCCGGGTGATCGCTTCCAACTGATAGACGAACAGCCCGGCTTGGGTCGGCTCACCGGCTTTGTACGCGGCTTCCCGTTCGAGGATCAGGAACGCCACTGGAATCGTGAACCGTTTCCCTTCTGCTTCCGCTTGGCGGATCACAAATGTCTGAAAGGGGGTGAAGTAGTGTGGCAGTCGTGCGAAGCCGTCGCCGAGTAGGCCGGAGTGCTTCAATTCCGTGCTGAGATACTGAATCGCAAACGGCAATTTCGTCGTGACCAACACTTCGTCGTGAACTCGTGCCAGTACGTCCTGGGCCGAAATGTTTTGAGCGATCCGTTCTCGAAAGATCCGAAAGAAATACGTCTGTTCGATGCATTCATCCCGTTCGGGAATCTGCCCAGGGGCGGTGCGTGCGGGGGCGTTGCTCATGAAATTGTGTTCTCGTTCCGGTGATGCGGGTCGTGTCGACAGCGTCAACCGCGACGGTTTGGTAGTTCTCAGAGCCTACATTTACTGGGCGAAATTCTGGTTTCACCTGCCCGACTCGTGGAAAGTCAGGCATCTTCACAGTGTGGCACCATCTTCAGGGATGGGGAGTTGTGCCGTTATACACCAGGAATCGCACCCGTGACGAGGGGTGAGGGATGAACCGGATTCGTTTCTTAGCGGCCTCACTCATGGCGTTAGCCGCTGCCGCCTTGGTGCCACCCGCGGCCGAGGCGGCGCATTGTGGCTTTTGCCGTTACCCCCGGCCGTGCGTGGTCCCAGAGCAATGCTGCCCACCCGTTCCCACGACGCGGATTGAGTACCGACCCGTTTATGAACAGCAAACGGAAGTCTGCTACCGACCCGTGCAGCGGACCAGTTACAAGGCGGAAACCTACACGACTTACCGCCCGGTGTACGAAAACCACGTCGAAGCGATTCCGTACACGGTGAATCGCACGATCGTCGAGCCACAAGAAGCGGTGCAGAAGTACATCGTTAATAAGCCGGTGTACGAAACGCATTTGCAGGAACGCCGCTACACCGTGCAACGGCCCGTCACGCGGGAATACACGGTGGCGATTCCGTACAGTACTTGTCGGCCCGTGTATGAACAGCATGTTCGTCAGGAAACGCGAACCTGTTACAAGCCGATGGTGCAATGCTATCAGGTGGCGATTCCCTATAGCACTTATCATCGGGAATACCAGCAACACGTTCGAGAATGTAGCTATACGGTGCAGCGGCCGATGGTGCAGGAATACCAAGTGTGTATCCCGTACACGACTTGTCGACCCGTGTATGAGCAACACTGCTATACTCAGCAGTATTGCACCTATCGCCAGGTCACGGAGCCGTATCAGGTGCCGTATACCTACTGCACTTATCATCCCGTGTACGAACAACATGTGCGGGAACAGCAGTACACCACCTACAAGACGATGGTGCAGAACTATCAGGTGCCCGAGTGCTACGACCTACCGCACGGTGCAGGATCAACACACCTGCATGGTGCCGGTGACACGCTATGGACAAGTTACGGAGTGCCGCACGGAACAACGGGTCCACTACGTCTGCGAGCCCGTGACGACGCAAAAATGCGTGCCGGTCTGCACGGGGCACTATGAAACGGTGTCCGAGTATATCCCCGGCCCGGTAACGACCCAGTGCGTGCGTCTGCCCGGCACTTGCACCTTCGATCCCTGTACCTGTACCACGAAGTATTGCCCTGGCCCCGTGGTGCAACAGTGCGTCCAGTGCCCCGGCAAGACGATCTGCAAGCGGGTCTGGGTGCCGCGTACCGAGTACAAGACCGTTTGCGAAACCCATTATGTGCGCAAGCCCGTTTGTACGACCGTGCAAATTCCCTGCACCAAGACGGTGGCGTACACGGAGATGGTGCCGCAATGCTACACCACTTGTCGGGTCGTCCCTGAGCAGCATACGCGGATGATCTGCAAGCAACGCTGTTACACGGTTCCTGAAGTCAAGGTGTGCCAGATTCCCTACACCACTTGTCGAATGGTGAAACAGGAACACACGGGCTATCACACGAAATATCGCTGCTACACCGTGCCGCAATATCATACACGGACGATTCCGTACACCACTTGCCGGATGGTCACGGAAAATCATGTGCGTTACGAAACCCGGAAACGCTGCTACACGGTGCCGGAAGTCAAAACCGTACAGATTCCGTACACGACTTGCCGGATCGTGAAGCAGGATCATGTGCGTTACGAAACCCGGAAACACTGCTACACGGTGCCGGAATGTTATGTCGTCAATATCCCGTACACGACTTGCCGAATCGTGAAGGAAGATCATGTCCGCCATGAAGTGCGCCGACACTGTGAAATGGTGCCGGAGGAACGGGTTTGCCATGTTCCGGTGACAACCTGCAAGATTGTCCCGGAGGAACATTGCCGTGTCATCCGTTACTGCACGACACGCTGTGTTCCTGAGCAGAAAGTGCGTTACGAATGTCGGACCACTTGCCGGATGGAACCCGTGCAGTGCTGCCGTACAGTCCCGGTGACGACCTGCGAGATGGAACCGTACACCGTCACCCGCTGCGTGCAACGCTGTGTGCCGGTCTGCGTGCCGGTCTGCGATCCGTGCCAGTAAGGCTCTGTTGTCTCCGGCCAGGTGATCGGGAGGGAGTTCCTTCCCGATCACCTGGCTTTGTTGATCGGGCATTGTCGAATTAACGGCGTGGGGGTTCTGGCCGCCATCACCCGCAACAACCCCTGCAGAACAACGCCCGGCGATCCTCTGTTCTCGGTTCGTTCGGACGAATGCGGAGAACTGGCCTCCCCCGTCGATCAAAACTCCCCTACAGTAATCTCTACGGTTTCCCGATCACGCCGTCGCTGCTCTTGCTAACGATTGACGGTTGTATGCTAACCGCTATTAGTTGAAAGCGCACCATGATTCTCGTCATCCGTCCCGATGCCTCTCTGGCTCAGATTGAACATATCGTCGAGCGAGTTAAGGAACTCGGTTATACCCCCCATGTGAGCCGAGGGGAAAGCCGCACCATCATCGGTGTCATCGGCGATGAAACGAAGACTTCACCCGAAAGCCTGCTGGCCATCCCCGGAGTGGAACAGGCTCTGCCGATCATGAAGCCGTTCAAACTCGCCAGCCGGGAATTCTCGAAAGGTGATTCGGTCGTTCATGTTGGCAAAGTCCGCATCGGCGGCGGTAACCTGGCGATGATCGCGGGGCCGTGTGCCGTCGAAACCTACGAGGTGATGGATACCGTTGCCAAGTATGTGAAAGCCGGGGGCGCGAACATCCTCCGCGGCGGCGCGTTCAAGCCACGCACCAGCCCCTACGCCTTTCAAGGGATGGGCGAAGATGGCCTCAAAATCCTCCGCGATGTCGGCGACAAGTACGATATGCCCATCGTCACCGAAGTCATGGACCCCCGCCAAGTGGATCTTGTTTGCCGATACACGGACATGATTCAACTCGGTGCCCGGAACATGCAGAACTTCGATCTCCTGAAGGAATGCGGCCGGACGAACAAGCCCGTGCTGCTCAAACGCGGGATGAGCGCCACCGTAAAAGATCTGCTCATGTCCGCTGAGTACATCCTCGCCGAAGGGAACAAGGATGTCGTCCTCTGTGAACGCGGCGTGCGGAGCTTTGAAGACAGCACCCGGAACATGCTCGACATGGCCGCCGTGCCGAACGTGAAGGGCCAATGCCATCTCCCGATCATCGTGGACCCCAGCCACGCCACCGGACGGCCCGACCTGATCCCGGCGATGTCCCGTGCCGCCGTGGCCGCGGGAGCCGATGGCGTGCATATCGAAGTCCACAATTGCCCGGAAAAAGCCCTCTCCGATGGCCCGCAAGCGCTGCTCCCGCACCAATTCCTCGACCTGATGGGCGACCTCCGCCGACTCGCCGAGGCACTTAATCGGCGTTTTTCCCGGAATGACGAAGAAGAATAATCGCCGCGCTCAGCAGATTGCGATCGTTCTCAACCCAGGGCGGCACTCACCACGCTGCGTTCCGCCCTGGGTGAAGTCCTGTTTATTTTGAACCAAACACCGGCAGCGGGTCGGCGGCTTTGGGGCTGGCTTTCTGGAAATCTTCACCCAGAAGCGCGGCAATCGTGGCGGCGACCTGACTCTGGGTCACCTGGACATTTTCGCGCTCGCCCAGGGCGGGGGTGTCCGGCCCGATCACCGCCATCCAGATGAACTCCGCCCCGGCGACGTTCTTGCCATGATCGGTCCAATCCGCGCGCGTGCTGCCCCGACCGTGATCCGTGGTGATGAGCAAAGCGGTTTTGTCTCGATATTGAGGCTCTTTTTGTAGCCCATCCCAGAGCCGCGCGAGATACTGATCCGCGTTGCGGGCCGCGTCAAGGTACAGATCGTAGCGTCGACCGTGCCCCCATTCATCCGTTTCCCCCAGACCCAGATACAGCACGCGGGGTTTGCGTCGTTGGAGGACGGTTTTGGCCACGTCGGTCGCCACCACATCAAAGCTGTTGCCCGGCCAGTAATGGGGCAGCATAGCCATCGTGGCGTTCGCGGCGTGTTCCTCAGCCGTCAACTGGTCGGCTTGAATCGGTTCCCACCCGGAGTGGACCCGCAACCCGTTCTGTTGAGAACGCAGGATGTACGGGAACACGTCCCAGGTGCAGACCGCTTCCACGCGATTCTGAAAGCCCGGCCGGTTGTGCAGAAACTCGAACACCGAGAGATTCGGATTGTTCTTCTTGCCGTTAGAATCAATACGCGGATCCACCAGACCGCAAAAGAGTTCGCTATACCCTGGGTAGGAGAATTTTAACGGATTGGTGATTTTCGCGGCGGCGTTCTTCGCGGGGTTGCCAAAAATCTGCCCCTTCTTGGCGATCGTGGTCCAGAGAAACGGCATCAGCGTCTCGCGGCGTTCCTGAACCGTCTTCCGCAGATACCGTGCCTTCAGCCCGGCAACATCGCGGACCCCGCCTTGCCGAGAGTCCATGAACGATTCATCCGCACCGCCGAAAAGTTCCTGCCAGCGGAACCCGTCGAGCGTCACGACGATGACGTTTTCGGTTTTGCGGGCCGGGTCGGCAGCCGATGCCGTGGTGCCCAGGAGCGTGCCGACCACGACTCCACAGAGAAAAGTCAGTAGGCGTGTTCGCGTCATTGTTCTCAAAGGAAAAAGGGTGAAGGGAGGGAAGGAGGTCGATCGGTTGGCCACCCCGTGCGGCAGCGGTCGGGCTTAGGCAACGGGTGGTGTGCTGGCAGCGGCTCGGGCTTTGCGGGCTTGAATGAACGAGTTCACCGCGAGAGCCAGGAAGAACGCCGACACCAGACACATCGTCAACCCGACTTTCACGGCCACTTCGGGGAAGTGAAAGTTCCGCAGAATGACCGGAACCAACCCGCCGACGCTGCCCAAGAGACTGACAGCCGCGGCCATGTGCATCATATGTTTGCGCATTCCGTCTTTCAGAATCGACACCAACCCCGCCAGAAACAGCAGCCCGCCGAGGACTACAGGGGTCAACGAAGTCGGCGACATCGGTTTCGGCGGCCCGCCATCCTTGCCGACTCCCAGCGCCTCCGGGGCCAGATACGCCACCAGTCCCAGAGCCGATAAAACAATCCCGCACATGACAGAAAGTGTTGGCATGGTATTCCTCAGTGTGAATCGACTCATGGATGAGCCCGCGTGCTAATGGGCTGTCAGCGCGGCCAGTATCTGTTCTACCAGTTCTTCCGGCCCGGCCAGATCCATCTCCCACGCATCGACGAAAACGGAAACTTCCCCCTGGAGGAACCGCCAACGATGCAGTCCCGAGCCGAGGATGTCGGAAAAATCCCGGTCGCAGGCATCCGCATCGGCCCGGACTCCTCCGAGTCGGTGAATGGCCAAGAGCAGAGCCTCGGCTAACTCCTGGTCCGAACAATCACCGAGGATGACCCGTTTCATAGTGGAACCACGCTCCATAAAGGGTTATTGTGGTCGGCATCGAGCATGTGGGTTATACTCATCACAAACTCACTGTTTGCGAGTGGCGGCCTGTCCTGGGGATAGGTTCGGGGAAATACCCCCTTCACAAAAGACCAATCCTTGTCGATAATGAAAGTAATCCCGCCATGCCTTCTTCACGAGGCGATTCCGTGATCTCGAATCATCCATTCCGGCCCATTGTGGCTGTTGTATTCTTTCTGACCGCTGGGGTCGCACCTGCCGCGTCGCCGGAAGAAGTCGCCTTCTTCGAGTCAAAAATCCGCCCCCTCCTGTTGAAACACTGTGCCGAGTGCCACGGTGAAAAGAAACAGCGTTCCGATTTGCGACTGGATACCACCATTGGCATTAGCAAAGGTGGCGGTAGCGGCGATGCGATGTTCGATCGGGAACATCCGCACAATAGCCTCTTGCTGAAGATGGTTCGCCACGAAGAGGATGTCCCGGCGATGCCGCCGAAGCAAAAACTCTCCGCCGCGGAAATCGCCGACCTGACCCGCTGGGTCGTCATGGGGGCTCCGTTACCTGCGGATGTCGACCCGAACGCGGATCGGAAAAACCACTGGGCCTTCCAACCGCTCCGCGATCCCGTCGTTCCCGCGGGACCGGCCGCCTCACCGATTGATCGGTTCCTGAATGCAGCACTGGTTCAAAATCGCCTCGCCGCCACGCCCCGAGCCAGCAAACGGGACTTGATCCGCCGAGCCACTTTCGACCTCACCGGCTTGCCCCCAACGCCGCAGGACATCACCGCCTTCCTCGCGGATGAATCTCCGTTGGCGTTTGAACGCGTCATTGACCGATTGTTAGCCTCTCCTGCCTACGGTGAACGCTGGGGCCGTCACTGGCTCGATGTGGCCCGTTACGCGGATAGCAACGGCCTGGATGAGAACGTCGTTCACGGTAATGCTTGGCGTTACCGGGATTACGTCATCGCGGCGTTCAACGCGGATAAACCGTTCGATCAGTTCATCCGCGAACAGATTGCCGGTGATCTCCTCCCCGCGACTTCCGCGGACGATCGGCGGGAGAATCTGATTGCCCTGGGGTTCCTCTCCCTCGGCGCGAAAGTGCTGGCCGAGCCGGACCCGAAGAAGATGGAATTCGACATCATCGACGAACAAGTCGATACGGTTGGCAAAGCGTTCCTCGGTATGACTTTGGGTTGCGCCCGCTGCCACGATCACAAATTTGACCCCATTTCCATCGAAGACTACTACGCGCTGGCCGGGATCTTCGCCAGCACGCACACGATGGATTCCTACAAGATCGTCGCTCGCTGGCACGAGAACCCCATCGGGACAGATGCCGATCAGAAGGTTCAAGATCAGCACCAGGCGAGTGTGGCCGCGGTCGAAGCCCGGATCAAGGCACTCAAAGGGAAAACCGATGCGGAATCGAAAAAAAACCTGACCGCCGCCGAAGCCGAGTTGAAGAAACTCAAGGCCAATGCGCCGGAATTCCCCTCCGCGATGGGCGTAACGGAAGGAACCATCGCCGACATCCCGCTCTTCCGCCGGGGCGACCATCTGATGCCCGGCCCGATCGTCCAACGCCGCTTCCCCGAAATTATGGCGGGTACTCAGCAACCGGCATTCCAACCCGGACACAGTGGCCGACTCGAACTGGCCCGCTGGCTGACCCGACCCGATCACCCCATGACGGCACGCGTCACCGTCAACCGGATTTGGCGTTGGCACTTTGGTCGGGGAATCGTGGCTTCCGTCGACAATTTTGGCCTGCTCGGGAGTCCGCCTTCCCATCCGGCCTTGCTGGATTGGCTGGCGAACCGCTTCATCGAATCGGGGTGATCCGTCAAGGCGATGCACCGACTCATGATGCTCAGCGAGGCCTACCAGCGTTCGAGCCAGCTGACCCCAACGCAAGCGGTGATCGCGGTCGACACACGCTCCGCTCCCGTGCTGGGTGGCCTGGGTGCGGTTCAAATCGCCTCCGGGCCGACCTTGCGGAACCCGCTTCAGGCCGATGCCGACAATACGCTGCTCTGGCGGTTCACCCCACGCCGACTCGAAGCCGAGGAAATCCGCGATGCGCTCCTCGCCGTCAGTGGGAAACTCGATCCCTCATACACCGGCGGCCGGGCTCTCATGCGCCTGAAGAACCGGGATTATGTCTTCAACCATACATCGAAAGATGGCACGGATTACGACACCTTCCGCCGTACCGTGTATTTGCCGGTCATTCGGAACAACCTGTACGATGTCCTGCAACTGTTCGATGCCACCGATGCGACCGTGTCGAGCGGCGACCGACCGACCACGACCGTTTCCACTCAGGCCTTGTTCTGGATGAACAGCAATCTCCTACAGGATAACGCCTCTGTCATTGCCACGAATCTCTTATCCGCGACTTCTTTGGATGATGCGGGCCGCGTGCGGGAACTGATCGCCACCGCCTACGGTCGACCGGCCACGGAAGTCGAGGTCAAACGCTACTCCCAGGCCGTGCGGGAGTTCGATACGGCCTACCAGGCCAGCGAACCGGACCGCGCCAAACGCCAACACAAAGCGTGGACCGTGGTTTGCCAGATCGTTCTGGCAGCCAACGAGTTCGTCTTCATCAAATAACGGGAGCCGATTCATGAATCCGTTTGCGCAACCACTCTCACGCCGCCGGGCGATGCAAGAATCCGCGTTGGGTTTCGGCTTCCTGGCCCTGGCGGATTTGTTGGCCGGCGAGGCCCACGCCGCGGGGAAAGTCGACCCCCTCGCCCCCAAACCACCGCACTTCCCCGCACGGGCAAAGCGGGTCATCTTTCTGTTCATGAAAGGCGGCCCGAGCCATGTGGACCTGTTCGACCCCAAACCCGAACTCGACAAGTACGATGGCAAACCGTTCCCCGGTGAGAAACCGCGCGTGCAGTTCGCCGCGACCGGGGCGCTGTTGAAATCACCCTGGAAGTTCAAACAGTACGGCCAGTGCGGGCAACCCGTGAGCGAACTGTTCCCGCACATGGCCCAGCACGTCGATGATTTGTGCATGATCCATTCGCTGCACGGCACGAATCCCGCACATGGCGGCGCGCTGTTGAAGTTCCACACCGGCAGCGATAACTTCGTTCGACCCAGTATGGGAGCGTGGGTCGCCTACGGATTGGGCACCGAAAATCGGGACTTGCCCGCGTTCATCACGATCTGTCCGACGTTAGCACATGGCGGGGTGAACAACTGGGGTTCCGCGTTCCTCCCGGCGGCCACGCAAGGTGTCCCGATCGGCAATGCCGCCATTCCGGTCGACAAGGCCAAGGTGCGCTACATCAGCCCACTCTACCCGACCAACGTGCAGCAACGGCAACTGGAACTGCTCGCCGCCGCCAACCGTGACCATCTCCAGGCCACCGGCCATGATGCCATGCTCGAAGGCCGCATCGACTCATTTGAATTGGCGTTCCGCATGCAACGGACACTGCCCGCAGTCGAAGACATCTCCCGCGAAACCCCGGAAACCCAGGCACTTTACGGGTTAGACAATCCCACCACGGCCCCGTTTGGTCGTCAGTGTCTCTTGGCTCGCCGCTTTGCCGAAGCCGGTGTGCGATTCGTACAAGTCACACACAGCGACACCGCTGTACAGTGGGACCAGCACGGTAACCTCAAACGGGACCATGAAAAGAACGCGCGTGAGGTTGATAAACCGATTGCCGGGTTGCTTGCCGATCTGAAGCGCCGAGGCTTATTGCAAGATACGTTGGTGATCTGGGGCGGCGAATTTGGCCGCACGCCAGTGGCACAAGGGAAAGATGGCCGCGACCATAACCCAGAAGGGTTCACGGTCTGGCTCGCGGGCGGCGGCGTGAAACCGGGCTTCCGTTATGGTGCGACCGACGATTTCGGCTATTTCGCCGTTCAGGACAAGGTCCACATCCACGATTTCCACGCGACGATGTTGCACCTGCTGGGACTCGACCACGAACGGCTCACCTTCCGCCACGCGGGCCGCGATTTCCGCCTGACCGATGTGGCCGGAAACGTGGTCAAAGGGATCATGGCGTAAATCCATTCGGAACGAACATCCGCGGCGGTGTTCGTTCTTCTCAGTCGATCATTCTCAGCAACGATTGACGCAAGCACCCCCTGGTGCAAGGAATGGTTCCTCGTACCAGGGGGTGACACAATTTACCTAGGTTTCTCACACGTCGTCGTTAGCCGACGAAGACCCCACCCGTGAAGCCGGGGAACGGCTCCAGTGAATCGAGCGGAGTGGGCGTAGCATCGCTCAAGCCACTCGCGGCGTAGATCGTCGCCGTCGATTCCCCGCCCATGGTGCCCGGCAACGGTTCACCCGTCCCCGTGAGCAGATCGGGTTCACCGTCACCATTGTAGTCGACAACCCCTACAGGGACACCGTTTCGGTTATCGGGGTTGCCCGCGAAGAAGTTCGCCACCAGTGTCTGCTGGCCGTTCAGCAGATCCGCACCGTTGAAGGCGACAATCCGAGGACCGCCACCGGGGCCAGCACCGGCAATCAGTTCGGCTTTGCCGTCGCCGTCGATGTCGGCTCCGGTCACGAATGCCCCGTTACGCAGCGTATCTTCAAAGACGAAAATGTCGCTGATGAGTTTCTCTGGAGTGCTATCTTCCGCGATGGTTGTGCCATTCCAAACCGCCACGCGGGGGCCGCCCTCGAAGCCCGCCGAGACAATCAGATCGCCAAAACCGTCGCCGTCGATGTCGGCCACGGCGGCACGGGCTCCACCACGGAAATCAGGATCAGTGATGCCGTAGAAGTCCGCGATCTTGGTGAATTGGGCACCGCCATCGTAGACCTGCACGCGCGGGCCGCCACCTTGATCCGGGGTGATGACCAGTTCTGGGACACCGTCCTTGTTGATGTCCCCCGCAGCGACGAAGACACCGCCGGTGAAGCTGGCTTCAAACGGAGCCACTTCAAACAGTGTCTCACCGGACTTCCCATCAATCACCACAACTTTGCTGGCGACACCGGGGCCATTTCCGACCACAATATCGGGAGTACCATCGCCGTTGAAGTCAGCCGTGGCGACGCGGACACCGCCGGTGAAGTCTGCCCCGAACGGGGTCACCGTTTGCAGGACCGCGCCAGTATTGTCTTGCAGGATCGCCTGCCCACCACCCGCACCCGCGCCGAAGGACGAACCTTGTGGGAATGGAGTTGTAATCGTGACATCGACTGCGTCCGATTCACTGGGCTGGAAGAAGGTATCACCGTCTGCCGCTGCGTAAGATGCCGTGACTGAAGTCGTACCCGGTAGCAGATCGCTCAGTGTCAGAGTGGCCACCCCGTTTTCATCCAGATCCGCAGTACCGAGCACATTCCCATTCGCGTCGGCGAAAGTTACCGTGCCAGCAGCGGGGGTTTCCGTATCTGCGATCGTAACCGTGGCAGTAAAGGTTACCGGATCACCAAATGAAGCATTGGTGGTGTCAACAGTGAGGGTCGTTTGTGTATCGACTTGCTGAACCTCAAACGCCCCGATATCCGCGACACCTCCCGCTACACGGAGGAAACCATCACCGCGTTGGTCAGTGGTGAGCGATTCTGTATTGCTGCCCGCGTTGAGGGCGGGGCTATCATTCATGAGCGCGTGCGTGAAGGTTGACCCGCCGTTATCCGCCAGTGGGGCGAGTTTTGGATCGACATTTGTTAGGTCGTCTGTGCCACCTGTGATCGTCAAGCCGGTGTCATCGCCAAACAGGTTGTTTCCACCGCTCTGGGCTTCACCATCCACATCCCCACCGCTATTCATCGCAATGATCGAACTGGTGGTCATGAACACGCCACCTGAAGGGACATTCACCCCACCACCCTTTGTCGTGGCGGTGTTGAAGGCAATCGTCGAGTTTTGTGAGGTGAACTTGCCAGCCGCACCCAGGCCAACACCGCCACCATTATCGGCCTGGTTGCCGGAAATCGTGCTATTGGTCAGCGTCACCTCGCTCGCAGTGGTATAAATACCACCACCATCCGAGCCCGCTTCATTGTCTGAGAAGGTACTGCCGCTGATATTCGTGTCACCTGCTGAACCAAACAGACCGATCGCACCACCGTTCCCAGTAGCAGCCGTCGCTTTATTTTTGCTGAATGTGGTGCCTTCGACATCCAGCGTACCGATGTTAACACTGATGGCACCGCCATCCAATGTTGTGGTATTTCCGCTGAATTCGGAGTTCGTGATGATTACGGACTGTGCTTTGG
>JAIXLE010000053.1 GCA_026931725.1 Bacteroidales bacterium
TCGTACACAGGTTCCATTGGAGCAACGAACAGCTGGCCGCGTTCTTGTAAGCCTTCGATGGCGTAGGCGGTGGCCTTGGCGGTTTCGGTGCTGATGAGAACGCCGTTCGCCCGGCCAGGGATGGCGGATTTCACCGGGCGATATTCGTGGAAGTTGTGGTGCATGATCGCCGTGCCCTGGGTGGCGGTGAGCATCCGAGTTCGCAGGCCGATCAATCCGCGAGCGGGGATGAAAAACTCCAACTGGGTGTTGGAGCCGTGCCCTTCCATTTTCTGGCACTCGCCCTGGCGTTCGAGGACAAGCCGCATCACGGAACTGCTATGTTCGGATGGCACTTCGACCACCAGATATTCAATCGGTTCGCATTTTTTGCCGTCGATCTCTTTAAGGATCACCCGCGGTTTGCCGACCGCGAGTTCAAACCCTTCCCGCCGCATGGTTTCGATGAGAACCCCCAGGTGCAACAAGCCCCGCCCGGAGACGACGAATTCGCTTTCCCTGTCCCCCGGCGCAACCCGCAGGGCGACGTTGTGCTGGAGTTCCTTGTCAAGTCGGTCCCGCAGTTCCCGGCTCGTGAGTGGTTTGCCATCCTGGCCGACGAACGGGGAATCGTTGACACGGAAGACCATGTCCAGGGTTGGTTCGTCGATGGTCAGGGGGGGCAGGGCCACGGCCTTCTCAAATTCGCAGATGGTGTCGCCGATGTCGGCATCGTCGATCCCCACTACCGCGCAGACATCCCCAGCAGAAAGCTCGTCGACTTCTTTCCGGGCCAGTCGGTCGAATTCCAGCACTTGCACGACGGTATCGTGGAAGGTGGTGCCATCTTTCTGTTTGACCACCGTGACCCGCTGGTTCTTCTTGATCTTGCCCGCGAAGATGCGGCCGACGGCGATTTTGCCGACGAACTCCGAATAGGTCAGGGCCATCACTTGCATTTGCAGTGGGGCATCGACCTCAACTTCCGGGGCGGGCACTTTTTCGAGAATGGCATCGAACAGTGGCCGTAAGTCTTTCGGTTCCACGCTCATATCCGTGGTGGCGATGCCGGCACGGCCACTGGCGTAGATAACCGGGAAGTTCGCGGTTTCGTCATCGGCACCGAGTTCGATGAAAAGATCGAACATGAGTGCGTGAATCTCGTCAATCCGGGCATCGGGGCGGTCGATTTTGTTGATGATGACGATCGGCTTCAACCCGGAGGCGAACGCCTTGCGGAGGACGAATCGTGTCTGGGGCAGCGGCCCCTCGGCGGCATCAACCAAGACGAATGCGCCGTCGGCCATTTTGAGGATGCGTTCCACTTCGCCGCCGAAGTCCGCGTGGCCGGGGGTGTCGATGAGGTTGACTTTGACATCGCCGATGCGGATACCGCAGTTTTTTGCCAGAATGGTGATGCCGCGTTCGCGTTCCTGGTCGTTTGAGTCCATAATGTGACCGTGCTGGCCGCCCGCGAGTTTGTCCAGTTCTTCGGAACGGAACAACCCGGACTGGCGGAGCATCTGATCCACCAGCGTCGTTTTGCCATGGTCGACGTGAGCAATAACGGCGACGTTACGAATGTCGTTGCGCTTCATAAGCTTCGGCCACGAACCAGCGGGGAGAGATGCCGATTCGGGGTACAGACTCCTCGGATTCGATAATTCCTGGCGTGTGCCAAGCTATTACTGTATGAGGCAGACCCTGTGTACGGAAGTGCGCTGTATAGAGTTTCTTGGAAGAGTCGAGAGGAAAGCCGATGAATCTGCTGCTGGCCCGGCACGCGGAAGCCGCCGATCTGGGGGAAAATGGAGTGACGCGGGACCGTGATCGTCCATTGACGGCACGGGGACACGCACAGGCCGCCGGGTTGGCCACGGCATTGGCGAGTCGCGGAGTCACGCTGGATGCGGTCTGGAGTAGCCCACTGCTCCGCACGCGACAAACCGCCGAACCGTTGACCGTGTTGTGTGCGTCGTCGCCAATGGTCACTTGCGCGGAACTGGCTCCCGGTGCGTTTGACCCGGAGACGCTGTTTCGCTCCCTCGAACAGTTACAGGCCGACACTGTGGCCTTGGTGGGCCACATGCCCGACATCAGCGCGTATGCGGGTTGGCTGCTCGGAGTGGATGCCGACGTGTTCCCATTTGCCAAAGGTGCCGCCGCTTGGATCGCCATTCCTACAACCATCCGCGAAAGCACAGGCCGCCTGGATTGGTTCATCACCCCGGAATGGTATCTGAGTCAGACAATGTGATACGGTGTTTATGATCGCAGGAGTTGATCGTACTCACTGTGGTGGCCAATCCAAAACCACACGAGACGGGTGGCAGCGCTCGGCTTCAAACTCACGATCGGCCTCTTGGCCCGCCGCATTTAGTCGACCGGCCAGAATATCGTCTTCGATACGGCGATCCCACTCTCCTCAGCGAAAAATTCATCCAACCATTGCTTGAATTGCGCCAATTCCTGAAGCGATAAACGCGCAACGGCCGATTCCAACTCCTGTAGGCTCATCGTCTTATCTCCTCGTCTCTCGTTGTGCGTCGGCATCCACAACGCATATCGTCATGTCGGGCAATCATCAGGATACCGAATTTTCGCCGGGTGCATTACTGGTATGATAAGGAAAGTCGCCGTGGGGTTGACAACATTCGTCCAGTGATGCTGTGGCACCAACGCTGTGTCGAGATGTCCTGACTCAACGTAGGTCCGATTGTCTGGCTGAGTTCCGAACTCCTTCCGCCTCCGAGAATCGCATGTCCCCACTTCTTCTCCTCTTGGCCGGTTCCACCCTCGGGCAGGCCGCGGAGCCACCTATGCCTACCAACCGACTCGCGCAGGAAAGCAGTCCGTACCTGCTGCAACATGCCCATAACCCGGTCAACTGGTATCCCTGGGGGCCAGAAGCGTTCGCCCAGGCCAAGAAAGAGAAAAAGCTCATCTTCCTCTCGATTGGCTACTCATCGTGCCACTGGTGTCATGTCATGGAGCGGGAATCGTTCTCCAATCCGGCGGTGGCGAAGATCCTCAATGCCCACTTCATCTGCATCAAGGTTGATCGAGAAGAACGCCCCGACATTGATGACTTGTACCTGACCGCGTTGAACGTCCTCGGAAACTCGGGCGGCTGGCCCATGTCTCTCTTTCTGACTGAGACAGGCAAACCCATCTTCGGCGGAACTTACTGGCCACCCGATGACAAGATGATCGACGGGGAAACCGTACCTGGGTTCCGATCTATTCTGAATCGTGTGGTCGAACTGCACCGCGACAAACACGCACAACTGCTCGCCCAGGCCGACGCGATTGCCGAACAGACTGCCGCCGCCCTGGATCGAGCCGGGGCAGGCGTGGCCATCACGCCCCTGAACGCGGACACCGTGCGAGAAGCCGTCGCATCGTATGAACTCGACCCCGAACATGGCGGGTTCGGTCGGCGGTTCGCCCAGTTTCGCGGCACGAAATTCCCCCGTGTCCCCGCACTGCGGTTTTTGCTCCATCACAGCCTGACGCAACCGGAAGGCGAACTCCGAAAACGTGTCCTGCTGACGCTCGACAAAATGGCCCAAGGCGGGATCTACGACCAACTCGGCGGCGGCTTCCACCGTTACAGCACGGAACGCACCTGGACGGTGCCGCACTTCGAGAAGATGCTCTACGATAACGCGCAACTCGTCGAACTGTACGCGGATGCGTTCGAGCAAACCCGTTCGCCGGAATATCGCCGCGTCCTTGAGGAAACGCTGGCGTTCATCGCACGGGAAATGACCGCCCCCACCGGAGGCTTTTACTCCGCGCTCGATGCGGACAGTGCTGATGAAGAAGGCCGTTTCTACGTTTGGACCGCCGAGGAACTCCGTCAAATTCTCGGCAACGGCGACGATGCGCAACGGTTCCGCACGGTCTACGGGCTCGACACGCCGAACTTTGAGGGAAAGTATTCCATCCTCCGGTTATCGCAACCGCTGGATACCGAGACACGGAAACAGCTGGAACCGTTGCGAGCCAAGCTCTTACAGGCACGGGCCAAGCGAGAACGACCGTTCTTGGATACGAAAATCCTCACCAGTTGGAATGGGCAGATGATCGCGGCC
Organism: Bacteroidales bacterium; assembly: GCA_026931725.1. Classification (GTDB taxonomy): domain Bacteria; phylum Planctomycetota; class Planctomycetia; order Gemmatales; family Gemmataceae; genus JAIXLE01. Next base: position 4,077 of record JAIXLE010000053.1, read on the forward strand.
TATGCACGAGCCGGTCAGGTGCTGGCGGAACCGCACTATCTCACGGCAGCCGAGCGAGCCGCCGAATTCCTCCTCAAGAATCTGCGTGACCCTCAAGGGCGACTGCTCCGCGTCTGGGCGGCGGCCCCTGGGAAGCCCCCCACCGCCCGCGGCCCGGCGTTCCTCGATGATTATGCTTTCCTCATTCATGGCCTCTTGACGCTGCACGATGCGACCCGTTCCGATCGCTGGTTGCAAGCGGCTCAATCGCTCACCGATCAGATGATCGCCCGTTTCGCCGATGAGAAACGCGGGGGGTTCTACACCACGCCGCACGACGGCGAGACGCTTTTTGCCCGTGGGAAGGACTGTTACGATGGTGCGCAACCGTCCGGGAACGGTGTCGCCGTCCGGGATCTGCTGCGACTCGGAAGCAAGACCGGCGAGCCAAAATATCTCACACGCGGAGAAGCGGTCCTTCGTCAATTCTCCGGCCAGTTGCAGACGAACCCCGGTGGTTCCCCGATTCTGATGGAATCCGTGGCCACGAACATTCCCACACCGAATGATGCCGCGTCCACACCCGTGGCTGGTGCAGCCGCAACCCGGCCCCCACGCCGTTCGGCGGACGTGGTGCAGGCTCAGGTTTCTCGTTCCGGTCATCAGCTGCAATTGACCCTGACCGTGGCCCCATCCTGGCACATCTACGCCAACCCACCTGGCGGGCGTGACCTGGAAAACGCGGCCACCCGAGTCGCGGTGCGGCAAGCCGATCAACCGCTCGCTGTGATGTGGAACTACCCGAACGGCACCCGCACACAGGATGCCATCGCCGGAGAATATCGGATCTATGATGGCAAAGTGACGATTTCTGGAACCCTAAATGCCTTCAACCCACAAGCGGGGGCACTGTCGATGCAAGTCACCGTCCTGGCCTGCACGGCGGGAAAGTGCTTGCTCCCCTCGACGATCACCCTGGAGGTGAAGTAACCCCGTCGGCAAACATTCCTGGTGGAACAGTGGAATGAGGGAATGACGAAATCGACCGCATCATCTGATGGCCCATCACCGGATGAACCCGCGTTGATCGGGAAATGGGTGAACCGACTCACCCGCGTCACCGGAAAGCGCGAGCAGGTCAAGTGCCTGACCATGCTGGCACGCCATGTCCGATCGGAAACGGGTCGGCTGGCCGTGCTGGAGCAACTCGCCCGTCGAGAGCCAAACGGTGCCCGCCTCGCGTTGATGTTTCTTTCCCGGCTCCCCGAACGTCTCCCGGCAACTCTCATCTCGCAAGTCATACCCCTCTTACAGGATGATCGGATTTCCAGCACGATTCGGATCACGGCTGCGGGACTGTGCCTCGAAGCGGTCCCGGATCGTGCCGCGCATGTTCAGCCGATTCTGTCCGCGATCACGCACGGGTTACCACGCACGCAGATTTTAGAGCGACTGATTCGCTTGCAAAAGCGGGTGCAAAACTGTCAGACACTCGATCAGACGATTGAACAGACGGAACAACAGATACACTATCGCTGTTCCAGTTGCAAACGATCATTCCCACGAAGACAGTTCATTCAGCATCTCTGGGTGCAACATCGCCTCACATTCCAACGGGGAAGAATTCTCGAACCACAACCGATTGTCGAACAGGCCATCAACGCCGCGTCGCAGTCGGGTGCCGTCGATGACCTGGATCGGGCCTTTGCTCTCTCGCGGATGTATTACCCGGATGTGCCGATCTATCAGGTGTTGCAAGCGATCGCGGCACGCAGTCCGGCTGATCCCTCGCAACTCGATCGACTTCGGGAAGTGGCCGCCGCACAGGCCGCGGGACTGTGCCCCATCTGCTTGACGGCGTTACCCGATCCGATTCCCCGATTACCACCGCCATTGTCACTCTCCGCGCATCGGCTAGCGGGAGATGGCTACGCCGTGGAGGTGATGATGCGGAACGGGGTCCGCTCCATCACGATCCGCACCCCCACCGAGGAATGGTTTCCGTCACAGTCATTCTCACGATGGCCCGGTCGAACAATCGGTGCGATGGTTGCCACATTCATCCTGGTGATTGCGATATTCTTTACATTGGTGATACCGGGAGATTCCTGGGCGTTGTGGGTCGTGGCGTGCGGCATGGTCGGGTGGGCATGGCTCGGTTATGCCGCGGCACGCTGGCTTGTCCCGGCGTTGCCGGAAGCCCGTGCGGAAGCCGTTCGCTTGGCGTGGGAGAAATTCGTCCCCGGAATCGGTCGGCGGCCTCCCGCGGTACGGTTCCTGATCCGGTTATGTCGTTCCAGCCTCGGAGAGGGCCATGTTCGGGAGCGGGTCGCAGTGGTCGGGGAGATGGTCGAACAGGCGGCCATCCTCGCCGATAAGGGACCGCTGTATCTCCAGTTCCTGGCGGCGGTGCGGGTGTTGCAGGTGTATGATGCGGCGGTGTTGGGGCGTGATCGTGTCTCCGGTCTGGCGGCGTTGTTTGAGCCGATCTTTCGTGGGGAAATCTCGCCGATCTTCGCGGAAGCGGTGGCAGAACTGTTGCTCGATCCACCGGGGTTACTCCGGCACGGGGAACGCGGCCGCCTCGCGGTGTTGCTGCTCCATTCCGCGTTTC
>JAIXLE010000070.1 GCA_026931725.1 Bacteroidales bacterium
GGTATGGCCCATCCACGGCCGTCACCATGACCCACATATATTCACGGCCATAATCATCCGTGAACGGCACTTTCACGGCAAACGTATCACCAGGACGGCGATGCTCAAAACGGGTCAGGAATTCGCCGAACCGTTCGACCGCTTCGGCCGTGGCGGCAGTCAGTTCCGCGTCATTATCCGCAATGAGCGCGATACTGTCCGTAAGAGAAGCATCAGGAACCGAAGCGGTTTCCCGCCGATCCGAAAACTTCGCCTGGCGACGTTCCGCCGCCGCGTCGCAGTTGGCAAACCCTGCCGTTCGATCGTTGGAATCCGGTTTGGCCATGGTTCATTCCTCATCACGAGGTGATTCGGCTCCAATGGTCTTCATAACGGACTTTGCGTGCGGGCACAACCGCGTCTGGCCGTGACGCATCGGGGTGGTATCATCCCAATCGGGGAGTCTTTCAGTGGAAATGACCAAAAGTGGAAGGAAGCCCATGTCACAATTGCCCATTCCCACACCGCCTTATCCGTGGCCACGCCGGGAAACGGTGAGCCACAAGGGAACGTATGGCCGGGTTCTGGTGGTTGCGGGAAGCCGGGGGATGGCGGGTGCCGCGGTCCTGGCGGGAAGCGCGGCCGTGCGCGGGGGAGCCGGGATTGTCCAAGTCGCTTGCCCCAACGAGGTGCTGGCCACCGTCGCGGCGGGCAACCCCTGTTACCTCACCGCGGGAATTCACCATCACGCGGATGGCACCTATTCGGAGAGTTCCATTAGTGCTGTGGTCGAACTGGCGAAATCCGCGAATGCTATTGCCATCGGGCCGGGTTTGGGGAACCGAAAAGATGTCGCCGCGTTGGTGTGGGGGTTGTTGCGAGCCGCGCCGGAAACGCCGATCATCGTGGATGCGGATGGGTTAAATGTCATCGCACCGCTGGCGGGAGAGTTCGTGGGTCGTTCCGCGCCGTTGGTGCTAACACCTCATCCGGGGGAGTTTTCCCGACTGACCCGTGACACGGTCGCGAGCATTCAAGCCGATCGCACGGGAAAAGCCACGGCCTTTGCGAAACGCTTCCGGGTCATCCTGGCACTCAAGGGACATGCAACAGTCGTCACGGATGGTAGCCGTGTCTATCAGAACACGACCGGAAACCCAGGCATGGCCACCGGCGGAACAGGTGATGTCTTGACGGGCCTGCTTGCGGCGCTCTACGCATCGGGAATGACCGGCTATGAGGCCACGGCCCTGGGAGTCTGGATTCATGGCCGCGCGGGAGATCTCGCCGCGCGGGAACTGTCCCAAACCGCGTTGAATGCCTGGGATCTCGTTCAGATGCTTCCCCTTGTCTTTCGTGAACTGGAGTCATCGTGATCCGGCAAATATGCCCGAATTGCCTGCAAGCGGTTGAAGTCCCGGAGACATCCGCCGGGTCATCCGCGACCTGTCCGCAATGTGAACAGGCATTCCCGGTCCCGGCAAGTTACTCACCGACCGTGTCGCCGGATGTCGCACCGACTCAACCACCTCCGCCGCCGCCGCCTCCGCCGCCTGAGACGTATGTCCTCGTGCCCCAAGAGTCCCCAGTCTCCCCGAATCGACCGACCCCACCACCGGGGTTTGTGCCTCCGGCACCGCCTCCCTCTGCCGACCCGCCACCCCCCAAGGCCTCATCGGTTTCCCTCCCGGCCGGGTATGACCACACCGTTTCGGTGGAACTGCAACCGCCTGCCCTGGCGTGGATAAGCGTAATCGCCCTGACGCTGGTTCTGATTTCCACGAGTTTCAGTTGGGTCGGTGCGTTCCCCGGTGACTATCGAGTCTACAGCCAGAACGCTTGGCAATCGGTGTTCGGTTGGTTCACGACGCACACCTATTTTGATGAGACACTCGCGGAAGAATCGGAACTCCGCACGCTCACGCCACGCAACTGGTTCATCATGACCCCATATCTTCTCATGTTGGTTTCCACGGTGGGGCTGAGCTGGGCCTGGCAGTTATGGTCACATCCCACGCGGGACCAATTGCCGCGTAGGGTGAGTTGGTTGGCGACCATCTGGCCCTCGTTGCCAAGAATTCTGCTGGCCCTGAACGTCGCTCTGCTGGTGTTACTGCTCCTTCAACTGGGCAGCGGTTTCGGATTGGAAACGGCCATCGACCAACGGATCGCATCTCAAGTCGCCGAGAAAATGGATCAGGCCAGTGGCGGTGGCAAGCTCCCGCGCCCGTTCCTTGTGGGAGAGATCACCGGGCGATACAACGTGCAAACAACCAATGTATTGTGGCTCACCCTGGGTTTGCACACCCTCGCGGTTCTGACGCTCGGTAGCTGGAACTGGACACAACGCCGGGGTTCCCAATCTCCACCCCGCGTCCTGTTCCAGTGTTGATCGTTTTGACCCCACTTCCACCCTGGGATGCTCGGTGGTACGACTGCGCACCCCAGGATGTCCTAGTGGATGTCCTCATGGATGTCCTCAATTATGTCCCACCGCCGAACCAGCCGACGTAGAAGCTAAAGAGCCGCTCGTTGTCATATGGTCCCTTCACCAATGGGAAGGCAAAGTCCAAGGCGATCGGCAGTGGACCCAACGCGGGCACCACGATCCGTGCCCCAAACCCGACCGATACCCGGTAATCGGTCACACGGACATCCTGCTCCACGGTACCGTGGTCGACGAAGCCGACGAGGTAGAGTCGGTCGTTCGCCATCACAGGCAACTGGTATTCCACCGAGTTCAGGAACGAGAATGTCCCACCGACGTTCAGGTAATTCTCAAACGGCCCCACACCTCGGAACTGGAAGCCGCGTAAGCTGCGGAAGCCCCCGGCATAAAACCGTTCAAACACCGGGGCTTCGCTGGTCGTCACTCCCAACTGGGTGCGTGCAGCCACAATATGTTTACCACTACCGTCCTTGCGTTGGTACAGCGTGCGGAAGAGACTCGCCTCGGCTGTGCCGATCGGGAAATCATAACTCCCGAATACCTGTTCATATTTCAAGTCGACCACGCTTCCCGTCGTGGGGAGCAGGTAGCTATCCCGTGTGTCGCGGGTCAGGCCGGTGCCGACACCCAAGATGGTCGATTGGCCCGCATCATCCGTAATGGCCGGTGTCGCCCAATACGGGATGTCCTTGACGTTGACCCCTTCAATCCGGGTCGAGGCATTCACGCGCCAGATCGGGTTGTCGAGTCGATAGTCGAGTGTGAATCGACCACCATATCGGTCTTCATTGTACTCGGCAAAGGCCCGGTTGAAGTAGTAACCGCTGGCGGTGAGTCCGAATCGGGAATCAAACAGATACGGTTCCCGGAAGGTCAACGAATACCGTTGGAAGATGGTCCCCGGCATCGCTTCGAGACGCAGTTCCTGACCGCCCCCCCGGAAGGCTCGACCCGCCCAGAGATCGTCAAAACTGGTCGGTAGGCGGGTGATGTCGAAGTTCCGCTGGTTGACGGTGACGCTCCCGTTCACCCCGGCATCGGAGTTGACGTTCGCGGTCAAGGCGACCATCCCGGTGCGTGTCTCTTTGACCCGCACGCGGATGTCCTTGTAGGCGCTATCGAAATCGTTGGGAACCACTTCCACCGTGGGGGGATCTTCTCCATCGAATAAGCCCGTGCGAATCAGGTTGCCCCGCGCCCGTTCGATCTGGGGATATTGAAGAATCTGGCCGGGGTACAACTGCAACTGGTTCAGGATCACCCGCTGATCCGTGATTGTGTTCCCTTCGATAATAATGCGTCCTACGCGATCCGGTTCTCGCCCCGGTTCGTACACCTTGTACTGCACGTCGACCATCCCCGGTTGGTCCGCGACCGCGAAGACCCCTTCTTCAATCCCGATACTCACCCCGCTGTTCCCATACAATGTCCGCAACCGGCCAATGTCCGCTTGGACGACATCCTTGTCGTACCGCTTACCTTCTTGCAACGCGACGACTTTCTTGAGACGGGTTTCGGTATAGGTCTTGTTCCCTTCGATGCGGACGGCTCGCACCGAGTACGCTGGTCCTTCCTGGACGTGGTAGACGATGTCGACCACACCGAGGCTATCCGGGTGCGGGACAACTTCTTCCTCAATCCGGGCTTCGAGGTAGCCGAGGCGGTGGTAGTAATCGAGTACCTTGGATTTATCGAGTTCGATCTGTTGGGGCATGTATTTGGGCGAGAGTGCCGTGACCACGCGAGGAATCAACGCTCCCGTGTTTGTCAAAACAGTCCGCAATCGGCCCGAACTCGCGGTGTCGTTCCCACGGAAAGAGACATTGCGGACCCGGACAACCGGCCCTTCCACAATGTGGAAGACCACGCGGCTATCGGTGAGTTTGCCCCCCTCCAGCAGCGTGACACTGGCGTAATATCGACCGTCTTCCCGCAGTTTGCCGAGAATCGAGTTCGCGGCGAGTTGGTTCATCGTCGGGTTGAGTGGACTGCCCCGCCGCAACCCGGTCAGGTCGTTCAGTTCCTTATCCGAAAGGTGCTGAGCCCCAACGTAGACGACTTCCGAAATGATGTTGTTTAATTCAATGACATGCACGAACACGGTGACCTGATTGTCCGCGTCGATGGCGGTATCGACGCGCACGCCGCCCGGCGCGAACCAGCGTGTCGAGAGCAACTGGCGGACATCCTGTTGGACGAGGCCATCATCATACACCTTCCCAGGCCGGGTATTCGGCATCTGGGAGAGGATGAGTTCCTCATTGTGGACACGGTTATTCACCGGGATGACCCGCGCGATCACCTTCCCGACCGGCGACTCGGCCCACACCACGGCGGACCCGAACAGGGTCGCCACGATGGTGACGAGTAGACGAAAAAGGTACGGGCGGTGACAATTCATTGGCAAGTCCCCCGAAATCACGGCACGACATCCCCCGCACCGTCCGGGGCATTTATCCAGGTTTTGAGAATGTGTCAAGCCAGACGAAAGAATGGCCGAAAGCCCGCGCACCGTCCGGTCATGTGGCAGGCTTGTCACTATAAATGAGAAGTACAGCCAGACGTAAACTTCTGAATGGTAAAGTGAACCACCATGTCGATCACTCTCGTTACCGGAGCCACCGGATTTGTGGGGAGCCATGTCGCCGATGCCCTGGCTGCACAGGGGAAACGGATACGGGCTCTCGTGCGATCTTCCGCGGATACGAGTCACTTGCAATCGCTCGGCACGGAAATCGTCATCGGCGACTTCACCGACCCGGTTGCCGTGGCCCAAGCGGTCGATGGTGTCGATACCATCATCCATGCGGCCGCGAAGGTGGGCGACTGGGGGCCGGTCGATGAGTACCGTGCCGTGAATGTCGAAGGGTTGCGAGCCCTGTTAGAGGCCGTGCGCGGAAAACCGCTCCAGCGTTTCGTGCATGTTTCGAGCCTGGGCGTTTATGAAGCCCGGCACCACTACGGCACCGATGAGACGGAACCACTCCCGGCGCACCACATTGATGGTTACACGCAATCCAAGGTGGAATGTGAGAGCCTCGCGCTGGAGTATCAACGCAAGTACAACATTCCCCTCACGATCGTCCGGCCCGGTTTCATCTACGGCCCGCGTGATCGTAACGTCCTGCCCCGGCTCGCGGAGCGTCTCCGCAAACGCGATGTGGTGTACATTGCTCGGGGTAAATATGCATTAAATACCACTTATGTTGGCAACCTGGTCGATGCGATCTTTCTTGCCACCGAAAATCCCCAGGCGATTGGCGAGGTGTTTAATATCACCGATGGGGAATGTGTCAGCAAAAGGCAGTTCTTCGAGACGATCGCGGATGGACTCGGGTTGTCCCGACCGCTGGCCTCCGTGCCGTTGTGGCTGGCCAAAATCCTGGCTCGCTGGCGCGAAAGTGTCTTCCGTCGAAAAGGGAAGCCCAACCCGCCCCGTGTCACACAAGCGACCGTGAAGTTCGCCGGGCTGAACCTCGACTACAGCATTGCCAAAGCACGCACGGTTTTGGGATACGAACCCCGCATCGGCTTCGCGGAAGGAATGGCCAAGGCGATCGCGTGGTACAAAGAACACACCACCAAGAACTAACCCCGGATTCACGGCGGTATCGGCCGCACATCCCCCTTCCATCCGCGTTGTCGATTGTGCTGAGAGACGAACATGAGTCCAACGGAATTGACAGAATTACTCTCGGCCGTTCACTCTGGGCAGGTGACGGTGGAAACGGCGGTGGCGCAGTTGTCCGAACCGGCAGTGGGTGATCTCGGTTTCGCCACACTGGACTTTCACCGCCAGGAACGATGCGGATTCCCCGAAGTCATTCTGGCCGAAGGGAAAACCACGGAATGGACAGTCGGCGTGGTGGCCAAATTAGCCGAAGCCGGGCAAGATGTATTCGCCACTCGCGTCAATGAGCAACAGGCCGATGCACTGCGCCAAGCCTTCCCTCAGGCCGAGCAAGACCGCCTCGCCCGGACGTTCTGGCTGCCGACACCGACCTGGCAAGCTGCGGAACTGGGGCAAGTCTGGGTGGTCACGGCGGGAACCGGAGATTTACCCGTTGCTCAGGAAGCCGTTGTCACCGCGCGGGTGATGGGGGCAAAAGTGGGTTTGATCGCCGATGTGGGAGTCGCAGGAGTGCATCGCGTCTTGCGACACCGGGAGAAGTTGGCCGCCGCTGATGTGGTCATCGTGGTTGCGGGGATGGATGGTGC
>JAIXLE010000112.1 GCA_026931725.1 Bacteroidales bacterium
CCGGGCTGGCTCGTCGTGGTCGTGTGACCCGGGCACGCATGACCCAAATCCTGAACCTGCTCAATCTCGCCCCGGACCTTCAGGAGGCGATCCTGTTTTTGCCACGGATTGTCGCAGGCCGCGACCGCTGGACCCTGCGTCAACTGCTGCCGATCGCAGCCCACCTCGACTGGCGGGTACAAAGGAAACTGTGGCGTGAGTTGTGTTCCCGGCTGAAGACGGAAGACGATTCCACTGTCCCGAATGGAGCGGGATGAATTTACTCGACACCCGGCAAGGCGATCCGCATTCGTTATTTTGCCATTCACGATTTGGGACCACTTCCGGCCACACGCGTCGCGTGTCGTCTCGTCCCGTGTCCATCGCCACGGTCGCCGCTGTTGCGATCCGAAGCCGGGCGGGACTGGAAATGTGATCCACGGGAAAACGCCGCATCCTGCGGCGTTTGGTGGCGGGATGTGGTGTCAGGATCCGGCCTTCATTCCGTGTTTGAGGAAAACCAGGATTTCGCGGAGCTGGTGGTGGATGTGGCGGAGATCGCCGACATGCCCCCAGTGGATCGGGTGGTCGCAATCCGGTGCGGGCATGTTCTGCAGCCTGTCGCAAATCTCGTCGCAGAGTTCCGTGGCCTGCGTGTGGGCCGCGACGTAGGCCTGTTCGATCCGGGCGGACCTGGCCGTGCTCATTATGGGTCTCCGCTGGTGGCGTGTGCGTGTGTCCATTCATTCCCGTGTCATACCGTTACACGACTTGCGTGGAACAGGGAAGTCCAGAATGGCTGGACTTCGTGGAGTGCCAGAAGACCGGGCGTTATCGTGTGACCGTCCGTGATCGTCACCGGCCCACCGGGGATGTCCCGATCGCATCGAATAATCCGCCTGGACATACGACGCATTGTGTAGAGACGGGGAAACCGGGGAAAGATTGTGCGGTCACGATTGGCCGCCTGAACTCTGTTCCCGGGTCCGGAAGCTACCGGTGCGATCGGGACCATTTTGGGACGAGGAAGGCACCCGGAATTAGCATCCGCGGCTGAACCGGCCGGCGATCGCGGCTCACCGGCAGGAGTTCCTGACGCTGGTCGAGCGAGAAGTCGCAAACGTGATCGGTCCGCCCGCCGGGACAAGCCACGTGCTGGACCTGTGCGACGCGGTTCGGTCACTTGACACCCGCCGTGGTCATCGTCAGCCGCCGGGATGCGCAATTGCAATTTACGAATGCATAGTCATGAATTCACCATATCAGAACAATGCATTGTCGATAGATGTATGATTAAATATTCTTATCGATCTGCAATGTCCCGCTGTTCATTTTCCCGGAATAACAATCCAGGTCATCGATTGGAACTTCGAGTCGGCTACCGGGTTGCCAGGATGGGAATGCGACCGCGATCCGATCATAGAGTCGTATTCGATCGGCGATGGAAAGCGGGCGGTTGTACCGGGTTTGCAATTGAAACTTAACCGTGCGATAGATTCGGCCGATCGCCATACTGATTTGATGGTCCTTGATATCATAATATTCGGTGCGGCGGTGATCAGCATGTGGAATATGTGCGATACAATCCGCGGGAAACACACGCGAGGTAATCCCGCATTGTTCCAGCGTCTGATAGAGATCGCGATCCTCGCCTCCGTAACCGCGATAACACTCGTCGTAGCCGCCGATCCGGTCGAAATCGGTGCGTGAGACGATGACCAGTCCACATGTCCCTTCGACAATGCGGTCCGGTCGATAGCAGGAACCGGAGACGAGTTGTGGCAATACCGTAGCGGCGAATTCCGGACTGACTATCACATCGGCATCCAGAAAGCAGATCCAGGGAGTTGTTGCCTGCCGAGCCCCCTGGTTACGGGCATGGGCGAGATGAAATCGCGGCTCACCGGGAATTCGGACAATTGTCACACTGGAGGCCAGGGACGCGACCCAATCGCCTGTGCCTTGTGGACAGGAATAGTCCACCACGATTGTGCGACATTCCGGTTGAGCGAGTGCGGCCGGCAGTGATTGCCTGAGGTGATCGAGCCGTCCCATGCAGGGGATAACAAATGTCAGCCGGGGCTCGATCGGTCGGACGGGATGAATGTCTGCTGGCAGCGTAATCATCCGTGTTGTCGTAACGGGGGGTTCTTCTTGCCATTGACACCCCAGCTCCTTCAGCCAGGTCTCGTAGACCGATCGATTCTTGGGATAGGCATTGGGTAAAAGCGTGGCTTGACGACCGCAGAGCCGAGCGGCGATTGCAAAGTGGAGCCGATCCGTGATGACGTGTCGAAACCGTGCCGCGAGTCGCAGATAATCCTGAGCCGATCGGACAACCCGTGCGGGATCGCCCAGAGCGGGGCGATGCGGAAATAGGGCTTCCCGGTCCTGCCGGAGCCAGAGGCCCACGTCCTGATCAGGCTCGCCTTCGACCCGGATCGTGAGTCCCAGCGCCAGGTCCGGAGCGAGGATGGCATCGGGCCGATAGGTCAAACTGGCCGTGTCGCGTACAAATACTCGTGAATAGGGGAGCGGTTCCGGACCTGCAAACGATTGTGGAAGGATCGTGACGGGCAGCCCCCAGGTCAATACCTGTTCGCGGATTTGTCGACATTCGGGGTAGAGTTTGCCCATACTGCCGCCACCCGGTAGCAGGATGGCAGACAGATCGGCGGGGATCGGGGCCGTTTCCAGAACCTGAACTGTTACGTCATGAGCGCGGAGCAGTTGAAAAGTCGCAGCTTCGATCAGCCCGTCACCGACGTTTCCCGGGCACCGAACATATCCGACTTTGCGTCCGCGGAACGGTTCAAATACGGGTTTGAAATGTGTTAATGGTAACAATGGCATGGTCCAGCACCCGGAAGAGCGAAACCGATATCCATACGAATAGAAAAAATGCTGTTCATCGGCAGAGTCGAGTTCAATGTACTCTCGACCGGAATAATCCGGAGACACGTATGTCCAGATTGATTTCGATTATTATGCCGGTCTTCAATGGTGGTGATCTGGTGTCCCGTGCGCTGGATTCGGTCCTGAACCAGTCCTTTCCGGACTGGGAACTGCTCATTGTCAATGACGGATCGACGGATCAGACTCCAGTGATTCTGGAGCACTATTCGACACGGGACCGTCGCATCCGTGTATTTCACCATGCCCCATCCCGGGGTGTGTCCGTGGCACGCAATGCCGCGATAGCCGCAGCACGCGGGGACTGGATCGCCTATCTGGATCATGATGATGAATATTATCCAGACTATCTGGGTCAGATTTGGCAGTATCGCCAGAAAGGGGGTGTCCTCGTATTCCGCTACGATCTGATGGAGGATCGTGTCGGCCATCCGCATTACGGGCGTTTTTCGACTTATGATCCTTCGACACGCCGGCACGCTCTTCAGGAGGAAGTGATTGCCGTACCGCTGGGTGTCGCTCATCAGCGAGTGCTATTGGATCGCGTGGGTGGATTTGATGAGCATTTGCGGCGGGAAGTCGATGGGGATTTGTGGCGGCGGCTGGCACGGGCGGGAGCGCAATTCTGGTTCTGTTCCGAACGCAGCGGGCGTTATCATATTCGATCCGGGAGTTTGTCGCGGATGACACCGCCGGCTACCGCCCGTCTGGTTGATGTCTCCGGTCCAGACGGGCAATCGATCCGCATAGCGGAAGCGGAGGTGAGCCGGCTGCGGGACATGGACCACAAACCATTCGCGGGATTGCCGGATGGTGCCATACGATCCCGACCGACCGTCGTGGAAGTCGGAGCCTATGTGGGGCTATTTGCCTGCACGACGTTTGCGGAATATCCCGATGCCATTGTGCATGGATTTGAACCGTATCCGCCCAGCCTCACCCTCTTGCACCAGAATACCGCGGGCTGGCCCGGGATGCGGATTTATCCCTGTGCCCTGGCGCAAGCCGACGGGACGTTGATTCTCCGCGTCCCGGCCGGGGACACGGGGGCGTGCTCCGGCACATCCGGATGGACTCCGTCATCCGCGTCTCAAATTCCGGTGCCCGTTCGTTCTGCCGCGGCCGTCTGGGACGAATTGGGACTGGACCCGGTGGATATTCTCAATCTGGACTGTGGAGGAGCCGAGGTCACGATCCTGACAACTCTGGCAGAACGCGTGGCTCGTATCCGCGTCATCCGTGTGGCATTTTTCACGCCAGGTGATCGTGCGCGGATTGCCAGTCTCCTGTCTTCCCATATCGGTGTGGCACCGTTTCCGGATGCCCGTGCGTCATGCGGAATTTTGCGTTTTGTCCGGGCGGACCTGATAGTCCGGCGGTGTGATGTCCCGGCATTTTCAGCCGTTGTGGTGAAGGACTCGCCGCGTGTGTTATTTGCTTCGTACCACTGTTATTCTGATCCCGCCAGTGGTGCGGCTATCTGTACACGAGACCTGTTTTCGGCCCTGGCTCAGCGTGACTGGCGTTGTGGGGTCGTGACGGGTCCCCGGGTTGATGCCCCCCGGGCTGTGGCCCCGGGCGTACCCTGGGATTACCGTGGACCCACCGGGTTTGTGGTCCGATCCGAACGGGGTCCCGGCGGATTCCCCGTAACGGTGTTTTCGCCAGACTCCAATGCACCCCGACACCCGCCGACACCTCAGGATGTGGATCAGTTTCGGACGGTACTGCGTGAAGTCACCCGCCAGTTTCGACCGGATGTGGTGCTGACCTATGGCGGAGATCCGGCCAGTCTTGCCGTGCAGGAGATCGCTCGGGAATGCCAGGCCCGGCTTGTGTTCTGGTTGCATAATCTCGCCTATACCGGAATGGAGCCCTTTCAGAATTGTGACGCGGTGGTTGTCCCTTCCGAGAGCAGTCGATTCTATTATCGGTCCGCTTTGGGTATTGACCCTGTCGTACTACCGCCTGTCATTGATACCGACCGCATACTCACAGCATCCGATGAGCGAACTTGTCTGACCTTTGTGAACCCGGAGCCGGCTAAAGGATTACTGGTATTTGCCCGCCTGGCGGAATGGCTCGCTGTCGAACGACCGGATATTCCGCTTCTGGTTGTTGAAGCACGGGCCCGCGCCGACCGACTGACGCATTGCGGCCTCCATCCTGCGGCCCTGGCGACCGTACGATGGATGCCCAATTCTCCCGATCCCCGGACGTTTTATCGTCTTGCTCGCGTTGTGCTGGTACCGAGCGTTGGCCGGGAAACATTTGGACGTGTCGCGGCAGAAGCATTGCTCAACGGTATTCCCGTCATTGCCTCCGATCGGGGGGCGTTACCCGAAGTCGTGGGAGACGGCGGGTGTTGCCTGTCACTACCGGCTACGTTGACCCCCGCTTCCCGAACCGTTCCGCCCCTTGCGGAACTGGAAGCCTGGATTTCCGCCATCGTCCAGTTGTGGTCAGAAACACCGATATATGACCGAGCCTGTGCATCGGCGCATCTGGCCGGCCAGAAGTGGGCGGCCTCGGCAACTCTGCCACGATGGGAAGAATTCTTCTCGCGCTTGTGTCGTCACAAATCCCGGAATGTCCAATATTTATAACACGCCGATTACCGTTGACACGTGTCGGCAGCAGGATTTTTCTTGCTCAAGTCGAAAAGAATGAGACGATCCTGAGTCTGGATGCTACGTCTCTATACGATCTGATCTGTATCTGTTCGTATTGAATCGGTGTGATCCTGAACATTCCGCGATGATACCGGTGGATCTCTCATGCGTGCTTCCCGTATCACCCCATGGTGGAATCGACTGCAGTTTCTGCGAGAATTGCTGGTGTGGCGACTGGTAGATGGCCGTTCCACTCGATGCCGTCCCCGGCACACCCGCCTCGCAGTAACACCCTTGGAAGATCGCTACCTCCCGTCATCGGTGTGGATTGCATCGGCCCCCGCGTCCATTCCGGAAGGTGGCTGGGGAGGTATAACGCTGGGACGTGCTTTTGCGGACGGTCCACTCTCCGTGGCGATCCAGGTTCAGACCCCGGCGGGATACGATTCGTCCACGGCGGGTTCGGATTATGTACTCCAGGGCACGGCCGAATTTTCCTCGGGTTCCACCTCGGCTTATGTGAGTCTCTCGGCTCCGATCGACAATCTGATCGAGCCCGGCAATCGTGCGATCGAAATCTCGATTAATGATATCCCGATGCCGAGCGGTGGTTCGGGCGGGAGTTGGTCTGGTGGTGGCGGAGGCGCGCTTTCGGCGATTATTGCATTACCGGATAATCCGCCGACCGTCTGGATCGAATGGGACACCAGCGGCTCCGGTGGCTCGGGCGGATCAGGAACGAGTGGTGGTCTGGTGGCGACGGAAGGGTCTGGTGTGGGTTTGACCGTGCGTCGCCATGGCGGGGATTTGGGACAACCGTTGACGGTGGCGTTGAAGGTCACGCCGAATGGTCCCAATGCGACCACCACCTGGCTGGATGATTTTACCGTGGGGTATGGTGGCACCCCGGTCGATGGTGGCGATGGTTCGTGGTATATCCCCATAACGATTAATCAGGCATATTACTCGGATGGGACATCCCAGTCGGTGTGGTTGAATGCGTTGGCGGACAATTTTGTGGAAGGGGATGGGACGGTGACGCTGGCGGTGGTGGCCCCGGCATCGGCGGGTGGATTGACGGGTTTATCGGACTATTTGAC
>JAIXLE010000060.1 GCA_026931725.1 Bacteroidales bacterium
GTGCAGCCCCAACCCATTCATCAGGGAACCGCTGATGAGTAATACTAATCCGATTTGCGTCAGAACGTAAGGTGTGGCCGAGCGTCGCAGAGTCGGTGCCATCAGAATCGCCATGGCCACGGCGAACAGGTACGCGGAGTGTAAACCAAATCCGACAGCCGGAATCCAACCCCGCGCATCGTTCATTTCGCGGAAGTTGGCCGTGTGTCCCGACGTGGTGAGCCAGACGGCTGTCTGCGCGGCGAGTGGCCCCACGATGACCAGTTTTCGGGAAAAGGAACTGGCCCGGCTTTCGGTGTCACTCCCCGTCGCCATGAAGGAGCCTCCGCCCTGGAACAAGCGTATTCACCCAGGCCAGCTCCAACCCCTGGGGGGTTTGGATCGTGACCGTTGGGCGCAAAGGAGGATCAGTTTTGATTGCCGAAAGTTGTTCGGACAAATCCTGGAACACCTTGGCCGTGAGGGCTTCCCGTTGTTCGAGTGTCAGAGTGGCCCAACCCGGCCCGGTCGTCAGGATCACGGGCAACCGGGGCACCTTCTCGTAGGTGCCGATACCGTAGGGTTCCAGTGTGGGGAGCGGTGGTAGCACTTCCACTCGGCCAAAGAGAGGTTGCCCTTGTGCTTGTTGCTGGTCCGCCCATTCGTGGAACGCTTTGGCCACTCCGGCAACTTGGGGATCGGTAATCAGATTCCGCGAATACGCCGGGGGGAGGTTATCCGCCTGCGGTGTCGATGCGGGCGGAGCGGCACCCGGTCGGCAACCGGCTGCCCCGACACTGATCACCATCAGGTTGCGAATCCAGCGTCTCATGGGTTTTTCCTCCGGTGCTTGTTTTTCTCCGGTTCCTGTGCGGGGAACAAATGTAACGGCGCTTCGGGTGGGAGTTTCTTCGCGGCGGTGGTTCCCACGATCACCGAGAGTGTATCGCCGGGTTCCAATGAGGCCGCTTGCCCCGGTTGTAGGCTGGCATAAGCCACGCCGATCAGCAAGCCCACTCCGACACCGCCCAGTGTCACCGCTGACTTCCCGCGGTCCAGAGTGGTACCGACGCTGGCCCCGAGAATGATTCCTTCTAACACCAGTAATGTGGTGATGGCCCGCCGCCGTTGCGCGGAGCTAAACCGCTGATCTTCGACGTTGAACTGCCACTGGCCAGGGTGTTCTCCCGTGGAATCAAGCGGCCAGGCGAACTTCACGGAGACGTTCCCCGGACGAGCAAAGCGGCGAGGCGGTGTCACCGACTCCACGCAGCCAGCAATAATCAAAGGCGGATGACAAGCCGGTTCCATCACCTCCGCTGTGAACACATCGCCCTTTTGCAGCGGGGGAAGACCGTTCAAAACACGCTCGGCACGGCTCAGACCATCCGCCGGGATGACTTGCCGAATGCGGAGAAGCGCCTTGGTGCCGGTCGTGAGGGTCGCCGCCACCGGGGCACTCAAGGCCACGGGTGGAGACTCGATCTGAGGGGCAGCCTGCGCGGGGAGTATCGCCGCGAGCCATCCGCCCAGTATCAATGCGATCCAGAACGGCTTCATGGTGTGACCTCCTGTCGTTGTGCGACGGGCTTGGCCGGTTCCTCCGGTGGACGAGCCGCCTTGTCCGTTATGGTTTTGGAAACGTGCCGGTATCCCGCAGTCGGGGGCGGCGGAGCCAATGGGCTTGGGCCAGTCCGAGGGGCCGACCGCGCTTTTTCAATGTAATCCAGCAACAACTCGATCGACCGCAGGATGTCCAACCGGGCGAGTTGGAGGTTGTACCAGGACGTCCAACGGTTCGTATTCGCCTGAGACAGAGCCACTTTCGCGGCCAGCACCTCCACTTCGATCACCTGTTTCTCTTCAAACAGGTGTTCTTTGCGTTCGAGGGCTTCCTGTTGTAGGCGGTATTCGTCTTCGCGTTGTCGCCAGTCTTTCTCGGCGTATTGCCAACGGTCCCAGGCATCGCCCGCCTCGGCCCCCGCTTCGATGAGGACTTTTTCCAGTTCGAGTTGTGTGCGGACCACTTCCAACCGCGACTTCCGCAAATCTGCCCATAAGCCGATGTCGATGAGTGGGACATCATAGTCCATTCCGAACACGGCACCGAGGGCAATTCCCCCGTTGTTCGCCCCCGCGTTCTTGAAGCCCAATCCGATGGGCGTTTTTCCCAAACCGAGGAGGGCGAGAAGATCTCTTTGGTCTTGGATGCGCGCCGCCCGCAACCCGGCTTCCATCATGCGGACATCGAACCGCTGCTGTTTGGCCCGTTGCACGGCTTCTTCCCGCGACTGGGGGAAATCCGGGATCAGGCTCAGGTCGACGGTATCGGGATCACGCAAATCGAACACATATTGGAAGTCCGCTTGGATCGGCAGCGGTCCTTCCTCCTGGCTCACCAGCAAACGGCTTGTGTGCAGCACGACCCCGAGTTGCTGACGGCGTACATCGTATTCTTTCTCCAAGTTGGCTTCTAACACCTCGGCTTTGCCAACATCGACTCGCGCTTGAGAGACTTCGAGATCGAACGCCTGTTTCTCTTCAAATCGATTTTTGACCACACCCAGGAAATCGTGGGCGTACTCGACCCCCAATTCGGCGGTTTGCAGGCCATACGGAATCTGTTTGGCCTCGAAGTACCGTTGCGCCCCGAGAACCGCTTGCGAACGGCGGACCATCTGTTCCATCAGTTCCTTGATGCGGATCCCCTCTTCCGCCAATGGCAGTGCGGCGATTTGCCCGGCCGGGTCGAGTGGGAAGAACATATTCAATCGGTTCAGCGAGGCATAATTCAAGCCGGGGCGTGCGGCGAGCGGGGCTCCATCCGTCACGTCCGGGAAGATGATGCGATCGCCCGCTCCGCCGAATTGGTTGAACCCGGCGAACAATTGCGGCAGATTCGTCATCGGAATGAACGATTTCAATGCCTCGAACCGCCCAACATTGGCGATCCGAATGGACACGTTCGCCTGAACGACCTCCACGTTTGCCAAGCTACGGGCAAAGGCCGAGTTGAGTGTCAGCGGGCCATTCGGATTCTCGTTTTCGGGTGGCTCCGGTGGTGGTCGTCCCGGAAGCTCGGCGTGTGATTCCAGCGAATGACACCCGCCCGCGGCCCAGAGAGCCACGGTCCCGATCAGGAATTCCCGGCGGGTTACCATATATCGCGCCCCTTTCGCACCATCATTCCTTCATCAACCCAAACCTGCGTCGACAATCCTGGCCGAACTCGGATGTCGTAGTTATCCGGCCCATCAAACCGAATCCGTACCGGAAGACGTTGTACCACGCGTGTAAAGTTCCCCGTCGCGTTGTCTGCCGGGAAAACGGAAAAGACCGTCCCGGTTCCCCCGGAGACGCTTTCCACCCAACCGATGTATGTGCGATCGGGAATCGCATCGACGGCGACCCGCACGCGATCACCGACCCGGACGCGGGTCATCTGATCTTCCGTGAAGTTGGCCACGACCCAGACGTTGTCCGTATCCAGCGGAACAATGCTCAAAAATGGAGCGCGGGGAGTCACGGTCTGGCCCAATTGCAGGGTGCGGCGACTGACGATCCCGGCTTGCGGGGCACGAATCAGACAGTTGCTCAACGCCAGTTGCGCTTGCCGAAACTTGGCTTCGGCCAGGGCGACCCGATCACTGGCGGCCTGGGAATTTGACGTGGCAATGTCCGGTTGCAATTGGGCGGCCTCAGCTTGCCCCACGGCGGCCTCGGCTGCCGCCAAGGCCCGTTGCGCTTGTTCATGGCGGACGCGGGCTTCCTGCACCTGCTGCTCACTGGCTAGCACTTGCCGTTCCGCGGCGGCGACTTCGTTCTTAATCGCATCCAATTTCGCCTGTGCGTCTCGGTCTGCCGCATCCCGGTTATCCCGGTCTTGCACCGAGATCGCCCCGGTTTCGGCGAGACGATTGAATCGGGTGCGATAATCCGCCGCGTTTTTGGCTAATGCTGCCACGCCGGGAACCCGCGCCATGACCGCGGCTAAGACTTCTTCTTCTTTCTGATGAATCCGCTGACGAATCGTGACATCGACGGCCGCGGCGCGTAACGCCTGGGCGGCCTCTTCGTGTTTCGCTTTCGCACCCACCAGTAATTTGAGGCGATCTTCTCGTACTAAGTCGACGTTGACCCGCGCCGCGGCGGCATCGGCTCGCGCCTGACGCAGATCGGCTTGCGCCTGATCGACTTTGTACTGGTAAGGCACGGGGTCAATTTGGGCGATCGGGTCACCCGCGGCCACGAGCATGTTGTCGTCTGTGTACATGGCCACGATCGTCCCGCCGACCTCAGCCGAGACGGGGGTGATGTTTCCGACAACGTAGGCGTTGTCCGTGGTCACACGCCAATGGGAGTGGAACCAAATCCATCCCAACCCGCCGAATGCCGCCATGAGCATGAACGCTGCCACGACATGCCGGAGTACCGAACGGTGCGGCACGGGTGTCAGAATCACAGTCGGAGCGGGAACCGGAGCCGGAGTCGGAGGCGGAGTTGGCACGGGATCAGGTGGTGCAGGCATAGGAAATCACAGGTAATGATCGTGCGCCGACCTGGCTTTGCCCCAAGAATCCGCATCATGGGGTCAGAACCACGGTCGCCACCCTGAATGGGGCAATACCCAGACCCAGGGTCACGGTCGGCTCGGGAAATCTGCGTGCATCGGGCCACACAAACGTCTGATAACTGTCGGTGCCGGGGCTTTTAGCCAAGTGCCTTGGCGATGTCAACGTCAGAAATCACACGTTGGAATAGCATTGTCAGTACAAGTTCAGTCCTGAGAATCCGTCACGGAAACGATTCTGAGAATTTATCCCGATCATTCTCTTGCTGACAGAACCGGGTCGGAGTGAAGTGGTCTGAATCCGATTCCGCTAGCGTGCGGGAGTGGGCTGCAAATGATCCCATCGGCAAAGGGTTGCAGAATCCGATTGGGAAACTCCGTGGCCGTGTTCTTCCGCGAAAAACTGCTGCGCTAATTCCTCTAATGCGGTGGAGGATGCCTCCGGCAAGTCGATGGCGCGCGTCACCTGGGGATAATTTCGCTGAGTCGATTGCTGGTAAGCTGGGTCATAATGATTCACCAACAAGGATTCCACGAGCGATTCCCAGGCTCCCATCGTTGCCAACTGGCACCATTCCTGGATTCGGGTCAGGCTGTGATGCCCTTGCAGGGCACGCAATTTCGACCGCAGCCCTTCTTCATCTGAACACAAAGTTGCGTATTCTTCCAGCAGATATTGTACCCGTGCCGCTTGGGGCACTCGCAACACGACCCCGGAGGCCTGGCGCATGGCCGCCCAAAGGGCCGGGGGCAGATACAGGTTCCCAATGCGGCGGCTCTCCGCTTCGACCCACACCGGCCGCGTCGGATCCCATTGACCGAACGTGTACACGAGTTGCGATTCCCACCATTTTTGAGACGGTTGCGGTCCCATCCCACCGAGGATCGATCCCCGATGTACGGCCAACCCTTCCAAATCCAGTACCTGGCACCCGGCCTGACGCAGAGCGTGGAGGAAGCGTGTTTTCGCACATCCGGTGGCCCCCGAAACGACACGGTACTGGAAGCGACCGGGTAACTCCGCCAGTCGCTGCGGTACGGTGTTCCGGTAGGTTCGGTAGCCTCCTTCCAGGACCGTCACCCGCCAACCGACTTGCGACAGGACGACCGCCATACTGAGCGAGCGTTGACCACCACGCCAGCAGTAGAGGAATGGGCGGTAACTTTTGGGCTTCTCCGCGAAGTGTTGCGTGAGATGCCGAGCGATGTTCGCGGACACGAGCGCGGCACCGCGTTTCCGAGCCACAAACGGGTTGATTTGCTGGTAGAGCGTACCGACTTCCGCGTGTTCCGCATCGTTCAGAACCGGCAGATTCACCGCGCCGGGGATGTGGTCGACCGCGAATTCCTTCGGAGAACGAACATCCACAATTTCGTCATACGGCACAGCGGGCAGCGGTTCCCAGATACAGTTCGTGTAGTGGGGTGTGTTTCCGGTTCCCGGAATGGGAGAAGGCATCGCAATCATCCCGACGAAAAAACAGCAAGCGAGGGGGTATAAGCAGATGATACCGCCGCTCGCCGACTTTGTCGCACCCGCACCACGCGTGATGGGGTTCCCGGATCGTTCCCTAGCCGTGTGCGATCTCTTGGAGAACCTCTCGGGCGGCGTGGATCGTCGCGTCGATTTCGGTTTCGGTCATGGCCGTGCAGAGGAACGCGGCTTCAAACTGACTGCACGGAAGATAAAAGCCACGATCCATCATGCCCCAGAAGAAGCGTGAGAATCGGGCCGTGTCACTACGGCTGGCAGAAGCGAGATCCGTGACCGGCGTATCCGTGAAAAACAGGGTCCACATGCTGCCGACACGGTTCAACTGGTGTGGCACCCCGGCTTGCGTGGCGGCACGCTGCAAACCGACTTCGAGTTTCGCGCCGAGTTGATTGAGTCGGGGATAAGGGGCATGATCGCGCAACTGTTGGAG
>JAIXLE010000279.1 GCA_026931725.1 Bacteroidales bacterium
ACCACGACAATAGCAAGCTCTTTTTCGCCCGGCCACCGTATGCCTTTCACGGTGCCATCATCGGGTTGGGTTGGGCGGGCCGATATTCCCCGTCTCCACGACCGAAACCGCCGACTGTGGCCGCGTGGCCAGGGAATGCGGGGCCGATTATTCAACAACCGCTCCCCGGCCCTGGGTTGATGGACTACCCCGGTGGCAGCGGACTCCCCACGGAACCCGCGCCGTTCCCGTTGAATGAGGGGTCGCAGGAAGGACCGAGCATTCCCGAAGATTCCACACCGCTGCCACCGCCGAAGGAAGCGACGGCCTTTCGGGTGACCATCCGGGTTCCCGCCGAGGATGCGGAAGTGTGGGTGAACAAGAATTACCAAACGAAACAAAAAGGATTGGAGCGCATATTCGAGACTCCGCCCCTGCAACCCGGCAAGTACCGCTATCAGGTCATCGCCCGCTGGCAGGAAGATGGGACAGGTCACGCCGAATCGCGGGAAGTGTTGGCGAAACCGGGGGATAGCGTCCTCGTCGACTTCACACGACCGCAGGAACTGTTGGCACGCTGAACCCGCTCTGGATTCTGATGCGGGATGCCACAGCATCTCTGACACGAACCCGATGTGTGTGTCCCCGGTTGTCTGAGAGTTTCACCCCGGTGTTAGCGGGGCGGGCGGATGCCGGATCGCAGCAGGTGAGCGAGCCGATACCCGGCCAGCACTGCTCGACGTTCGGCCACGACTTTCGCGGTGGTGGCGTAATCGGCGGGGAGTAACTCCGCGGAGAGTTCGCCCATGCCGCCGCGTAGTCTGCCGTTCTGGTGGGCCACCCGCACCGCCAGATCGAGGCTTTCGCGTGCCCAGGTTTCCGGGTCGGAATCCGCGAGTTCCGTGAGCTTGTCGCGGGCAAACTCGGGACGCAACCGGAGTGCCGTAGCCCGGTTGCGGACATCGCGGAAACGGGCAGACCCCACCAGAAGATCATCCCAGTATTTGTGCAAACTGATCGGACGGTTGCCCGGCTTCACCCGGATGTAGAAACGATTCCCGCCCCGGTCGCCTTCTGGCATCTGTGCGGTCACGCGACTACAGGCGTGCAACGGCTGATGGATGTCGCCCACAAGATGGAAGACCCAGAGAGCCGCTACCGCACGATCGACGATGTCGGGTGCTGTGCGAGCCAGCCGCGCATTGCGAGACAGTTCCGTCAGTGCGTTCGGCACCGCCACTTTGGGGAGTTTGACGCTCGCCGGTTCTCCCGGAGCGACGAAGCCCGTGCCGATGTAGTGCCAGGTCGGGTGATCGTAATCGCGGTTGTTGCGGATGTCGTCCGCCCAACGGGCCGCCAACATGAACAGGTAAACATCCTGTTCATCCGCGGGTATGTCCGCGAGGCGTTCTTTCCACATCCGATCGTAGAGTGGGTTGGCCCGGAGTAAGGCCAGCACTTCCCGAAGCGTGGCGGGGTCATCCTGCTTTAACAGATCGTAGGCAATCGCGCCGGTGACCATGTGGCCACCGGCACTCCAGGCCCACGCGGAGGCGGGAACCAGCATCAGCAAAAGGCACCCGCTGATGCTGGCCAGAATGCGATTCATACTTTTTCAATCCGGGTCTGTTCGTCGATACTGATGCTGGCCAGTTCGCCATTTTTCTTGGTGAAGTGGACCGTTGGGACAACGATGTCGTCTTCCTTCACGCGCTCGGTGGTCACGCCGGTGGCCAGGTAGTTGATCCCCCGAAACGTGCCTTCGGTGACGGCTTCCCACTTCCGGCCGCCGACCCGCACGGTCTGAGTGACGCGGATGGAATCGCCGGCGGTGAGCGATTTGAGCTTTTCGACGAACGCGGGGTCAAGTCGGCGTGTCGGCAAGGTAATCGGCGTACTCATTCCGCGATCCCCTTTGTGTGGCCCCGCACCAGGGCAATGCGGCCGGTGCGGGCCAGTTCCAGGATGCCATACGGTCGCATCAGGTCGATGAACGATTCCACTTTCCCTTCGGTGCCGCTGACTTCCACGATGACATTATCATGTTGAATGTCAACGGTGCGGCCTCGGAATGTCTCGACGAGCAAGGCAATCTCAGCGCGTTTCTCAGCCGGGCAACAGACTTTGATGAGCATGAGGTCACGCTCGACAAAATCTTCGCTTGAAATATCCACCACCTGAACAACCGTGATGATCTTGTCGAGTTGCTTGCGAATCTGAGCGACCTGGGCTTCATCGCCGTGGACCACAAAGGTCATCCGCGAGAGATCATGTCGCTCGGTTTCACCGACGGCCAGGCTGTCGATGTTGAACCCGCGGGTGTGGAACATCCCGGCCACGTGCGCAAGCACACCGGGTTGATTCTGAACAAGAGCCGACAGCACATGACGCATGAGAGCCAATCCGGGGCAGTAAGAAGTTCAACTTGGAGACGATTTTAGGGAAGAGGGGCCAGCACTTCAACAGGTTCGGGGTTGCGATGGCATTCGGATCCCTCTTCATTTTCCTTGCCGACACCGATGCGGTTTGCGAAGGTAGCAGTATTCACCCTGCCCACCGCAACATGTCTCGGAGTTTCTGATGTTCCCACCCGATCGCCGACAGGCACTGGCCGCGGGCATGGCCGCTTTCGGAGCAACAGCCGCTGCCTCCGCCACCGCCCCCACCGCCCCCGCCGCCGCACGGCAATCCGATCTGATCCGAGCCGAGAACGAACACCCCGGTAGTTCCGATTGGCAGCTCACCTACGTCAAATTCGACCGCAACCAGCGTTTCCGCTCACCGCTCATCGAAGGGTACTGCGATCGCACCAGCGTGGCGGCCGGAGAGCCGATTCGCTTCTTCGTCAGTACGTCGGCCCCGTCGCCGGTGTCGATCGACATTTACCGTCTCGGGTACTATCAGGGTAAAGGTGCCCGGCATCGGCTGACCCTGGGGCCGTTGAACGCGAGGCCGCAACCCGTTCCCGTACCGGGGGAAATGCGGCTCCGCGAGTGCCGTTGGGAACCGACCGCCACGCTGACCATCCCGAACGACTGGGTCAGCGGTGTCTATGTGGGCAAACTCTCGGCGAAGTCTCATCGTTATCAGAGTTACGTCATCTTCATTGTCACGGACAACCGCCCGGCGGACTTTCTCTTTCAATGTAGCACGAACACCTGGCAAGCCTACAACAAATGGCCCGATGGTTACTCGCTGTACGACAACGACCGCCCCGATAAGAAACCGCTTGTCTCCGGCGTGCGGGTCAGCTTTGACCGTCCCTATTCTCGCTGCCCGCAAGTTTCGGACAACCCCCAGTCGCTCGGTTCCGGGGAGTTCATCCTGTTCGAGTACCCGTTCGCCTACTGGGCGGAACAGCATGGATACGATGTCACCTACGCCAGCAATTGGGACATTCAAGATAAGGGCTTGCCGTTCGTCACCCGTGCGAAGACGTTCCTGTCGGTCGGTCATGATGAATACTGGAGTCGACCGCAGTTCGACACCTGCCTGGAAGCGGTGAAACAAGGAGTGAATTTTGGCTTCTTCAGCGGGAACGCCGTCTGTTTCGTCACCCCGTTCTTTCCCTCGCATGATGGCCGAGCTGGGCGTGTCATCGAACGCCGTGGCCGATACGGCGGGTTGAAGCCAGCAGAAAGCCCCTGGATGGCCGATCTCCCGGACCCCGGCCCGAACGAAGCCACGCTGATCGGTGCCCGCTCCGTGATTCCGTTCAACGGTTCGGGCGACTGGATTTGTCGCAAGCCGGAACACTGGATCTTTGAAGGGACGGGCATGAAAGCCGGTGACGGCATCCCCGGCCTCGTTGGCTGGGAACACCACGGCGACCCGGCGGACATCCCCGGTCTGGAAGTCGTCGCCTCCGGGAAAACCTGGAACGGCGGGGAAGCGGAATCGCACTACGAGGCGACCATTTATCCGGGTCCGAAAGGGAACACGGTGTTCAACGCCGCGACGATCTTCTGGTGCCAGGGGTTGAGCAGCCCGCCGGGCCACTGGGTGCCGTTCGTCCACAACGGGAAGGGACACGGTCCCGATCCGCGTGTGCAACGGATCACGAAGAACCTGTTCGAGCGTTGGCGGGGCGCGTGATGACACGGAGGTGTCACTTCAACGGTTTCTGCCCGAACCGGGTCCGCATCTGGTTCGTGGCTTGCCACAATTTGGGGTCTGATTGCAGGAACTCGACGAGGTTCGCCGTGGAGATGCCGAGCAGATCCGCAGCCGTGCTGACCTGGGCTTCGACTGCCTGGAGCAGGTCCAGCACAAACCCGGCCGTGGGCCAGAACTGTTCCTGCCTCGGGGAAACGTCCAACCGTCCCGCACGCCCCCGCGCCGCCACACAGTCGGGGTGCGTGGGAATCGCGTCCACCTCCGCCACGCTACCCATCGGCACGGGGAGCCGCAGTTCCAGAAAGAGTGCCCGACGCAGACGCTTCAACGCCTTGGCCTTGTTCTCATGCTGGGATCGGCTTTCCTCCGCGATGACGATGAGTCCGGTCGGCAAATGGCGGAGCCGAACCGCGGAACTGGTCTTGTTCCGTTTCTGTCCGCCAGGGCCGCTCGCTCGATAGGTGTCCACCGCACACTGGGCGAGTAACTCGGCCTCGGACAGAGCCGCGTACACACTCCGATTCCCGGTGGGTGGCTGATGATGAGACGACATCGCACGCGGGTTCCCCATTCCCTTATCACCTGCCCTTGTCACCTGTTCCATCACGATTCTGTTTCGACACGATCACTCATACGCGATCGCATCGGGGATCCGAATGCGCACGGCGTGCCACGCGGGGAGCAGCCCGGCCAGCGTCGAGATGATGAGGGTTCCCACGGAAATCATGATCGTTTGCCGCCACGGGACGAGCAAGTGGAAGATGAACCCGCTTTCTTCCACCATCACCACTCGGAGAATGTACCACTCCAGCGGCAAGCCGATCATGATGCCGAGCAAGGTTCCGAACAATCCCATCAGAATGGCTTCCGCCAAAACCGTCCGCACGACCTGCGCCGGTGTCGCGCCGACCGCGAGTAGCAATCCGAGTTCTCGCCGCCGTTGCATGACGGAGATCAAGAGCGCCGTCACCACGCCCAATGAGGCGACGACTCCCACGACGATCTGTTGCAGGAAGGCGACCGTGTAAAACTGGTCGATCATGTCGGCGAGCAATCGTCGCATCATTTCTTTGTGCTGAACGGTCAAACCGCGATCGGAGGCAAACCGAGCCACGGAGTCCGCACCTGTTGAGGAGGCATCCAGGAAAATGTGGACCACGTCCACCTGTTCATCGTGGAATAATCGTGCATAGTCGGCCCGGTCGATGAAGATGGTCCCGCGCGCCCAGGAGTAATCTTGGACTTGTCCCACCACAGTGAGTGGAACTGCCCCCGACATGCCCGGCAAGGTCAGCGTGTCTCCCGTGGTGACCCCATGTTTGCGGCCAAAGTTGTCCGAAATCAGAATGCGGCCTTCCCCCAGTTTCGGCAACTGCTGCATCCCCGCGAGCGGTGCGGTCGAGCGTTCCTGTGCGAAACGGGCATACATCGCCGCATCGAGCGCCACAAGCATGATCCGCGTGCCGTTGAACTCAGGCCGCGAGTACCGGAAGCCGGACACCCCCGCGACACCGGGCCGTTGCCGCAGTTCTTCGACGATGCCGGGGTCCAACGGGGTTTGGGAACTCGTCGCCTCGGTGAGGTTCCCCGCGAAGACGTACCGATCCGCAACGATGACGCGGTCGAGCCACTGGACCACGGGTTCCTGGTTGCTGCGTCCCACGCCAGCCGTCTGGATCATTACGGCCACGCCCGCGCCGAGTGCCCCAATGACGACACCCGTTCTTCCTGGGGAGCGGATCAGATTATCAGCCGCGAGCCGCGCTTCGATCGGTAAAATCCGACACAGTAACGGATGAATGAGTCGCACCATCATCCCCACGAGAATCGGCGCGGCCAGCAGCAGCCCCACCAGTGCCGAGAGCAACCCGCCGAACGAGCCGATCCGCGGATGCAAACCGAACTGCGGTGGCAGTTCGTGCCGCGTCAGAATGACGGCCACACCGCCCGCCACAAGCGCCGCACAAGTGGCCTTGTGAGCCAACGCCCAGAGCCCGCCCGCGACACCGGGCACCCGCCGCACGGCATCGGCTGGATCTTCCCCCGCGGCTTGCAGAGCCGGAATCAGCGCGGCCACCACGGCGGTCACGACCCCAGCCCCCAGCGCCAGCAGCAACGTCGCCGCGGTCGGCCAGACGGGATTGACTTCCGGGTTCACGAAGATGGAACCGAGTTCCTGCCCATAAGTGGCCAGCACGGCCCATCCCAAAAATGTCCCCAACGGGATTCCGACCAAGGCTCCCAACACGCCGAGAATCACGGCTGCGGTTCCGAAAAGCCAGACAATCTGCGAACGTGTCGCACCAATGGATCGCAGAATGCCAATGTCGTGCCGACGTTCGGCCACTGTGACGGACAAGGCGTTGTAGACGAGGAACAAACCGACCACCATTGCCCCGGCGGAACAGAGCAAAAAACCGATCTGCAAGCCGCCGATGATTTCCTGGCTGGTTTGGTAATGAGCTTCCGGTGTCCGCACCTGTCCGCGTGTGCCGACGACGGCCTGAACGGACTGCTGCACCTGTTCCGGTGTCGCATGGGGTTCGAGGATCACATCAATCCGGTTCACCCGGATCGGGAAGATGGCATCCCAACTGGCTTCATGCGCGACCCCCCCGGCGATGGCGGCGAACGCGGCGGGCGGCCCTGGGTGAATGGTACGCGCGGCCTGACGGATCTCCATGCCGACGATGTTGCGTCCCAGCATCCCAACTGGGGAATCATCGGCGTACTCGATGTAGCCGATCGGTTGGCAGGCGATGTCGCGTGTGCCGTATCGGAGCAGGAATGGATCGGTTTCAGCGGATCGCTGCGCGACCCATTCATCGAACAACGGTTTGCTCAAGACCACGAGTTGGCGATGAACCATGACCCACGCATTCGCCCAGGTCAGTTCGAGCGTGCGCGTGAACCGCACATGGAGAGGGTTTTCGGCGGTCATCACCTGTTGCGACAGTTCCGCGCCGATGAGGACGGCGGCCTTGTTCCCGGCCTTCGGCAAATATGCCCGCTCAATCACGAGGGGTTGCACCGCTTTCACCCCAGGAATGTGGGCAGCGGTGATGTCATCCCCGGTCGATTGCAGGATGCCGACTTCCCCATTCACCACGAGCAGTTCGCCCACGCCGAGCGGTGTGGAAGTCTGCGAGGCGGCTGTTTCGATGCAGGCATTCAGAATGCGGGTGGAAACGAGCGTGGCCACGCCGAGAGCGATGCTGGCCACGATCAGGGCGGCTCGGTCCCACCGTTGCAGGAGGTAGCGCAGGCTCAGCAGTCGATAAAAGGGCAGCATCAGGCTCTCAGGGGCAAGGTGAACCGGCTACAGTACGTTCAGCCCACGACGGGTTCGTCCGATTCGATCAAGCCATCCCGGATGCGAACGAGCCGTGAACCATACTGGGCCGCGTTGGGGTCATGCGTCACCATGATGACGGTCCGGCGGCCCGGTTCGGGCAGGGAGGCGAGTAGACTCAGCACTTCCTGGCTGGTGGCGGAATCGAGGTTCCCAGTCGGTTCATCGCAGAGGAGTGCATCTGGGTCGCCGACCAGAGCCCGCGCCACCGCGACACGCTGCATCTCACCGCCAGACAGTTCATCCGGGAAATGCTCCGCCCGATGGGTCAAACCAACCCGTTCCAATGAGGCGCTAGCCCGGCTCATGGATTCCCGCCGACCGCCGCCGCCGAGTAACAGCGGCAAGGCGACGTTTTCCGCGGCGGTCAGGGTCGGCAGCAGGTTGAACGATTGAAAGACAAAACCGATCCGGGTTCGGCGTAGGATCGACCGTTGACTATCGCTGAGTTCCTGCAAATCCTGTCCTTGGAACACGGCTCGCCCCGTGGTGGGAGTGTCGAGCGCTCCCATGAGCTGCATGAGGGTCGATTTCCCGGACCCGGATGGCCCCATGATGGTGACGAATTCGCCGCCCTGAACCGTCAACGACACCCCCCGCACCGCCTGCACGGGCCGCCGAGCCTGATCGTAGGTTTTGGTGGCATCGATGAGAGCGATCATATCGTCGATCCTTCATCCGTATCCGGGTCGATATCGCGTGGAAACTCACGCTGAGTCGGCCGAGGTTGGTCGGCTACGGTTAGCGATATCCTGCCGATGAGATGTCCCAAGGCTTGATAGATTTGGTCCAACACGTTTAGTTCTATCACACCGATGGGTTGTTCGCGAACACGCCGTCGATCAACCGCGCGGAGCTGAAATACCAGTGCGCAGGAATCTTTTGTTAACCCATTCTCTCGTGTTGCTGGCACAGCCACGACAGCAGGATACCGAGAAAGGGTAGCCGCTGCGGACGTGATCGGAATGGTCAGCACCAATGGACTATCGCTGGCGAAGGAATCGTCCTGTATCACTAATCCAGGACGACCGCCGGCCTGTTCATGTCCATCAGAATTTGGATAGTAGATCCAACAAATGTCACCGATTGGCATCGGGATCCTCTTTCTCCCATTCGTCTATCATGGCCCAGGCTTCATCACTGAGACGATCCCACATCTCAAATTCAGCCTGCTCCTCGGGAGAAAACGGAATGGGCCTACGCTCATCTTCAGGGACCAACTCCATCCGAACCTCAGTGCCGTCTGGAATTGTGGTCCCAGGTTCCGGGATGATGACACCGTTCTTCATCCACCCCCGAATTGCTTTCGTGCCTTCGACCATGTCCATTCCTCCGAATTACTGATGCAGCTTCCGGTACTTGATCCGGTGTGGTTGGTCGGCGGCGGCTCCGAGACGGGTACGGCGTTGTTCCTCGTACACCTGGAAGTTCCCCTCGCACCAGACGACTTGACTATCACCCTCAAACGCGAGGATGTGCGTGGCGATCCGGTCCAGGAACCAGCGATCGTGGCTGATGACCACGGCACAACCACCGAAGTTGATGAGCGCTTCTTCCAGTGCCCGGAGCGTGTCCACGTCGAGATCGTTCGTCGGTTCGTCCAAGAGCAATAGGTTGCCACCGGAGCGGAGCAACTTCGCCAGATGGATTCGGTTCCGTTCACCGCCGGAACAAGGGCCGACGAGTTTCTGCTGATCCGGCCCCCGGAAGTTGAACCGGGACACATACGCCCGGCTCGCAATTTTATGCTTGCCCAAAATGATGTGATCCAGGCCATCCGTGATCTCCTCAAAGATGGTCTTGTTCGGGTCCAGGGCATCGCGGTTCTGGTCGACGTAAGCCACCTTCACCGATGGGCCGACCGTCAATTTGCCGCCATCGGGTTGTTCTTGGCCGACAATCATGCGGAATAGGGTGGTCTTCCCGGCTCCGTTCGGGCCGATGACCCCGACGATGCCGCCTTTCGGGAGATTGAAGGTCATGTCATCGTAGAGCAGTTTGTCGCCGAACGCCTTTTTGACCCCTTCGGCTCGCACCACCAAGTCGCCCAGTGGCGGGCCGGGCGGGATGTGGATGGTCAGTTCGTCGCCGCGATCCTCGGTTTCCTGCGATTGGAGTTTTTCAATCGCGGCGAGGCGGGCTTTGTTCTTCGCCATCCGCGCTCGGGGGGATGCTTTCGCCCATTCGAGTTCCCGTTCGAGCATCTTTTGCCGGGCCGTCTCCTGCTTTTCTTCCACGGCGAGGCGACGGCGTTTTTGGTCGAGCCAGCTGGAATAGTTCCCTTCCCAGGGAATGCCCCGACCGCGATCCAGTTCCAGAATCCAGCCCGCGACGTTGTCGAGGAAGTAGCGATCGTGCGTCACGGCGACGACGGCACCGGGGTACTGTTGTAGATGCTTTTCCAGCCACTCGACCGATTCCGCGTCCAGGTGGTTTGTCGGTTCGTCCAGCAAGAGCAAGTCCGGGCGTTGCAGCAGCGTCTTGCAGAGCGCGACCCGGCGGCGTTCCCCCCCGGACAGCTGTTCGACTGGGGCATCCGGTGGCGGCAGCCGCATCGCGTCCATCGCCAGTTCGAGTTGCCGATCCAGATTGTAGGCATCGGTTGCGTCGATTTGTGTTTGAACTTTCTCCATCTCGTCGGAGAGTTTGTCGAAGTCTGCATCCGGTTCGGCCATCTGTTCGCCGATCTGCTCTTGTTTGGCCAACAGAGCCCGAATGTGGGCAACGGCTTCCTCGACATTTTCGAGGACCGTCTTTCCCGGTGTCAGGTGCGGTTCCTGGGGAACGTAGCCGATGCTGGCTCCCTTTTCGGGGAAGGCTTCGCCGACGAATTCCGTATCCTGCTGCGCCATGATCCGCAACAGGGTCGACTTCCCGGCTCCGTTGGAACCGAGTACCCCGATTTTTGCGCCGGGGTAGAACGAGAGGTAAATGTCCTTGAGGACTTCCTTCTTGCCGTAGGTTTTGGTCAGATGCCGAATGTTGTAGATGTACCGCTCGCCCATGCCGCCCTCGTACCGAATGAAACCGGGTTCCATCGGCATTCTACCGAGTGGCGGCAAATCGGGGCGAGTGCAGACCAGAATCCCCGAGCTACGGGCTGATCTTCTTACTTCAATTCCACTTGAACAGCTTGTAGCACCTCTTGCGTGGCATCGTCTTGAATGAAGGCGATCAACTTCAGATTGGCCAGTGCCAATGGGCGATCGGGGCTGCGGAAGTCGACCCCGGAAGTTTCGACGAACTCTTGCAGGTCTTTGCCGATGGCCGTGCGGAGTGCGGCGAGGTCGATGGTCACGGTCTGCTCGCCGGTTTTCGCGGTGAGTGGGAACCCTTGGGCACCGCCGGGCATTGCCCGCAGCGTGTTCAGATGGTAGCGTGTGCTGCTGATGCCAGAATACCGGATCCGCGACTCGACCAGGGCGAACCGCAGGAAGACTTTGTCACCCGGTTTCTCCAAGTCGGTGACGGTAGCTTTCGCGGAAAAGCCTGTCTCGGTGGCGGAGGCGGTGAGTGTGAGCTTGGCCGGGCTGGGCAGTTCCAATTGTTTCTCAATTCGCTTGCGAATCGCATCAAAATCGGTTTGTGCGGTAGCCGCGGTGCCGCCTTCGACTTCCACGGCTTTCCCATCGACCAGCACGGCTGGTAATGCGGTGATGGAGCGGCTTTTCAGGTAATGCTCGGTCCGCAGCATCCCTTCCTTCGCGGCCAGCGGGTTGGCCGTGGGCCGATGTAGTTGGTACGCCACCACCACGACTTCTGAAGGTTGGAAGCTCTTGAGAATCGCGGCTTCCGCCAGATCGACGGCCACGGCGGGTGGGGCATCGGCACTGGTAAAGATTTCCACGAGAACGGCTCGGTCGCTTTTCGCTTTGCGGCCCGCATGGACCGGGGCATCCGCGAGTGGGCTGGATTTCTGGGATTCCGCGAAATCCCGCAGTTCGAGCCGGGCGGCGAGGGTCCGGTACTTCTTCGCCTCATCGGCTTTACCCGCCTTGTCGAGAACATGAGCGAGCGTGTCCATCACCGCCATCGTCACGGCGGGGGTGGCATCCTCGGTGAGCATCCGTTCGGCACGCTGAGCCTGTGCCAGAGCAATGTCTGTGAAGCCCGGTTGCCCGGCCAGATCATTCGCCAACCGGAGGGCGATGGTGCGTTCCCAACGCGGGCCGTAAGTCTGGGCGGCCTTGGTCATCCGTTCCGCGATGGCGCGGGCATCGGCTTCGCTGAGTTTCTTCGCGGCGGCTTCGCTCAGAATGATAAAGCCACTGTTGAACAGGTCCGGCCCGACTGTCGATTGCTGGAAGGTTTCCTGCGCCAGGGCGAAGGGATCGTTCAGATTCTTGAGCTGTGAGGGTTTCATTTCCGTCAGTTGCGGTACGCCGACGGGTGGGGCCAGTGTCCCGGTGATTTTCGAGCCATCCGCGGCGACGATTCCATCAAACGATGTCAGATCGACGTTGCGGAACCGTAATCGGAATGTCAGGTGGCTGTCATTTACGGTCACCTGTGTGATGGTGGGTTCCACCTGGAGCGGCGGGGCCGAACTGATGAAGTCCCCGACCCATTTCCCCTCTGTTTCCGAGAAGCTGATGAGGAAAGTGAGCGGTTGCCCGCCTTCGGCCAGCCGCAGTTTCCACTGACCCGCGGGAGGAGCCGCCAGCGTCGCCCCTGCGCCCAGCAGTAGGCTCATTCCGATGAGGAGATGGCGAACCATGACGGTCAATCCTTTCACGGACAGCAGATGAGGAGTGTTTCGATCACGATATGCCGTGACCCACGGATAGAACAGGCATTCCCCACAATCCTCACAAGCGGTAAACTTTCGCCGGGCTTCCTCTCGAACCATCCGACGTGGTGTCACTCTATCGGTTAGAATGAAGTAAGTCGGACAGGAACCGTCCCTCTCTTCTAATCCACGGTTGATCCACGGTGCTATGGGGCATCCGGTTTTCTCGTAACGTGATTGGGTTCACAAGGTATCGTTATGCGCGTCTGGCCGGGCAATGCTTATCCACTCGGGGCGGAATGGCAGGGGGCAGGGGTCAACTTCGCGCTCTTCTCGGAGAATGCGACCAAAGTTGAACTCTGCCTGTTCGACAGTGTGGACGCACGCCGGGAATCCCTCCGCATCGAGATGAAAGAGCGTACCGATCAGGTTTGGCATTGCTTCTTGCCGGATGCGTTGCCGGGGCAGTTGTACGGCTACCGTGTGCATGGCCCCTACGACCCGGCACGCGGGCATCGGTTCAACCCCAACAAAGTGCTCCTCGACCCGTATGCCAAGATGCTCGGCCGCGATGTCCGCTGGGATGATAGCCTGTTCGGCTACACCATCGGGAAAGACGATCTCACGTTCGACACCCGAGACAGTGCCCCTTACGCGCCATTGGCCGCCGTGATCGACACCGCGTTCACCTGGGGCGACGACCGACCGCCACGCACCCCCTGGCACAAGACGATCATTTATGAAATGCACGTCAAGGGGTTCACGATGCAGCACCCCGGCGTGCCGGAGAACATGCGTGGCAGCTATGCCGGGCTGGCATCCGAAGCGGTGATCCAACATTTGCACGATCTCAATGTCACGGCGGTCGAACTATTGCCCGTGCATCAGTTCCTCAACGATCGGCATTTAGTGGAAAAGGGACTCTCGAATTACTGGGGTTACAACACCCTCAACTACTTTGCCCCGCACTTGAACTATGATTCGCCGCACAACAATCTCAGTCCGATTCACGAATTCAAAATGATGGTGCGGGCACTGCACGCCGCCGGGATCGAGGTGATTCTGGATGTGGTCTACAACCACACCTGCGAAGGGAACCAGATGGGGCCGACACTCTC
Organism: Bacteroidales bacterium; assembly: GCA_026931725.1. GTDB lineage: Bacteria > Planctomycetota > Planctomycetia > Gemmatales > Gemmataceae > JAIXLE01. The sequence continues at coordinate 13,295 of JAIXLE010000279.1, forward strand.
CTGGCGGGGTGTCGACAACGCGGCGTACTACCGGGTATCGCCCGAAGACCCACGCTACTACATGGACTTCACGGGTTGCGGCAACACGCTCAACATGCAGCATCCCAAAGTCTTGCAACTCATCATGGACTCCCTGCGCTACTGGGTCACGGAGATGCGGGTGGATGGCTTCCGGTTCGATCTGGCCAGTACGCTGGCACGGGAACTGTTCGAGGTCAACAAACTCGGAGCCTTTTTCGACATCATCCATCAAGACCCCATCCTGTCCCAAGTGAAGCTCATCGCCGAACCGTGGGACGTTGGACCCGGTGGCTACCAGGTCGGTAACTTCCCGCCCGGTTGGACCGAATGGAATGGCAAATATCGGGATGTTGTCCGTCAATTCTGGAAAGGCGACGGCGGGACGGTCAGTGAGTTTGCGACACGCATTTGTGGTTCGAGTGACCTTTACGAACACAGCGGCCGTCGCCCGTATGCGAGCATCAACTTCGTCACCTGTCACGATGGTTTCACGCTGAACGATCTGGTCAGCTACAACCACAAACACAACGATGCCAACGGCGAAGACAACCGTGACGGAGCCGATGACAACAATTCCTGGAACTGCGGTGTCGAAGGCCCGACCGATGACCCGGACATCCTGGCTCTGCGTGCCCGACAACGTCGCAATTTTCTGACGACGCTGATGGTGTCCCAAGGCGTCGGGATGATTTACGCGGGTGATGAATTCGGTCACACGCAAAACGGAAACAACAATACTTATTGTCAGGATTCCGCACTCAGTTGGTTGAACTGGGAACTGACGGACGAACAGCAGTCTTTCTTATCGTTCGTGCAGCGACTGACGCATTTCTGGAGCGAGCAACCCGTACTCAAACGGCGACGGTTCTTCCAGGGGCGTTCGATTCGCGGTGAGGGCATCCGCGATATTTCCTGGTTCACCCCGGCTGGGAAAGAGATGAACGACCAGGACTGGGGCGGGTTCGTCAAGTGCCTGGGGATGCGGTTGGCGGGCGACCTCATCGGCGAAACGGACATGAAGGGTGAGCCGATTGTCGGGGATACCGTCCTCGTGTTGATGAACGCGCACCATGAACCGATCCCATTTACTTTGCCGCCGACCAAAGGCGACACGGTCTGGGAGTTGGTCTTCGACACTTGTTCGGACGACACGGAACCGGCGACGTTTGCGGGTGGGGCGGTCTATCCTCTGCGGGACCGGAGTACGGTGATCTTGCGTTTCCCCTCTCCGATGGAGAGCGGGAAAAACGCATCGTTGCCGGGCGGGTCATCGTCCTCTCTCAGCAAGCCGATCTCCCGTCCCAACGGGTTGCGTGGCTAGGACATTGGCATCTGTCTCAGTTTGTGTCGTGGTTTCTTTTGGGACATCCCGGTGGTGTCTCTTTTTTTTCGGGTATGGGATCGTCTGTCCCGCCTGTCGATGAACGGATACCCTCGTTGCTGTCTCAACAGTTCTGCCATTGCATGTTCTGAGCGATCGCTCTCAATGATATTCGATTGGTGTGTTTTGCTTGCGTCTCATCGATTCTGCAACCACTTCCTCTACGTCGCTGTGACTCAACTTCAACGACTCCACTGGACTCCGACACGAACCCGGCGAGGCGGTCTGATTTTGAGAGGGGAACACAACCAGAAACCGCGATCGCCGATTGTTCCGACAAATACAGACCCTGTGACACCCTCAGTGGGCTTGTGTACCAGGAGAAACGCGAACGGGTCATGGGGTGCGATGCCGCGGTCATGTCCCCAGATTGAGCGGTAAAAAAATATGCAAAATTCCAACATTCTATTTTGCATATCCCGCCGTTTTCGCCTATCTTCACTTCGGGTCCGCTTGTTTCTGGCTTGATATCGTGTTCTGGAGAATACGATTCCAACTCGTTTTACGGCTCTCTACAACGAAAAGGTGGGACGATGGCCCGTCGCAATGTACACAATGTTCAGTTTAAGAAAGCAAAACGCAACCGACTGAGCGTCACAATGCTCGAAGATCGGTGCAACCCCGCACCAATCGGCGGCCTCGATCCCACTTTCGGGGATAAGGGCATTGCCACAGCCGCGGATCTGCTGGGAAATGGAACCGCTTTCTTTGATTCCGTACAAACGACTGAGGGCAAATTCATTGCAGTGGGTGGTGATGCAAACAACAATTTCGTGGTGGCTCGCTTCAACAGCGATGGCTCGCTTGATCAGGATTTCGGTACGAATGGTATCGTCACCAGTAAATTCCAAAACCAAAATAGTGCCGCATTGTCAGTCGCCGTCGATACGGATGACGGCACGATCTACATTGCGGGATTTGCGAATGATTTTGATGATCAAGGATTAGCCAAGATTTCTGCCAATGGAAATGATGTCACAAGCGTTGTAAATGCAAATGTTGGATTACCGCAGGACATTGCGTTTAATTCCGCAACCAATCAGCTATATCTTGTCGATAATTTTAGTGGCCAATTATTCATAAAACTATTTGATGATAATTTGGCATTTGTTAATCTTAATAACACGGTGTTCGATAGCAATGACCCAGAAACCAATGCCCGTGTAACTCTTGCTGCTGATGGTACGGTCTTCGCCGTCGCCACGGCAAATAATCAAACGGGCATCGGCGTAGCCCGTTTGCCAGCGGATCTCTCCACAATCGACACGAAAGTCTATGATCTCAATGGCACACAAAACGCTGGCGGTATCACCATCAGTTCTGCGACTGGCCAAGTTTTTATCGGTGCATCAGTCGATGGCAATATTGCAGTGATCCGCATCAATGATCCCAAGGATATTGAGAAGGGAAACACAAAAGAGATTGGAGCAGGTTTTGTCCGTGCCATTGGTGTCGATGCCTTCAATCGCCCTGTTTTAACGGGTGAGAGTGCCAACGGTGTCTTTGTCGCGCGGCTCACTGGTTCTGGTGAATTGAAAGCCGACGACACATTCGCTCCCGACGGCATCGCCAACCTCAAGCAAGCGGCCGGTTCCAATGGCTTTGGTATCTTCGTCGATAATGCGTCCGGTAAGATCACACTGGCGGGTTCTGATGGTGGGAAAGCGGCGGCTTATCGGGTCATTGGCGCGACAGGCTTGCCGACCTCGGTCATCGCTTCGGGGCAGCCTTCCGGCAACGGCGTTCGGTATAACCTGGACCCCGCTACCTTCGCGTCCCTGTCGAACAAGCCCGTGGATGTGGAATTGAATCCCAAAGCGGGTGGCTCAGTTCGGGTCGCTCAGGCCGATGTGAACGGGGATGGCGTGGCCGATCTGATCGTGGCCAGCGGCCCCGGTGGCGGTGCCGTCCGTGTGGTTGATGGCCGCACCTCCAACGAAATCGCCAATTTCCAACCGTTCCCCGGTTTCACCGGCGGCCTCTGGATCGCGGCTGGCGACTTCACCGGCGATGGCATGGCCGAAATCGTAGCAGGCCCCGATGTTAATGGAACACCCGTAGTCGCCATCTTCTCCGGTGCCGATGTCATCGCCAAGCCGGACAATCCGGCCGATTACATGCGGTTCATTGGATTGATTGACCATGAAGGCAAGCCCGAGTCGCTCGACATCGGAATCAACGGTGTCCGCGTGGCCGTGGGCGATGTCAATGGTGATGGCGTGGCCGATCTCGTCGTGGGAGCGGGCATCAAAGGTGGCCCGCGGATCACCGTGATTGACGGCCTCCGTATCCGCGACAAAACCGCGGATGATGGTATCAAACCGCTGGCCAACTTCTTCGTCTTCGAGGAACGCCTGCGTGACGGAGCATTCGTGGCGGTTGGCGACATCAACGGCGATGGATTCGGTGACATCATCGCGGGGGGCGGCCCATCCGGCGGTCTGCGAATTCGGATCATGAATGGCACCGAAATCACCAATCTCGGGGTGGCTTTCGGTGGCGACACCACCAACAACGGCGGCACGATCAATAACTTCTTCGTCAATGGTGATGAAAAGAGTCGAACGGGTATCCGTGTCAGTGTCGCGGATGTCGATGGCGACGGCTTGGCCGACTTGGTAACGGGAAGTGGCAATGATGCTCCATCGGAAGTTCGGGTCTTCACAGGCGCACTGCTGAAGAAGTTCCCGAGCGGAACGGCCGATCCCAAGGGGGAAATGGTTCTCGATCCGATGTTCGGTGCGCTTCCCGATGGCGTGTTCGTCGGATAATCCTTGCACAACGGCTTCTCATGGGTAATGAGAAGCCGTTGAAATGGAATCATCGGATGGGATGGCGACGGACAACCGTCTCATCGGATCGGATACGCGGCAAACGGCTATCGGTGAGACATTGGTGAACCCCAGAAAAGGGAGGATCATCAATGTCTCACTTTGCCTGTGTCTCACGATGGGGCATGTTGCCGAGCGTCCCCATCATGATGTGCATTGTGCCTGCCAACGCGATCGGCAACTTTGGCAGCAGCCGAGCTTACAGAATCCCTGGGTTCGTCATCTTGATTCCCTTCATGGCCATCCGCATCTGCTCGGGGTTCGGGGAGAACTCCAGGGCCGTGGCTTTGTCGATCTTGCCCACGTTGACGAGGTTCAGCAAGCTCATCGTGAAATCTTGCATCCCTTCGAGTTCGCCGATGCGGATGGCGGCTCCGAGTTGCTCATCCTTGCTCTTGAGGATCAGTTCCCGAATTGTCGGGTTGACGATCATGATTTCATTAGTCGGCACCCGTTGCACGCCGGGCAGAATGCTGGGCACGAGTTTCTGAGCCACCACCGCTTTCAGGTTGAACGCCAAACTCTGACGGACAGCGTGGTGCATCGTGGGTGGAAACAGGTCCAAAATTCGGCTCACGGTGCTGGCGGCACTGGAAGCGTGAATCGTTCCGAAGACGACGTGCCCGGTTTCCGCGGCGTGGACACCCGCTTCAAATGTGTCCTTGTCACGCATTTCCCCGACGAGGATGATGTCTGGGTCTTGGCGGACAGCGTGCTTCAAGGCCAGGTGCCAGTCCGCGACATCCAGATAGACTTCCCGTTGGTTCATCACGGACATGCGATCGGTGAAGACGAATTCAATCGGGTCTTCGATGGTGAGGATGTGCAACGCCTCGCGGCTATTGATATAGTCCAGCATGGACGCGATTGTCGTAGACTTCCCCGAGCCGGTCACCCCGGCGAGAATCACCATCCCTTGTTCGTAGTGGCAGAGCGTTTCGATGGCGGGCGGCAACCCGAGCTTGGCGAAGGTCGGGATGCTGGTGTTCACCCGCCGGGCGACGAGAGCGAGTTTCCCCCGTTGTTTGAACAGGTTTACGCGGAAGCGGCACTCATCGTTCCCGACGACGTGCGAGAAATCCGCTCCGCCTTTTTCATCCAGCGTGTTTCGGTGTTTCTCGGACAGCACGGGGTAGAGGAGCTTTTCCAGATCCTCCTGGGTGAGGACTTTCGTATTCATGCGCTGGATCACACCGCGTAGCCGCATCATTCCGGGGAGTCCGGCTTTGAGGTGCAGGTCCGAACCTTCGTGTAACATCACCGTGCGGTACAACTGGTTGACGGGCGGCTCACCCGGAACCATCGCGGCGAGTTTGAGGCCGCCGGTTTGCTCGGGAGCGGGGGCTGCTGCGGGGGTGGACATCGGCGTATCTCTCCTGGAGCGAAAACCTGCGGATGCGATCAAACCGTGTTCAGCGTGGGAATCCGCCGCACGGCGATTCCGTGTTGCGCGAGATATTCTTTGGTCGCAGGGATCGAGTATTCGTTGTAGTGAAAAATGCTGGCGGCGAGTGCGGCATCCGCGCCCGCTTCAAAAGCGGCCCGCAAATGTTCGGGGTTCCCCGCTCCACCGCTGGCCACCACGGGGACGCTCACGGCGGCGGACACGGCTCGGAGCATCGGGAGATCGTACCCATTCTTGGTTCCGTCCGCATCCATCGACGTGAGAATAATCTCTCCTGCGCCGAGGCGTTCGACTTCCCGCGCCCAGGCCACGGCTTCCAGGCCGGTTGGGGTGCGACCACCGTTGACATGCACTTCCCAGACTTCCTGGCCATCTCGGATGATTCGTTTCGGGTCGATGTTCACCACCGTGGCACAGCGGCCAAACTTACGGGAGACGGCCGCGATCAGTTCTGGAGTCTTCACGGCGGCGGAGTTCAGGCTGACCTTTTCGGCTCCGGCCTGAATGAGACGGGTGGCATCGTCGAGGGTCCGAATCCCGCCGCCCACGGTGAACGGCATGAACACCTGTTCCGCGACTTGTCGGACGATGTCGGCCATGATGGCTCGGCCTTCGTGGCTGGCGGAAATATCCAGGAACACGAGTTCATCTGCCCCGGCGGCTTCGTAGCGGCGCGCCACTTCCACGGGATCGCCCGCATCGCGGAGTTCGAGGAAGTTGGTGCCTTTGACGACCCGGCCCCGGTCAACATCCAGGCACGGGATAATCCGTTTCGTGAGCATACAAACCCGATGGGGTGCGTCGTTCCGTGGAGTGTGTCTATTGGTCATGGTAAGGGGAACGACACTTCCCCGTCAACCAGTCCAACGGAACGGGGACGCTACTGGGAGCGACACAGAGCCGCTCCCAGTGGGGCTATTCGCAGGGTATTTCGCAAGAAGCCCATTGTCGACGCAAAGAGTTAGACTCCACGATTGGCGGCGACCCAGAGCATGTAGGCAACTCGGTCATGTAATGCCGTTCGTTGGCGTGCCCGCCGGGCGTAACCATCTCGCCATGCATAGTAGATGAGAGTAATCGCTAAAATTGTCAGGTTCCAGGTGACTATTGGGTACATGGTTCGTTTCCAACAAACCGGCTGTGGGGCGAAGTGAGGAGTACCGAACCTGTCAAATACAGGTTCGCCTCAACGGTTAATCGGACTGTAAGTCATGCTTCCCGCTCCGGCAAATGCGGTTTGGAGAAATCCGAGCTTGTCGGGTGTAGCTCCCGCGCATCCGGTTGGGCTCCGGTTCCCGGCGCGGGGAATTTTTCCCGCTGTGCATGCGACAAACGCCATACGGCCCGGAGGAATCCCCCGAGCCGCACGGCATTTCGACTTTTCCTTGCCGGCGATTACTCGCTCGCGGCTCCGATACCGGCTCCAGCCGGCCCGGCGGGTCCGCCACCGGACACCCCGGTCTGCACCAATTCTTCCTCGGCGTTGATGATGATGCGCGGGGTCACCATAATCATGATGTGCCGCGTTTCTCGGCCGATCCCTTGGTTACGGAACAGGCGGTTCAGATACGGCACGCTGGAGAGAACCGGCGGGCCGAATTCATTCCGTCCTTCCGAGAGGGTCTTCAGACCGCCCATCACCACGGTTCCTCCATCCGGCACGGCCACGGTCGTCTGGACGTTGATCGTCTGGAACGATGGCTGCTGGAAGAACTGAGTGAACGGAATCGGCACCCCTTGGCTGCCCCCTTCAAAGACCGGCGTGATGAACGCGGTCACGGGGAACAGCGGGACCAATGCACTGGTCAGTTCCGTCAAGTTCGGGGTCATGTTCAGACGCACGAACCGGCGGTCGGCGGACACCACGGCTTGCACGGTCAGGCTCACACCCGTTGGGGTGGGGGTGTTCTGCGGCAAGTAGATCACCTGACCGCCGACGTTGAACACTTGCAGCCCCAGGGTGAAGAAGCTGATTTCACTGACCGTCACCGTCGCGGTTTGGCCGTTGAACAGCGTGATCTTCGGAGCCTGCATCACCTGCACCCGGCGATCGCCTTGGGCGGCTTCCAGGAACATGTAGACCTGGATGTCGTTCAGGAACGCCAGACCCACGCTCAAGCCGCCGTTCGGATTCGCACCGGGGTAGCCGCCGAACGGAGGCACACCGAAGCCAAAACTGTTCGGGCGGATGGGCACACCCAGGTCCGGGGTGAAGCCACCATTCGCGGGGTTCCAGCCAACCGTGACGTTGTTCACGTTGATGTCGTTGATAAACGGCTCGGGCGTGAACTGTCCGGTAGTCAGGCCGCGTTCAAAGTACGAACCATCGCGGCCGCTCTGCTTGGTCTTGACGTTCATGGCGAAGTCGACACCGACCCGCTCGAAGAACGATTCGGACAGCGAGATCAGACGGACTTCCACGGCCACCGAGAGATCCTGCAGGCGACGCAAGGCTTCCAGCAGGTCTTGCACTTCGCGGATGACATCGGCTGTCTGGTTGACGACGAGGGCACCCCCGATGTCGTAGTAGTCCACCTTGCCGGGGCCGCCCATCTCCTGCCAGGAGTAGGGACGAACCATTCCGGTGAGCAGCTTCATCAACTGGGCACTGGTGTTGACCCGTGGCGGAGCCAGTGCGGCCGAGGCGCTGAGCGGGTTGGCCCCTTGGGCTCCGCTGTTTTCCAGCACGGCGTTGCCGCCGGCCATTCCCGTACCCGGTGGGACCGGGAAGGTATTCGCGCCACCGCTACCCACCAGTTGACCACCCGGTAACGCCCCCGGCATGGCACTCGACATCGCCGCTTGCCACGGCATTTGCTGGCTGGCGTTACGGGACATCGCCTTGTTGAAGTTGACATGGTCCGCCAGGGCAAAGTCCGGGATCGGCGTGACCAGGTCCATGACGCTGAACACTTTCGTGTACAGCCGACCCTTGGCCTTCTTCTCGGTCGTGATGCGGACCACGTCATTTTCGACGACGTACTTCAGCCGGGCTTTGTCGAGGATGATCGCCAGGATGTTCCGCAACGAGAGGTCTTTGACCTTCTCGGTCACGGGCAGATCCAAGCTGATTTGCTCATCCGAGATCGCGGCATCATCGGTGGTGATGTTCAGCCCGGTTTGTTCCCGGAGCTTTTGAATCACCTCTCGCACGGGTGTCTGCTGGAATTCCACGGTGAACGGTTGATCGAGTTTCAGTTCGATTTCCCGTTCGACGCGGGTCAGCGACTTCACATGGAACTCGTCTCCCTTGCCGCGAGCCAGAGCCCGCAGGGTGGCGGTTTTGTCGATGTAGACCGGATCGTCGATGTCCAGCAACTTACCGGGGTTCTCGGCGGCGTTCAGGGCTTTGACGAACCCTTCTTCCTTGCCGTCCTTGAGTTTCTGGTACTCATCCACGCGGCGTTGCCGTTTGGCGAGTTCGTACAGGGCCGCCAGGGTGGGATCATCCGGCTCCAGGGACTTCAGAGCCAGAGCCGCTTCCTCGGCTTTGCGGTAGTCCCGCTTCTTCACCAGATCGTTGACTTGGCGGACCTTCTTGGCGATTTCTTCTTTCTTCTGGATGTCCGCCGCGGATCGACCGACGATCTGTTCCTTGGCGTACTTCTTGTCGGCGGCTTCCTTGGCGTAGAAATCGACTTGCCGTTTCATGATGCGGAAGGTTTCGAGCCGCCGTTCCACTGGGCCGAGCAGCAGGTTTTGCCGAGCGGCGGACAGTTGCGAACCCTTCACCCGACCTTGGAAGTCGGTCAGCATCGTGATGGCCAGGTCCGTCTCGCCTCGGTTGAAGGCCGCTTGGGCTTTCGATTCCGTGTCGAGGCCATCGGAGCGGAACTTTTGGAATTCGATTTCCGAGAGTGCCTTGACCTGATCGGCGAGCCCGGATTTCGGCTGAGTACCAGCCGGGTTGCTGGCCGGGTTGCCAGCTTGGGCCACCGTGGTACTGGCGGTGGGAAGCGGAGTCGCGGCGGGCTTCACGGTGGCTTGCAGTTTCGCAATTTCCGTCGAACACTCATTCATGAGTGTCGGTAGCTTGGCCTGCATCTCGGTCGGCAGCAGGTTGCGATCGAGCAACTTCAACACGCCGAGCGCCTGTTCGTACTGCTTGGCGTTGTACGAATCGACGGCGTTCTTGAAGGCGAGTTTCGCGTCCTTCTGCTTGCGGACGAACGCTTCGGCATCGACTTCTCGGAGCAGGGCATCGGCTTCGGTTTTCACCGCGTCGCCGTGTCCGCCGTTGCGGGCTTCGATGGCCAGTTTCCGGGCCATTTCGAGGTCGCCGCGACGCAGTTCGTTGGTGGCATCGGCGAGCAGTTTCTTTCCGGTCGCGGAAGGTGTTGCCGTGGTGACGGGTGGCAAACTCGGCACGGGCGACGCATCCGCCACCGGAGTCGTCGGCATGGCCGGAAGCGTGACCGCGGGCACGTCGATCGCCGTGGCCGTTGTGGGCTTCGGTGCTGCCGGTGCTGCCGGTGCTGTCGGTGTCACAGTCGGAACCGCGATAGCGACATCGGACTTGGTCGGCTGGGCGGATTGGCCACCGATTTTGGGAATCGTGATGCCGTTGCTAGCCAGGTCCGGGATCGGCGGCAGGACCGACTGCGGATCGACTTTCGGGGCTTTGACGGCTGCATCCGTATTGGCCGTCGGCAATTTCGGCACGGTGATCGGACCAGCCGGGATGCCCGGTTGCGGAGCCACTGCGACAGCGGTTCCGGTGCCGCTCTTGGCCATCGCCGAGCGGACCATCGTGCGTTGTTCTTCGAGTGAGCGGGTCAGGAAGCCCATGCTGCTCGCCAGCGTGACCGCTTCGGTCAGACTGGCATCGGCCTTGGCAAAATCCTTCTGAGAAACCTGGGATTCCGCAGCGGTCACGAGTCCGTCGAGTTTGGTCTTCGCGGCGGCCATGATGTCCCGCATCAGGGCATCGGGCGTGTCTTCATGGGCGGCAAAAACGGTATTGAGCTTACGGGCTTCGCTGGCCTTGGCTTTGGCTTCGGGCAGTTTGCCTTCCCGGATGAGGCCGCGGGCTTCCGCGACGAGTTTCCCGGCTTGCCCATGCGCGGCGTTCGGCGCGGAAACCGGCGCGGCGGGGGCTTTCATACCCGTTTGAACAACATCGCCGGACGGAACCGGAATCACCGGATCGGGCAGAGACTTCGTCGGTTGGCCGGGTTTTGCCGGGGTACGGCTGGCCACCGTGGTCGGCGAGCGCCCCGCGGACATCGGGTTCTGGGTGGGGTGAGCGGGTTTGGCCGCGAAACTGTTCCCACCGACTTTCTTCCGCAGGGCGATGCGGTTGAGGTCGATTTCCTTCTTCATCTCTTCTGGGCTGGTGCCGAAGGAGAGAAGATTATCGACGAACCCCGTCGGCCCATGCAGAATCACGGCACGATCGGCCAGAGCGTAGGCTTGATCGAGCATGGCGAGTCGTTCTGTTTCCGAACGTACCTGCTTGGCTCGGGCCATTAACCCTTCCGCCTGCTGGGCCAGTTGATCGGCGAGGTGCCGATCGGCCTTGGCCTTGGCGGAGCGGATGTCGTTTTCCAGGGACTCTGGCGTATCGCCAAAGAGCCCCCAACGGCCGCTGGTGTTGTTGGCATCCGCTTGCCGGGCCAGTGCGCGGGCTTCATCGAAGCGCCCGGCTTTGAGGGCTTCGCGGCCCATGCGGAGCAGTTCTTTCGGGTCGCTTGTCTTCTTCCCCGCGAACAGCGGTCGCTGTGTTGGGGTGGTGCTGGTCTTTCCGCTGGTTGCGGGCGTGAACGCGGGCCGTGTATCGGTCTTCCCGCTGGCCGCTGGAGCAAAGGCGGGCCGGGTATCGGTCATCCCATTAGCGGATGGCACGAACTTGGGCCGTGTGTCAGCGGATGGATTTTGCGCGAATGCCGGAATGGCCACACCCGTGGTCATGAGCGGAGCCAGCAACAGCCGGGCCGCCAATGTTTTCCATCCCCATTTGGTCGATCGGAACAGCATGGTCTCCTGACCCCCCTCTTTGAAGACCGACTGCAAGTGCCCGGCACTTCTCTCCGACACCGGCCGGTCTGACCGTGGTCGGCTCTGGTTCGCCGTCCACGGGGTCCCCCGACCCACGCGACCGGCCTGGCGCTCGCAGACGACACCGCAACGCGGTTACCCGTCGAAACCGGCCGAGGTATCAGTCCTCGACCGCGAGAGTGTGCTGGAAAGCGGCGGGGGAATAACTCCGTCGAGATTTCCGGTCAAGGGGTTTTTGGGGACGTTTGGAAAAAATGGCCGGAATTTCCCAAGTTCTGCTTTCCGAACCCAGATGGAACCGCGGGCGGCGTGACGGGATCGCCAGACCGTGTTAGCCTGAGTGGCCCAGAACGTCTACATTGAACGGGGAAGCCAGGGGAAACCTATGTTGCATATCATGAGGTGCCAAATGCAGACACGGGCGGTAGGGCGATTCGGATGGGCTGTGGGATTGTTCCTACTGGCCTCCACGGTGGGATCGTCGACCGGGGCACAAACGCCCCAGGCCACGAAGGCCACCAAGCCAGAGTGGGTGTACGCCCATGATTTGCGAGTACGCAAAGGCGGGCAAAAAGACTTCAATAAGGATACGCAGAAAATCGGTGTCGAATTCTTCCGCGATGCGACCGCGGGGGCTCTCCTCGCCATCAGCCAATCCGGGCAACTCGCGGTTCTCCCCCTGGACAAACTCGGGGCGGAAAAGAAAGCCACCTGGAAGTTCGCCCACGATCTTCGGGTCCGCAAATCGGATGAAGAAGTCTTCACCCCCGCGACAACTAAGTATGGTGTCGAAGTTTTCCAGGATTCCGCCAGCGGGAAGTTGCTCTACGTTGATGAAACAGCCGGAATCAGCTTGGCAAACACCCCCGCGCACGTCGGTGCGGACGGGGAACCGAAATGGCATCATGCGTTGGTTCTGAAAGTCCGTGGTTCGGGGGAGGCCGAGTTCGGCAGCCGTTCCCGGAAGTTCGGCATCGAAGTCTTCAAAGATAGCAATACGGGTGGCTTGGTCTACGTTTCCGAAACCGGCTCCCTGGCCATCGCCCCGGCACCCGCAACAGCCCCGGCTCCCGATCAGGTCAAGCCGCCCAAAGCACTGTACGGGCTCGATCTCCGCGTCCGCAAAAGCGGTGAGGCCGACTTCAGCGACAAAACCAAAACCGTGGGTGTCGAAGTCTTCCGCGACGAAAACACGGGTGGTTTACTCTACATTAGCCAGTCCGGCGCGATCGCGGCGGTTCCGACCCCGGCAACAATCCAATCCGGGAAAGGTGTCACCTGGAAGCACGCGATGGAACTCAAGGCCCGTTCCGGGGGCGAAGCCGACTTCGCCAAGGCCAACACTTTTGGCATCGAAGTGTTTCAGGACAACAACACGGGCTACCTCGTCTACGTCGATGACGCGGGCGGAATCGCCGTCCTGGTCCGCAAGTAACCCGCCACGGGTTGGAACTGGGGTCGACCGGCGGGCCTGGGCCGATGCAGAGGAATCGGGGTGGGATGGATCTTGCCGGAGCGGATGGGTTCATTGCAGCAACTGTGGTTCACGGATTCGGTTGCGTTCGACGCGAACCACGCTGAGCGAAACCGTCCGCCCCGCCCCACGCAGCAGAGGCCGCAATTCCGCTAGTTCTTCGTCCTGGGCATCCGTGAAGAGAACGATAAAGTGTGGCTTCCACTTCAACGCGGCTCGGATGCCAGCCGCGTGTTGACTGGACCCACTCGGTTCCAGCTCTCGCAATTGCGCCTGCCACCGACCCGCGTCGAGAACCCGCGCCTGACCTTGATAGGTGACAATATGCACCACAATGTCAGATGATTGTGCCGCCAGGGTGGCTCGCAGCGCGTCGCGGGCTCGGTCCAGTTTGCCATCCAGCCCCATCGTCCCAGAACAATCTAACACATAGACGATCGCGCTTTGGGGAGGTAGTGCCCCATGAATCGGAGCCGCTGTCACGCCAGAAGCCATTCCCCGCCCAGAAGGGGGGGTGGGGCGTACGGACACGACTCCTGGCTTAGCAACCGGAACGGCCAGAGGTGGTTTTGCTGATTGCGCGGCTTCTCGTGCCTCCGCAATTTTCACCGTCTCCACGGTTTCCACCACAGCAGCCACCGGCGTTAAATCGACGACATCTTGAACGACGGCAACAGGTTGCGGCTTCTCAGCCAATGCACGCACCCGTTCTTGCCATGATTCTGGAATCACCGGCGGAATGGGCCGATGCGGCCGAAGGACCGGCGATTCCGGTTCCGCTGATGGTGCAGCCCCCTCCGCAACCGTCGTTGGCATGGGCGGTTCTGCTGACGGTGCAACGGGTTGTGGTACGGCGAGTGGCGGCGGAGTGGGTAGCGTGGTTGGCATCACGACCGGAGCTGGGTCCGTTTTGGCCACCAACTCGGCGGGCGGGGCCGTTTCCGTTAGAGTCAACTGCAACGGCGGTTCCGTTGCGGATTCCCACTCCGTTTCCCCAGATGTGTGCAGAATCAAATGGAACGGATCCTTGGCCTGGGGGGCGGGCGGGATCGGTTCGTGTTCCCACGTCCACCCGATCACACCGATTGCCACCGCATGGAACGCGATCGAAACCACCCACGCCCACCGGGTTCGCCGTGCCGCCGTTCGAGTTGCCGCAGTCTGCATAACCACCCCCAACAATCCCGCATAGCGACCTCCTCCCGCTCTCGCAAGGAAAAAATCGAGCTTGCCCGCGGAAGCACGGCCACCATTTCTGGGAGTGAGTCGAAACAATCATTCGGGAGGGGAAATAGCGTAAATACTCAGGATTCAACAGATTACGCAGCCTGGCCAGGGCAAGACGGCCCGACGATCCCTCACGGACTGGCTCCGAGATGACGAAAATTGAGATGGAGCCTGAAGTCTCAGGGACATGTCGGAGTTTTTTCGTGCGGATTCGGGAACGCGCTTCCCGTTCCCGCGTCGATAACAGTAGAATGTCGTAATATCCTGGGCGATGGACTGCGGGTTGCAGTGAATCTCCCGAACCGACTTCCAACAGCGTTGAGTAGTTTCTGGCCACCGCCGGACCCATCACCGGCCATAGATTCTCTGACCCGTAACCGAGGATAGTCCATGAGCACGTTCGGTATGACTGATCGCCGGCACTTCATGACGCACGCCGCCACCGCCGCGGCCGTCACCGTTCCTGGTCTGAACTTCCTCACCAATGTCCGCGCTCAAGCGGCAGAAATGAAGAAGAAAGGCAAAAGCCTCATCATTTTGTGGATGAGCGGCGGCCCAACCACCATCGACCTCTGGGACATGAAACCGGGCACCGCCAACGGGGGGGAACACAAACCCAAACCCACCGCGGCCAGCGGTGTCGAGATCACCGAACACCTGCCCAAAGTGGCCAAACAGTTCAAAAATCTCTCGATCATTCGCTCCCTGAAAACGACCGAAGGTGACCACAACCGCGGCACCTTCCTGATGAGTACGGGCCGCGTGCCCAACCCCCTCGTGGAATTTCCACACATCGGGGCGGTCCTGTCTTACTTGAACACTTTGGACGCGGAAGCCATGAAAAACATGGATCTCCCGTCGTTCATGTCGGTCGGTGGCGGTCGAGTCGGGCCGGGCTTCCTCGGCATGAAGAATGCGGCGTTCAATATCCAGAGCCCCGGCCAACCCCCGGAAAACGTGGCCCCACCCAAGGATGTCGCCGATCGCATGGTCCGCCGAGCAGAAATGTTCAAACTGCTCGAAGGACTCACCCCGCCGAAGCCCGGCATGAAAACCCTGGGCCTCCGCACCAACGTCCCCGCGGATGCCGTCCAGGCCCACAAAGACGTGTATCAGAAAGCCCTCGATCTGGTCGTTTCCAGCCGCAAAGACATCTTCACCTTCGACAAAGGTAAAGATGCTACCGATCTGGAGCGTTACGGCAACAACGGTTTCGGTCGTGGCTGCCTCCTGGCCCGGAAACTGGTCGAAGCGGGAACATCCTGCGTCGAAGTGACCCTCGGCGGTTGGGATTTGCACAATGGCATCTTCGCTACCCTGGCCGATCAGCGTCTGCCAACGCTGGACAGCGGGATGGGTTCTCTGGTCGAAGATTTGACCGCATCCGGCAAAATCAAGGACACGGTCATCGTGTGGATGGGGGAATTTGGTCGAACACCGCGGATCAACCAGAACGGTGGCCGTGACCACTTCCCGCGGGCTTGGTCGGTTGTCGTTGGCGGTGGAAACATCAAGGGCGGCATCGCTTACGGTTCCACCGACGCGGACGGCAGCTCCGTGAAAGACAATCCGGTGGAAACCGCCGATTTGTTTGCCACATTGTATCGTGGTCTGGGTATTGACCCCAGCCCCGAAACCGTCGCCAGTGTCCGGGACAACCTGGGTCGACCGTACTACATTGCTGGCGATAACCCCGTGGGGATTAAGGATCTGTTGGTGAAGGGATAATTGCGTCTGGAAATCTCCGACACGACCGCTGGTCTTTGCTGGCGATCGTGTCGGAGATTGTGCCCTTGTATCTGGGCGATGTGCGTGCTAAATTCTGAGTGAAGTCGCGGGATTGGTATATCGGTTGTGCCCAGCCTTCCCAAGGCTGTGAGACGGGTTCGACTCCCGTATCCCGCTGTCCTAAGTTCTTGCCCGGTAGCAATTTATATCGCCCCTTCCTGTGGGCAAATTTTGCGGGCAAATCTGCGGGCAAATGTCGATCAGGACGTTGGCCGGCTTGATGTCCCGGTGCAGGAACCCGTGGCGGTGGGCGTAGGCCAGCGTGTCGGCGACCTCGGCGACCAGCCGTACCGATTCCTGGACGATCGGTGGGTTCGTGACGATCCGCTCGGCCAGGCTGCCGCCCTCGACCAGTTCGCTGACGATGAAGGCGTCGGCAGCGTCCCGGCCCACGTCAAACACCGGCACCACGCCGGGGTGCTTCAACCCTGCTGCCCGCCGGGCCTCGGCCACGAATCGTTCGAGACGGTCGGTCGTCCCCAGCCGGGACGGCTTCGGGCGCTTCACCGCCACCGCCCGCCGCAACTCCAGGTCGTACCCCTTCCACACTTCGGCGAACCCGCCTTCGCCAACCTTCATGTCGAGCCGGTAGCGTCCACCGAGCGGGAGAGGGGGCGGGGTCACAGGAGCGGGCGTTTCAGACGGCGGGTCGTCATCACCCCTTGTCAACCAGGTGGTCGCTTTGAGAGCGTTGATGCGGCGGGCCAACTCGGGAATCAGGTGTGGGCAGTCCCGGCACAACTCCTCGACGGGCACGTCGATCCCGTGTTCCCGGCGGTCCTCCCAATCCAGCAGCAACTCGGCGATGCGGTCGGTGTCGGTCACGTCGGCTCCTCCGGGTTCAGGGCGTCGTGGAGCCGGCAGCGGGCCGACTGCCAGCGGCGCTTCAACGTGCGAAGCGAGATGCCGAGAACCTTCGCCGCCTCCTCCTGAGTGAGCGATTCGTAGTAGAGCAAGTTCACGACCTCCTGCTCCTCGTCGGGCAACTCGCCGACCTGGGCATGGAACTCGGTCCATCCCTCCAGGTCGGTTGGCTCGCTGGCCGGGTCCGTTGCCCGGTGAACGGCCCCGCCCGGTTCGTCGGGCGGCAACCCGTCCGTGTGGTGGTTGGCCCCGTGGCCGTGCGGTCCCAGGTGATGCTTGGCGAGGTCGAGCAGCGTCCGGCGGATCATGACTGCGGCCAAGTTGAAGAAATGGCGGACGGACTCGGGCCTCACGTCGGCGAGCGCCCGGTGAAGTCTCAGCATCGCTCCTTGAAACACGTCATCCGTCTGTTCCCACCGCCGCAGGTCGGGGTGCCGGTGGAACAACTTGCGGGTCAGCCTCACGAGCCGATCGCAGGCGTGGTCGATTAGGGCATTCCGGGCGCTGTCGTCGCCGGTGAACGCCCGGTCGATGTCTCGCTGAAGCTGGGTGTCGGTCGCCGGCATGTCGTGCCCATCGAAGTAAACCCGGTAGTTTGAGTGGTCATTTTACAAACTCGGCTATCTGCTGTGCGACCATCCGCCAGAGAGCGGGCCATATTATTTGTCGATTTTCTTGGCCCGATTCCGGGACGGTGGTCGCATAGCGGGGGAGAGATTTCCTTTTCCCTGTGGAGCAGCCGTGCGATGCCCCGAT
This sequence comes from Bacteroidales bacterium, assembly GCA_026931725.1. Lineage (GTDB taxonomy): Bacteria > Planctomycetota > Planctomycetia > Gemmatales > Gemmataceae > JAIXLE01. The sequence continues at coordinate 31,039 of JAIXLE010000279.1, forward strand.
TCCTGTTTCCCCTGGCGCTGCTGGCGGCGGGCCTGCTGTTCACGTCCGCTCGGGCCGACAACACTCACTGCGAGGAGGGCACCGTCAGCGAGGAGTGGGCGAGGGAGTTCTTCAAGGAGTGACCCACCGCCGTGCCTTGCCTACTCTTGACACTCGACGGAGAACATCACGGCCGACCAGTGGTACTATTCACACGACGGCGAGCGCACGGGGCCGGTGACGCTGCCCGCACTCCGGGCGCTCGCCGAGGCCGGCGGACTCGCCCGTGACGACCTGGTGTGGGCGGACGGGATGGCGAATTGGGTCCGGGCTGGCGGCGTGGATGGGCTGTTCCCGCCAGGGCCGAATCCGCCCCCGCTCCCGGCTGACGCTGTTGGACCTAACGCCCCGTCCCCCAGCGAACTGAAGCCGCCGGTGATCGGGATGCTCGTCGTGTCCGGGTTGGGACTTCTCTTGGGCCTGCTCGGCACCCTCCAGGCGACTGACCCCGGCGACGGCATGACTCTCTTGGGGATGGCACTGGCCGTATCGGCGGGCGTGTGGGCGTTCCTCGTGATCCGAGGCCCGAAGGTGCGCCGGGCGTTCGAGTCGGGCACATCACCCCCGCTGTTCGGCTGGGATGACGTTGCGAAACTGTTCGACACCACAGATGCCGAACACCGCCTGCGTCTGTCGGGGAAATGGGAGCCAACCCAAGAAGGGGAACCGACCCTGGAGTTCACCGACACCGGGGCCGTCATCCGGGGAGACGGGCGGGCTGGGAAATACACCCTCGACGGCCACCGACTCGTGATCGAGATCGAAGGCGATCCCGGCGACCGGCTCGAAATCGTCAAACTGTCCGGCGGCGAACTGGTGTTGGGCATCAACGGTCGGGTGCGGAGCTACCGGAAGCGAATGAGGCCGGGTTTGTTCGGTTCGCTTCTCGGCTCGCTGGCGAAAGCCGGGACATCCGCCGACAGTGAAGCGGCCTCACAGACATCGGAGGCGGTGTCCTCGTCCGATCCCGTCGTCGCCGACATTATGGTCATGATGAACGCCGCCGGGCCGAAGGGGTTGGACGAGTTCGAGACGACGCTCGACGGCATGGGCCTGACACCGGATCAACTCGCCCCATTACGCACGTTACTTCGACAGGCCAGGAGCCGAACGGATCCGCCGATGAAGTTGTACTGCGACTGCCCGAACTGCGGCACCCCGCTCGACATTTCCGATTATGTCCTCGGCAACAAGCACACGGGCCAAGATGTCGTCTGCCGGTGCCGAACCACCTTCAGCCCCTCGAACGGGTTGAACCTCCGCAACACACCGGACTTCGTGGAACGGCGATCCGGCTTGGGGCGACTCCTGTGGGGGCGGACCAAGCAGAAGTCCCGCAAAGAGCAGGCGGACCACCAGATCAGTCAACTGCACTGGCTCATCCGGGAGGCCACCTTGCAAAGCAACTACACCAAAGCGCAATTCCACCAGAGCCAACTGAACACGTTGCTCCAGCATTACGAATGGTGATTCCCGCTGTGGGGCCAAATCTCTTGCTGGGATTCAGCGCCCATGCTTGTGCTGCCCGTCCCCGGCGACGGTGAGCGAGGCGACCAACTCGACGCCCTCCATCGACCGCCCGGTCGGTGGAGGGTGTTCACGTCCGACGCTCTCCACGACAATCACGAACCGGCGGGCGGCTTTGATGGTCACGATGCAGAACCGCCCGCCGGTGAAATTGACAACCCGTCTACAAATAGAAAGAGGGGTGTCAACGTCCACACACCCCCGGTCAGATGGAACCAAGTTCACAGGGATTGCCGAATAATTGTTTTGATCTCCTGGCAGGGGCGCAGTCCCGGATCAGTATTCTTCGGGTAGGAGCGCCGTCGTTGTGGAGCGATCCGCTTCGGTTTGGTTCAGAAAGTTGCCGACCGGCAGCAGGCATGAGGGACCAAAACCGTGAGATTGTGAGACTTGCCGGTCGTCTCACGATCTCACGAATTCGCTGCCGCCGTGGAAGAAGATCATGCCGTGCAGTTCCTCGTTTTTCAGGACGGCCCAGCTCCGGCCCTGCGCCGGGTCCATCTCGTCGTTGCCGTCCCAGGTCCACTCGACGGCGGGTTCCCCTTCTCGTGTTATCGGCTTGCAGTCCATCTGCCCGTGGACGTACCCGAAGTGGAACTCGCCGCCGCCCTTGTCGTTGAACTCGAAGTACCCTTCCTCTTCTTCGTCGATGTAATCCTGTTCCCAGTCGCTCATCGACACGATGCGCCAGCGTCCACGGAACGGGGATTCGGTTTCGCCTTCGCCATCGTCTTGCTCCAAGTCATCCGTTCAGTTCCGTCATCAACTCGGCCCGTCGCCGTTCGATGACCTTGAGGCGAGTCGTGAGCTTTCTGGCTTCCTTGGTGAGATCGGCCAACTCCTGCTGGAGCTTCTTCTGGTGAAGGTGGTCCGGCCCGCTCGTTTCCCGGACGAGAGATTCGACTTCGTGCCGAAGCAGCCGATACCAAGGATTCCCGTGCATGTTGTTCTCACGGAATTGCAGCTTGCCCGCCCGGATCGCTGCGATGATTTCCTCCTGAGCTAGACCGAACTCTTGTCGAGCGGACTTGTCGCTCATCGTGGCTCCCTTATCGGACCATATGGAATCACCCTTCGCCATCGTCCTACTCCTCGTCGCTTTCCTGGAGCGGCTGCGGTCGCTCGGGGATGTACGGGATCAATCCCTTCCGCAGCGCCTCCTCCTGAATCTCCCGCTTCAGGAATCGAGCGTCCACCAGGAAGCCGTTCACCTGGATCATCCAGGCCATCGGGTTCTGGTCGATGCGGCTGCGGAGCGACCATTCCGGGTCCATCGGCCTGATCTTCAACGTCTTGCGGATCAGCATCGACTTCCCCTGGCCAGTGCTTTCGCCGACCCCGAACGCCTTGTCGATAACCGTCAGCTTCAGATGCGGTGTCTGGCTCTTGTCGTCCAGGTAGTTCACCCACCCGATGGTACGGACGATGCCACAGGCCCACGTCTGCGGCTTTCCACTGAGCAGCGGAGATGGTCGCTTGCGGGCCAATTTCTCGGCCAACTTCCGGCACAGCCCGGCGTACTCCTCGTTCAAATGCTCCCGGCAGAACTGGTCGATCAGCCCGACGATCACCGCCAGCGACTCGTCCTTTTCCTCCTTCGACACCGGCTTTGGGGCGGGCTTGGCCTTCGGCTCTTTCGCAGGAGTCGTCGTGGCCGTTAGTGGCAAAGACGTAACGATCCCGTGCCGGCCCTTGGCGGTCTTGAAGTCTTCGTCGAGGTTGCGGCGGATGCCGGGGCCGAACGACACGTTGTAACTGTTCATCAAGCCGTCGTAGACGATCCGGCCCTTGAAGGGCAGCAGCACCGTCTGCGTCAGCACCGGAAGGTGGGGGCCGATCAGTTCCTCGAACGGCTGCGACAGGGCCAGGACGCCGTAGGCGACGGGCTGTTTGTCGGTCGAGAGAAACACGGTGTACTTCTTCAGTTCCCGGAAGACGTAGAACTTGCCGTGAACAAGATGCCGCCAGGATCGCACGGTGTCGAGTTCGTCGTCCGACAGGTGGGCCGGATTTTCACCGACGAACGACTCGATCAGATCGAGGTTGGCGGTCAGGGCATCTCGGACCTTGAGCCGCACGCCCGGCGGGAGGGCGGCGAAGTCTTCGGGCGAGGCGAGCGTGTCGGGGATCACCGAAAGGCGCTGGTTCACGAAGAACAGGAGCGCCCGGTGGAGCTTGAAAAACGGTTCGAGTTCATCGTGCGGTAGGAGCATTTGGGATTCACCATTTGGGGACTCGCCTGCGTTGAGCCTGATCCGGTTACGGTGTGACAGGCAGCGCTCGACTTTGCGGTTCGCCGCCCTCGCCGCCGGTGTGAGCGAGGCGAAGGAGAGCGGCATCCATCAATGACTCGGCCCTTTGCAGCGTCTCCACGGTGCGAGCCAAATCCAGAAGTTCTTCGTCCCGTTCGCCGACTTCCAAGATGTCGAGGAACTGCCTGCGTAAGAATCGCCCGTAACCAGCTTCGTCGACACTCTTGTAAGTCCCTTGATCGCCCGTCTTCAGGTAAACAGAGGCGATCCGATCCGCCGGAAACTTCACGCCGACGGCCTGCTGGTATCGCCGAAGTTGCCCAGAGTGGTCCTTGGTGTCGGTCTTATCCTCGATGATGATGGCCGTGTCGCCGTTCAACACGATCAGCACGTCGATGTCCTTCCACTGCCTGTGGATTTCGATGGTGTGATACTCGGCCCACTTGGGGACTCGTCCCACTTCGAGCAAGCGGTCGAGGAACGCTGTTGCCGTGGCGTGCAGCGCCCCGTCTTTCACCTTGAGCGCCGGGTTCGCCCACGATGCCAGCCAACAGATGAAGGCGTCCTGCGATAGCTCGCTCGTGGCGAAGTCGAACAAGTTTGGGAGGTTCATCACGAATCTCAAATCCGAAGCAGTGCCCCGTTTGCCACCAGTTGCTCGAAGTGCCGCTCCACCTGCCCCGGCAGCTTCCCACCCGTCACCAGCAGGCCCAACTCCATGTTGATGGTGAAGGCGTACTCGGTGAGGTTGGCGCTCGACAGGAACAGCCGGTGGCCGTCGGCGACGGCGCACTTGACGTGCAGGATGCCGACCTTCCCGTTGTCGTCCCTGGGGCGGTTGGCCGGGGGCCAGTAGTACACCGAGCAGGCCGAGGCCACGGTGTCGCCCAGGGCCAACAGGCAGTCGTACTCGCCCTGGCCCTCGATCCGGTTCGGGGTTTCGACGGTCAGCCGGATGCGGACCCCACGGCTGGCGGCGGCGACCAGGGCGTCCCGGATGCGGGGGATGCGGTACACGGCGTAGCTCACCACCGTCAACCGCCCCGCCGCCGAGTCGATCACTTCGAGGACGGCCTGCTCGGTCTGCCGGAACCGGGTGTCGGCGGGTTCCGGGCCGGTCCACACGACCTCGACCGTCTCGTCGTGGCGGTGGGCGTGTTCGCACGTTGCCGCCGTCACCAGGGCGACGGCCACCGCCTCGGCTCCGACCCCGCCTGCCGTGGCGTGCCACAGGTCGATGAACTCGGCGGTCGCCTCCCGGAAGTCCGGGGTCGGCAGGTGGTGCAGGATCGCCTGCCGTGCTGCCGCCCGGTCGAGGCTGCCGTACCGGGCCACGGCATCGGCCACGCCCACCGCCAACGAGTGAGGTAAGCGAGCCGCCAGCCGTGCCGCCCCCGCCCCGATCTGATGGTGTTCGTGGGTCATGGCTCTCACCGGAAGAACGCCAACTCGCTCCCCTCGCCGGTTTCCACGGTGGGGGCCAGCACCGCCCGGTCGAGGTACTTGTTGCCCCGCTCACACGAGGTTTCCGGGGCGAACAGGCAGGCGTGGCACGCGGCAGCGTGCAGCGTCGTCCCCTCCCGGTACGGGTGGTGTTCAGCGCACAGCGGGTCGCTGGCGCACAGCCGCACGTTGTCGAGCGCCTGGTCCAAATGCCGCTCTAGCGTCCCCGGCCAGCCCAGCGACACCAGCCCGCCGAGCGTCCCTTCGCTGTCCGGTGCTGCGGTGTAGATCAGCACCCCCGCCATCTCCGGCTCGTCCCCGCCGGGGTTGCGGGAGTAAATCCGCTCCCGCAGCGATGCGGTGGTGTACCCGCATTCGACCGACAGTTGGCGGATGAGGGCGTGGGCGAACGAGTGCAACAGGACGAACCGCAGGCCGGGGTAGAACTCGTCCGGCGGGTCCAACTTACGGGCCGTCCGCCACAGCCTGTGGGCTTCAAGAAACACGCCGTCGAGCGTCTGGTTTTTCTTCACCCACTTCTGGATCGGGCCTTCCTTGAAGTGGAAGAACAGCCCCTCGCCCCGAATCTCCGAGGCCGGAACCCAGCTCGGCTGCGTGCGGGACAGTCTGGCCCGCTGATTCTCCGGGAATGCTGCCGGGTTGTCGTAGTCGGACGGCGACTCGATGCGGGAGAACCCCACCAGTGCCCGCACTTCCCGCAGCCGTTCGGCCAGGACGACCTTCTCGAAATACTTGGCGTACCGCTTCGGCGGCGGGACCACCCGCAACTGGAAGTCCCGCCCCTTTTCCGCCGAGTCGGGGTCGGTGAAGACCGCCCACTCCGGCGTCTTCAGGTCGGACGGGTCGCCGCCCTCGTCCGTCGGGGCAGTCTTCTTCGCCTGGACCGCCTGCCAGATGTCGGCGGCGGGGTACTCGGACAGGTCACGCAACTGCGTCGTCACCGCCTGAAGAAGCTCGATGTTCTGCTCGCTCTGGACCTTCTCCAGCACCGTCCAGTGGTCGTCCACAAGCTGCTTCAGCTTGCCCGATGCCTGCGGGATCGCCAGGGCCGTGAGCGTCAGGCCGAACCACGAGTTCGACGCTCCCTGGAGCATCGGCTCCACCGGCATTTCCGCCCCGAACTGCGATTTGCAGCCACAGTCGTCGTGGTCCCGCAGGTGCGGGCGGCGGGCCTTACACACGGGCAGCGCCTTCAGGTCCATCTTGAAGGCATCCGACATGCGCCGATTTGCTCCGCAGTTGGCTCCTTCACAATGGACAATGATGTTGGACGCTTCGCCTGTGGCCGACGGTTCGAGCAGCTTCAATCCGCCCTGACACTTTGTTGGCCCGCCGTGGACGAAATCCCGCCACGGGAAGTCGTCCAGGTGGCCGTTCTTGCACGCCACGATGAACCGGGCGGGAACCACGGTCGGCGGCTTGCCCGGTTTGGTGCAGTTGGCGTGGACGTACCGAATCTGGTCGGTGCGGTACGGGGTTTCCAGCTTGAACAGGCCGCTGCCGAGCGGGGCCAGCCGCCGGCAGTACGGGCACACCATCCACCGAGGGAACGGGGCGACCGGGATGCCGACCAGGGCCGACGAGTCGAACGGGTTGACCTGATGCGTGTCCGGCACGACCGGGGCTGACCGCAGTGCTGCCACCTGCGGTCCCAGCGCTTCCTTCACCGATGCCAGGAGTCGCTGTTCGCCGATCTCCACCGTGTCCTTGAGCGGCCAGTCCTCCAGTCCCATCACCATGACCGACAGGTTCGGTAGGTCGATGATGGCCCCGACACCGAACGTGGTGAGCGCCTGGCTGGGCCGCAGTTCGCCGACCTTGAAGCGTTTCTGGTCCTTGGGCGTCACGGTGCGGTTCCCTCCTCGGCCTCGTCACCACCTTCGTCGTCCATGCCGAAGGTGTCGAGGATCAGGTTGGCGGTCGGCTCCACGTCCCGGAGCGAGTTGAGGCAGGTGAACTCGTCCCACTGCTCGATGCTCGGCTTGCGGAGCAGCCCCACGGTCACGCCGTCCTTCTTCGTCTCGTAACCGAGTTGGTTCCCCTGGGCCGTCCGCTGCGCCCGCTTCTGCCACAGGTCCATCTTCCGCTTGAGTTGCTGCCGGACCTCCTCGGCGGCATCCACCCCGGCGATCAGTTCGGCCCGTCTCGTGATCGCTTCGACGGCGGCGGTGACGTACTGGTGGCCCCGCTGGGTCGCCATCCGCATCGCCTTGTCATTCGAGTTGAACTCGAACCCCGACTGCCGGACCATCGCCACCAGCAGCGCCGCCAGCCCACGGGCCGTCGCCCCCGCCGAGAACGGTGTCACCGACAGCGCCTCGACGTGCTTGTAGAAGGTCAAGTGGTAATGCTCGAAGGTTTCGTAGTGGGACAAGTCCCGTGGCCGCGCCCAATTGAACACGGTGCAGACGAGGCCGGGGAACTTCCGCCCGACCCGGCTCGACGCCTGGATGTACTCCGCCGTCGTCTTCGGCTGCCCGCCCACCACCATCAGGCCCAGCCGGGGCACGTCCACCCCGACCGAGATCATGTTGGTGGCGAGCAGCACGTCGAGGGGCCGGTGGACGTACTCGTCGCCCTTCTTCCGCTTCTTGATCTCCTCCAAGAGCGCCGGGTCGAACCGGCTCTCCAGCAGGTCGAGGGTTTCGGGGATGGCCGTCGATCCCAGCCGGGAGGTCAGTTCCCGCACCGTGTCCGGCGTGTACAGGGTGCGGTTCGCCAGCCCCCGCTCGTGCATTTTGCGGAGCCGGGTCCGCACGTCGTCGTCCACCAGCCGCTTCATGCCGCCGAGTTCCCGCAGGCTGTTGAAGTACCCCACGAGGGTCATCCACGGGTCGGCGTCCAGGCCGTACTTCTCGAACAACACCTGCCCGGCGGACAGGAAGGCGACGTACACCCGGATGAGTGCCGCCTTGAGCCGCCGACCGGGGGCGCAGATGCCGACGTACTTCCGGCCCGGCATCGCCTCGCTCGACGGGCGCTGGAGGGAGAAGAAGTTGTCCCGGATGTCGAGGCCGTTCGGCGGGAACGTCTCCAGCCGCCGCAGGAACAGGGCGTGGAGTTGGTCCTTGGCACTGCGAATGGTCGCCGTTGAAGCCACCACCTTGGGCCGCACCCTCGCGCCGTTCACGTCCCAGGTACACAGGTGGTCGATGGCCGTCTCGTAGAGGCCGACCAGCGTGCCGAGCGGCCCGCTAATGAGATGCAACTCGTCCTGGATGATGAGGTCGGGCGGACGGAGTGGGTTCTGCGACACCACCCTGGCCTGGGGGACGCTCCCCTTCGCCCGGTGGACGCCGCCGACCGCCAGTTCCTCGGACGCCTCGGCCAGACCGGGGGACCGGAACCCGTGCCGCTCGCAGTACCCGTCCACCTGCCCGAACAACATCTGGACCGACCCGTTCCACGCCATCTGGGCGAACTTGTCCACCGTGGTAATCAGCAGCGCCGGAAGGCGGCGGTAAATCTCCTCGTCCACCACCATCACCGGCAGCCCCTCGCCCGGCGACTCCTTCACCGAGAACTTGCACTGGCCGAACTTGGCCCCGCAGAAGATGAGGGTGCGGCAGGCTCCCTCGGCGTACTTCTCGACCTTGATGTGCTTGCCGGGGTCGATCTTCGTCCCGCACCACGGGCAATTGGTCAGTTGGTGCGGGGACGCCGCCCCGGACTTCGGCTTGCCGCCGTTGGCCGACTTCACCGCTTCGTCGGCATCGCTGGTCCAGTTGGGGGTGGTGCTGCCGCCGACCCACAGGCCGATGCGGAACGGTGTCTTCCCCCAGCGAGTGTCGCCGTGGCTGAGTGCCGTGCGGCGGATGTCCTCGCAGGCGCAGATCAGCGCCGCCGCCCGCTGGAACTGCTGGAGCGTCAGGAGCCGCAGCGTGTACCGCATCAGCACGGCCACGCCGTTCTCGCCGGAACGCCCCTCGATCACCCCTTGCAGGCGCCGCAGACCGAGGGTGTAGGCCGTCAGGCCGAGGTACGCTTCGGTCTTCCCGCCGCCGGTCGGGAACCAAAGTAGGTCGGCGATGGCATCGGGCGACTCGCTCCGTTCGGGGTGGTCGAACTTGGTGATGCCCGGCAGGTTCAACAATACGAAGGCAAGCTGGAACGGATACCAGGAGCGGTTCTCCGGGATGTCGATGGCTCCCATGTCGGGCTTCTCGTCGCCCCGTCGCACCCGCTCGGCGAACTGCGAGTGCGTCCGCTGGAGCCACATCGCCCGGTTCATGAACTGGAACGCCTGCGCCGCCTTCTCGTCCGTGTCGAGCAGGTCCAGCCCCTCCTCGATCCGCTTCAGCGTCGAGCGGCAGCGGGCAATGGTCTGCTGGGCGACGTGCTGGAAGTGGGCCAGCCCCTCGGCGGGGTCGGCGATCCGCTTCTCTTCCCGCTCGATCCAGTCTCGGTAGGCATCCACCAGCGGCGTGAGCTTCGGGCGGTACTGCTTCGGCTGCGACTCGGCCAGCGCCTGCATGTCGAGGACCATGCCCTCCAACTTGGCGAAGGCTGGGTTGATCTCGGCGTCGGCGGGCCGGGGCGGGGTCGTCTTGGGAACCTCGTAGGTCGGCACGACCCTGGTACACACCCGGACGGCGTGGTTCGGGTCGGCGGACCCATCGACGTGAACGCCGATCCCGTGCCCCACGGCGAACTCGACGTGCCGCCGGTAGACCATCGCCAGCAGGTCGTTCTCGGCCTTCACGGCGGCGTCCGTGCCGGTCAGTTCGAGGACCGTGTGCCGCTTGTGGATGACCGCCGCCCCGTCGATGCCCTCGGCCACCAGTTCCGGTTGGAACGCCCAGGCGGTGTCCTTCTGCTTCTCCGGCTCCTGCTGCTCGTTGACCAGGAAGAGGGTGACGCACCAGTGGTCGGAGCGCCTGCGGACGAGTCCCTGGACGACGACTTCCGGGCAGTTGGCATCGACCACAATCGGGGCAACCGGGCCTTCGGCGAGGGTCAGCCGGTGCTTGCCGCCACGGGGATACCGCTTCCACACCAGCCGGGGGTTGCCGGTCTTCTCGCTGACGAGGTATTCGCTCTTCTCCCGGAGATACTGGCCCCAGGCGGCGGACACGGCGATCTCCGTGGCCTCCGGGTTCACCGAGAACGTCATGCCGAACGAGGACGGGATGAGCGCCTTGGCCTGCTCCTGGGCGGCTTCCCGGTCGGTCGGGCCGTCCTGGGACGTGTCCTTGCCGCCCAGCGCCAGTTCGTCGCCGTCGGGGATTTCCCCGTCCGCCTCGCCGTCATCGTCGTCATCGTCGTCGGGTGGGGGCGGGGCGGCGGCGGGTTTGGGCGGGGCGGCCCCGGCGGTGGCCCGCTTCCGGGGGGCCAGCACGCCGACGAAGTAGCGAGTGCCGGGCGACTCGGTGATCTCCTCCTCGGCGCTGCCGGGGCCGAGCAGTTCTTTGAGGACCATCGCTTCCAGTTCATCCCGCAGTTGCAGCGGGGAGACGGTGGGTTTCAGGGTGGAACTCACGTCGCCCTCCAATCAGGGTTCGTCTTGTCCGCTGGCTTGGGATGGTTCGGTGTCTCCGGGTAAGTGCGAACGTCGTGCTGGCCCGGCAGGTGGACGTTGACTTTACCCCGATTGTTGATCGTCGTCCAGAAGTCCTTCTCCATTTTGGCCGGGTCGTCCAGCCCGTGAACCGCGAAGTCGCCGTCATGTTCCTTGATGCCCAGAACGATGACACCGCCGTCGGTGTTCACCATCGCATTGTCGGTTTCCCACAGGCTGCCCGGCATCCCGCCCTTGGCCGACTGGAATTCCCAATCCTTGTCTTCCCCGGCATTCACTGCCGCCAGGATGTCGCTGGCGTTCATGTGTCCTCCTCGTTCTGGAAGAGTGATGGCTCCGCCTGCGGTTGCTTCTGGCCCTTCGTGGCTTTGAGCCTCTTCTTCTCGTGCAGGCCCGCTGCGACTTCCTCCGCATAGCGTTCGTGGTTGAGTTTCAGCAGCCGGGCCAGCACTTCGCGGCGGGCGGCTTCGCTGATCGTGTAGCGGATGCCCTGCTTGGTTTCGTGGAAGCCGTGGCCGAGTTCGAGGTCGGACCAGCCATAGGCGGCAGCAACGGCGGTATCCATCTCGACGTGGAGTTCCCGCAGCGTGGCGATGTCGGCACTGGCTTCGTCGGGGTTGTGGAAGCGGTTGTAGGTCTTCGTCAGCCCTTCCTGACGCGCCAGCATGACCTGTCGGCGATGGGCGTGGTAACGCTCGCCGATCGATTCCAACCCGTCGAGCAATGCAGGAAAGGGGAATGTCTCGAAGCAATCGGTGGGGGTGTAACGTAAATCACTCTTCATTGAAGAAGCGTAATGCCTGGCCCATGTTTCATGAGCAACACATTGCAGTAACGCAAAATAGGATTTTGCATTCATGGCGAACACGTTCGTAGCATGTGAAAAAACTATATCCTTTGGCGAGATTACAAAGGCAAGCGTTCTGCTTGTGGATGCAATTGTGATGACAGTCTCCATATTGGAGATTGCCGAGTAAAGTTCTGGTCGGTTACGGCCATACAGCCACCAAAATTGTTTCAGCTTTTTCCCATCAAGTGTGTCCTTGAGTTTGAACCGTTCTGGCTTTACCAATTCCTGCACAATGCGGAAGCAGTCGGCGTACTCCATTGCCTTTTCAACTGGCCAATCAAAGAAGTTGATAACCCATCGGCTCGGTGATTGGTCATGCCGTGAGTTCAGATCTTCGCCAATCAGATATGGGAATAGCACATTCTTGTTTCGTGAATCTTTTGCAATCAAAGCCTGTGCTTCGTCAGGGGTCAAAACGAAGCCCTGTCCGTAGACCTTGGCACCATTGAATGACAAGCCTTCGTTGGCATTGAGTCGAAACGGATTACCTGAAGTCACTGTTGGTGTTGTCAGATAAGCAGTTATCCCAGATGCAGGTTTCTCATCCAGAACGTACAAGCCATTCCATCCACCGTTGCGCACCCAAACGATTGAAATCTCCAAGCTGGCAAGCCCTGGCCACCGCTGGCTTGATTTTGCACGGTTCACGATAAAGTTCATCGCCAACAGCAGATCGAAGGCAACTTCCCGTGTGTCCCCTTGGGCAATTGTGTTGGTGGCAATCAGGCCGAAGCCCGCCCCCGGCCGCACCAACTGAGCCGCACGCAGGAAGAAATAGGCGCAGAGGTCGGCGTTGCCCCGCTTTCCTTTCGCCAGTTGGTGAACGAGATATTCTCGGTAGAGCGTGCCGAGGAAACCAGTGATCTTGGAACCGCCCATGAACGGCGGGTTGCCGATGCAGGCATCGAAGCCGCCTTTGGTGATGAAGACCTCTGGAAACTCCAACGGCCAGTGGAACGGGGTGCGGTTCTTGTTCGCTGCATTGCGGACGGTCTTCAGTTCGGCATCGTCGCCTTTCTGGAAACTGAGTGCCGCCGAGATCAGGGCGGATTCGTTCACATCGAACGCTCTGCCGATCAGCACATCGGCGACCAACGCCAGCCGGGTGATGAGTTCGTGGGCTTCGTGGAAGTAGCGTTCCTGTTCCTGGATGGCCTCGATGGACGTGGCGTGGCGGGATTCGAGCTTGTTCCGCAGGGCGATGGCCTCGTTCACCGCATCGTCCAGGCGGGACAGGAAGATGTCCGAGTCCTCCCGCTTGCCCGACAGCGTGAGGTTGCGCAGTTGGTCGATGCTGTGCAGGCCGACGAGGGAATCGCCGTGGCGGATGGCGTGATCGAGAAACCCGAACGGCTTATCCTGCGCCAGCGTGAGTAGCCACAGCGACAGCTTGGCGATCTCGACGGCCAGCGGGTTCTTATCGACACCGTAGATGCACCGTTGGGCGACGAGCCGCCGGGCGTAGGCTTCCCGCTCGTCCGGGTCGGCGGGGATCAACTCTTCGTTTGCCGCCCCTTGCGACGGTGCGCCTTCCGGTGTCAGCCGTACTTCGCCGGGCTGTTGCTTTTCGAGTTCGGCCCATGCTTCCTGCACCCGTGCGGCCAAGTAGCGGCACGCTTCCACCAGGAATGCCCCGGAGCCGCAAGCGATGTCGCAGACCTTCAGGGCAAGGATGTCACGGGCCGGTTTCAGCTTCCATTCACCCTCGGGTATCCCGTCCGAAGGGCCGTCGAACACCATCGGCTCCAGCGTGTAGCGGACGATGGGTTCGGTCAGCGACTTCGGGGTGTAGTGCGTGCCGGTGCTGCGGCGGTCGCTCCCCGCCGTGACGAACACACTCCCCGGCGTGATGACGACTGGGTAGCCGACGGTATCGACCCGGACCAGTCCGGCATACGGCCTCACCCGCTCCCACAGGGCCGAGTCCTGGCAGGCGGTGCGGAATCGGGTGGCGAGTTGGTCGTCCAGTTCGGGGGTGAGCGCCTTCTTGAGCGCTGACTCCGACCGGCCCGTGGCGTCCTTCAGGAACTTGAGCAGTTCCTTCTCCCCCTTGGCGGCGACCTTCTCCAGTTCGGCCAGGGCGATCTCCGGCTCCTGGTCCCGTGTCCCGGCCAGGCCCAGCATCGGTTCCGTGGCACGCACGGCGGTATGGTCGAGCAACCCCTCGTAGACATGGCCGATCTGCTCGATGTCGAGCGACCGGAAACTGAGCGACCGGGCCTCGACGGTCTTGCCGACCTTCGTTTGCAGCACTTGCAGGGCTTCGAGCAGGTGCAACACCGTGCGATTGCTCACCGGCAGCGGCGTGGCCGGGGTGGTCCTCCAACTCGTCCCCGCCTTGCGGCCTTCGAGGAACGGGAAGCGGTCAGGGTTGAAGAGGCTGCCGCCGTAGGCCGGGAGCTTGAGCCGGTCGTGCTTGGCCCCGGCGTAGACGGCCCGGAACGTGGTCAGCAGCCGGGTCCAGGCATCGTACCGCAGGCCGAGGATTTCTTCCCCGTACTCGTCGGCGGTCAGCCGCAATTGCTCGCGCAGGGTGCTGACGGCGTAGTTCTTGTCGTACAGTTCGTCGCCCAAGAGCAGCAGTTCCCGCTCCTCGGCGCAGAACAGGAACACCAGCCGCATCATGACGGTGAGGGCCGATTCGTAGAGCGTCTTCTCGTCCACATCGGCGAGCAGCTTTCGCCCGTGGTCCTGGTCGGCCTTGTCGAGCGCCTGGATCACGACCTCGACGGCCTTGCGGACCTGATAGCCGAGTTGGTCGGTGACTTCCTGCTGGTCCTTCTGGCTCTGGTCGAGCAACCCGCCCTTGAGGTCGAGCGTTTCGGCATCCGGCACGCTGAAGAAGCGATCCGCCGAGAGCAGCGTGCGGAAGGCCCGGAGCGTGACCGGCTCTTCCAGCCACAGGTCGGCCCGCCAGTTGGCGTACCCGGTCGTCTCGTTCTTCGGGGCGTTCACCAGCATCCAGTCGAGGCCGTTGGTGACGAGGCCGAGGCGGATGCCGGTGTCGTGGAGCAGTTGCGTCATCCGGGTGTCGGGCGAGGTCTTCCACCGGGAGGTAGCGACCGGCTTGGTGAGCGGCTGCCACCGGGGGTAGAACTGCACGAGCAGCCGGACCTTCTTCGTGGCCGGGTCGGTGACGATCCAATCGGGCCGCAGCGTCTCGCCGTACTGAGCTTCTTCGCTCATGAGCGATTGCGGAATCGCCTGTCCTTCGGCGAGCAGTTCGTCGAAGCCCAGCGTCTCACCCAGCACGAACCGCACCCACGCCCGGTGGACGACCGGATCGGGCCACTGCCCCAACTGGTCCTCGTCCCACTCGCCGAACGCCTGCCGTAGCCGCCGGGCGTGTTCGGGGTCGTGGGCGTTCAGTCCTTGCGGAAACGTCAGCGCCAACACCGGCAGACTCAGGAACGGGCCTGAGTTCGGCACGAGGCGCAGCCAGTCGTTGTGGTGGCGGGTGATGGACATGGCTTACCCCTTCCTCATCTTTTCGGGGACGAGGAACGTCACCGCCACGGGGAACATGCGGGGCTGCGGGTCGGCGAAGCGGGCCTTCACCGCCGCCGCCTCTCGCTCGATCTCGGCGGGGATCGCCTTCGACCGCGCCCGCAGGAAGTCCTTGTTCCGCTCGAACTGATCGGTTTCCAGGTCGTCGAACAGGCCGGGCTGGTAGTTCGCCTGCTCAGCGAGTTCGGCGTCGATGGCCTTCTTCAGTTCGAGCAGGATGGCCCGGATGTCGTCAGCCTCCTTGTCGGCCCGCTCGCCGAGCTTCTTCTGGAGGCCAGTCGTCCGGTCCCTCATGCGGGCTTCGAGCGATTGCGACAGGCCGGGGGCAAACTTGTCCCACAATTCGAGCAGGTGCGCCCGCATCGGCTCGGCGGGTTCGTCGCCCGTCGCCGCCGCGAGAGCCTTGTCCAACTCGCCGAGGTTCATGCGAGAGAATCGGCCCTCCTTGAGCAGTCCGCCCGCCGTGATGATCTCCTCGTGCAGCCGGTGGCTGTCGCCGCCGATGACGACCAGCCGGGCGTGCGCCACCACCGCAGGCCCGGCGAGGGCGTGGTTCGGCACGAGCCGGGCGGTGATCCGGTGCAGCCGCTTGCGGCCCTTCACCGACCAGACCTCGGCCCGCAGCAGTCGCAGGCTCATCTGCACCAGTCGGTGGTTCAGGTGGACCAGTACGAGATCGTCCCGCCCGTCCGCTGCGGAATGGTCGAACGTGATCGGGCGGATTTGTTTGGTGTGCGGATGCTCCAGTCCCTCGGCGCACGCCGCCCAACTGTGCTTGAGCGGCGGGAGGGTGAAGACCGGCTTGCCGGACGGGTGCGGGACGGGGACCAGGGCGGGCTGCTCGGCCAGGGCCAGCCCGACCTCGACCACCTTGCGGATATTGTCTGGCGACAGCCGCAATTCCCGCTGCGTCTCCCGGTACTGCTCCAGCAGGTCGCCGATCTGCTTCGCCAAGTCCCGCTCGAACTTGAGCATCTTCCGCACGGGTTCGACCTTGGCATCGGCCCGCCCCACGCCCGGCATCGAGTACCCCCGACCGAGCATCGCCTCCTCGACATCATCGGCCAGGACGGTGCCGTAGCTGCCCAGGTCTTCCCGGATCGTCTCCACCTTCTGCGCCACCCGCATCAGGAACTCCAGGTCGGCATCCAGGTCCGCCGCCCTCGCCGAGAACGTCGAGTGCTGACGCTGCTTGTACCCCTGCCCGACGAAGTGGTACACGAACACCTGCCGCTCGCCGGTGTCGGCGAGGAACCCCTTCTGCCCGTGGCGGTCGATCCGCCCGTTCCGCTGCTCCAGCCGGTTCGGGTTCCAGGGGATTTCGTAGTGGATCAGCCGACAGCAGTGGTTCTGGAGGTTCAGCCCCTCGGCGGCGGCATCGGTGGCGAGCAGGATGCGCACCGGGCTGAGGTCCGGGGCCGACTGGAAGGCCGCTTTGACCTCCTCCCGCTCCTCGGAGTCCATCCCGCCGTACATGGTCATCAGCCGCTCGCCGCCCGTGAACCCCCGCTGGGCGAGGATTTCCAACAGCCAGTTTTGCGTGGCCCGGTACTCGGTGAAGATGATGACCCGCTCGTGGCCCCACTTCTTGCCGGGCCGCAGGTGGGCGTTCAGCCAGTCGATCAGGCCGTTGACCTTCGAGTCGAGTTGCCCGCTTGCCTTCTCCGCCCACACCCGCATCCGCCGGAGGAGGGCCAGTTCGTTCGTGGACGGCTCGGTGAACAGCAGCGAGGCGGCGTCCACGGCATCGGTCATCGCCTCGTCGTACTCGCCGTCGTCGGCGTAGTCCTCGTCCACACGGTCAAGTTCCTGCTTCAAGATGCCGACGGACGGCTTGCGGACGGCCTTGCCCCGCTTCGCCAATCGGAGCGATTTCTCGTGCTGGTCGAGCGTGGTCAGGAACGCCGCCGGGCTGGAGAACAGCCGCTTTTTGAGCGTCTTGAGGACGAACTCGGTCGCCAACTTCTCTGCGCTGTCCTGCGACCGCCCCACTCGCAGGTCGGCGTACTCCCGCAGGGCGGCGTGAACGGCCCGCTCCTCGTCGGTGTACGGCACTTCGATGGGGTCCAGCACCCGCTTCGGGAACCGGGGCGAGCCGTCCCACTTCGGCGGCAGTTCCGACTTCATGCGCCGGACCATGACCGCATTGAGTTGCTTGCGGTCGGGCGGCGTGCTGCGGGCGAAGCGCTGATTGTCGAGCAGTTCGAGCAGGGCCGAAAAGCTCTCCGGGTAGCCGTTGTGCGGGGTGGCGGTGAGGAACAGCTTGTGTTCAAAGTGCGGCACCAGTTGCCGGAGGGCGTTCGTCCGCTGCGAGTCGGTGGCGTACCGGCCCACGCCAGACGGGGCGCAGTTGTGGGCTTCGTCCAGAATGAGCAGGTCGAACCGGCGGGGGTACACGGGGTCGTCCGGCCCCGGCAGCAGTTCCCGGAACCGCCGCAGCGGGCGCTCCCGCTTGAGGAAGTCAATGCTGGTGATGAGTCGGGGGAAGTGGTTCCACGGGTTGACGTGGATGCCCCGGTTGCGGCGCAGCACGCCCATCAGGGCCGAATTCACGATGCGGAAGTCGAGGCCGAACTTGTCTCGCATCTGCTCCTGCCATTGCACCTGAAGCGGGGCCGGGCAGACGATCAGAATCTTCCGTGTGCGGTGGCGGAGGATGAGTTCGAGCGCCACCATGCCCGCCTCGATGGTCTTGCCGAGGCCCACATCGTCAGCGACGAGCAGGTTGACCCGTGGCATCTGGATGGCCCGCACGACCGGGTCGAGTTGGTAGTCTTCGATGTCGATGCCGCTGCGGAACGGCGATTGAATCGTTCGCATGTCCGCTGACGACGAAGCGCCCCAGCGGACGGCATCCAGGAAGGCATCGAGGCGGTCGGGCGGGTCGAACCCGGTGGGGTCGGGCAGGGCCACCTTCTCGACTACCCTGGCCCCCGGCTCAAGCTCCCACAGGACGTTCAGTTCTTCCCCCAGGCCGTCGTCCTCGACAGACGAGAGTGTGACGAGATGCTGAGGCGGCTCCAGCCCGGCTTGCAGGCGGTCGGGCGGGAGCGTGCTGGCGGAAACGTCCATGACCATCCATTTGCGGGAGCGGACGCTGACCATCTGCCCCTGTTCGGGGCGGGGAGAAGTCGTGGTCGTGGTCATGCGAATCGTCCCCCGTCACACGCTTCTCGACCGCCCGTTTCGGACGAACTCATCGAGTACCGCCGTGCCCGCAAGCCGGAGATCACCCCAGGCCGGACCTGTCCGGTGTTGTCTGCGAAGAGCAAGTATCCTACGATGGGCATCGGGGTATCGCAACTGCCATGTACCTGCGAGGAGCGATCTTGTGGCGACGTTCGGGATGAAGGTCCGGCAGCTACGGCACGGGAAACGGTGGAGCCTGCGTGACCTGTCCGGGAAGGTCGGTGTCGGCTTCACCTACCTGAGCCGGGGGGGCGAGCCGGGGCCGTCGCCATGAACATCAACAGTGGCAAGGCGAAGCGCGTGCTGCTCTGCCCGGCGTGGAAGAAGTGAGGAACGGCCAAGTCGGTGAAGCCGGACACCGTGGTCCTGCACAGCCGGGCCGACAACGTGGTTCCCTTCGTTGATTCGGAGGAACTGGTCAGGAACAGCGGGCTGCCTACACGCTGATTGAGATCGGCAACAATCACCGGCTCACCGACCCCGAATCGCTGGAGACGATGCTCGAAGCGTGCCTCGTGGACGATGAAGAAGCTGGCGACATCTTGGAGCGTGACTGGTCCGGCCTCTGCTACGCAGCAGCGCTACGGTGGGTCACAGACGCAGAGGACTTCGATTGGACCGTCGTTCACGGTACGGTCTGGAGCGAGAAAGAAGGACGGCGAATCGACCACGCATGGTGCGAGCGAGGCGAAACAGTCGTTGATCTCGTCATCCCGATCCCGGTCGGGTTGAGGATAATCGAGCGGTATCGGTACTATCGAATCGAGGAGTTCCACCGGGAGATCACCGGCAGGGGGTACAAGTACCTGCGGCCCGGTATCGAGACGACCTTCTACGACTCCAAATCCGTCGAAGCCACCGACCCGACCGGCATGGTTTGGACGAGATTTGAAGACGTTGATCCCGAAGCTCCAAGAAGGGCGGGATAGCAACCGGGCATACAGTTATCGTGGTCTGGGAATCAGGCAGGTCACTTCACCGGACAGCACAACCCGCTGACTCGAACAAGCTGGGACACGAGAATGGGCCGTTGGAGAGGTCCAGCGGCGAACTGTCCCCAAGCCCGCACTGCCACCCATCCCGGACGATGATGGCGACCACACCGCCGACGTGCTGAACACCCTCATCTGCGACATTGAGGACGATAAGTTCGACCTGTCGAACCCCGACGATCTGGACGACCTGGAGTGCCAGATCGCCTGTGCCATCGACAAACCGAATGTATCGGACATGGCCGAGTTCTTGCTGTTCGACTTGGGCAACAGTCACGTCAACTTGCATAACGTGCGGCAAAGGGTCGATGACATACTCGCCGTCCTGCTCCACCACGAGGAGATGAACGAGGAAGAGACGTGGCGACAACTGGAGGAGAGTATGGTTCCGACCGGGTGAACAGGCTCAATAGTCCCGCTGGCTGATCTTGTCCGTGGCGATGAACTCTTTCTGCTGCTCCAGGCTGATCTCGTCCCGCTCACCGACAGCCAACATCGTGGAGTTGATGAACCGTCGTTCGGTGTCGTCCGGCGTGACGATGATCGCTTTGTGTAAGACCCCCAGCGAGTTCGTCCTGACTTCGCTGAACGGTAATGACGAGTTGTTGATTGCCACGAGCCGGGAATGCCCTTCCATCGGCTGCGGCAATTCCGTGATGTACAGCCCCAGCAGGTCTTCCCCCTTCTTGTACATGGGGTTGTATTCCTGCAAAAACTGACCCGGCGTAATTCCCAGGTCGAAGGCCGCACGGGTGTAGTCGGCCAGGAACAAGCGACTTTCGACTTTCGACGGCTCGTACCCCAGCATCAGGAGAGATTGATCGGGTGCGCCGTCCAGGTGGAATTTGGTCGTCACCTGCTGATCGAATCGAGACATCGACTTGTAGATGAATCCGCCCCGCTTGCGAGAGATGCCGATCTCGGTCAGCCGTTGTTTCAGCTTTACCATCCAGGCTCGCAGGACATGCGAATCCGGCCCAGGCGGGATGTCGAGAACAGCAAACCCAGGGGCTTTGAAATCGACCCGCCAAACGAGGTCGTAAACCGTGTTCGCATGAGCAACGAGTTGCCGTTCATCGTGAATGGGAATCACATATTGGGGATCGTCGCTCATTTGGCCTCCAACTTCTTCGCCATTTCGTAATCGGCATCGGCTTTCTGCTGGTCGCCCAGCGTCTGCCAGCAGAAGCCTCGGTTCCTGTAGTGGTTCGCCTTCGTTGGCTCTCTCTCAATAGCTACCGATACACAAACCCGATGTGGGTGTCTCAAAATCTACACTTGTCGGACAACCGGGGACGATCGTCCCCGGTTCAGTAGGACACTCCGAACCGGGGACGACAGTCCCCGGTTGTGT